>NZ_CAKRXI010000013.1 GCF_934424005.1 uncultured Blautia sp.
TTACAATAAGATGAGAGATCTGGAACTTTTATAAAGAGACAGGAGCTGGCGATAATGATAATGGATCGATTGGAACGTTTCCGTTGTTACCAGAGAAGTGTTCCGGAATTGTGGGATGCTGTACGTTTTGTGGAACGTGTTCAGAAAGAACAGCTTCCTCCGGGCAAATATCCGGTTGGCAAAGGATTTGCTTTTGTGCAGGAAGGGAATACAAGAAGCTTCGAGGAAGCAGATTTTGAAGTACATCGTAATTACCTGGATGTACAAATCCTTCTGGACGGATCTGAGATGTGGGAATATGCAGACAGGGCAAATCTGACGATAAAGACTCCGTATGATCCGGAAGCTGATATTGAGTGGCTTTCCGGGCATGGAAGCAGAATTCAGATGAAACCGGGAATGTTTTATCTGGTTTATCCGGACGACGGACATAAACCATGCTGCCATGAGAAAGAACAGACATCTTATCGTAAGGTTGTTGTGAAGATAAAAATAGATAAGCTGCTTCATGGTGTTCCAGCAATGGAAAGAACAGCAGTCTATGGCAAAGGAGATAGAAGATGGATATAAAGATTGACGAAATTGTAAAGCAGGTTCTGTCTGAGATAGATGCTCCTTCCAGACCGGCACAGCCGAAAACGACCTTTGTATTAGAGGAAACACCGGTACTGACTGGAAGAGAAGTTGGAAAAACAGCGGTTCTTGATTCTCAGGAAGATTATATGATCAAAAATTATGTTCTTCCGGAAGTCGGACCAAAAGAAATTCTTGTATGTGTGGAGGGATGTATGATTTCTCCTTCCGATGTTACGGAATTTCTGAAAGAAAGAAGAGCAGCAGGGTCTTCTGCGCAGGGACAGGAAGGAACCGGTATCATCGTAAAGGTTGGAAGTGAGAATCTTCAGGATGCCAAAGGAAATGTCCTGAAAGTAGGAGACAAAGTCATTGCGGCAAAGAAAGCCGGATTTGGCGGTGCTTCTACATATGGCGGCAGAAAGGCAAATACAGTTGCACCGAATGGATGGTTTGCAAATTACATCGTATTGCCGGTCGGACAGCAGGTATATCAGGTAAATGATCTGGATCTGGAATCCAGACTGCTGATCACAAGAAGTATTTCCATTTATACAGAAGTAGAACGCATGTCCAAAATGTGTAAACTGGATGCTGATAAAACAGCAGTTGTACTTGGATGTGGAATGGAAGGTCTTCTGACTGTGGCTGCATTAAAAACACTTGGAATCAATAAAATTATTGTAATTGACAAAGAAAGTGAAAAATCTCGTGCAATGGAATTTGGAGCATGGGAATTTATTGGTTCCCATGGAAAAAATGGTGTTGCAGGTGTGCAGGACAAGATCCGTGCTGCGGCAGGTGATATGGCAGATGCAGTATTTATCTGTACAGATTCTCCTATGGGCAGAAATGTAGCAAGAAGATTTATGAAAAACAGCGGAAGCATTTGCGAAATGGGATTTCTTTGTGGATGGAGAAGAACTCCTACAGCGAGATATTTTGAAGACAGCATGCCGGCTGGTGGAAGATTTTATGCAGCAAGAGATTATGAAAACTGCATGAATTTCCTGGCAAAAGCAGCAGAAATGAAACTTCCTCTGTATAAACTGATTACACATAGATATAAATTAGATGAGATCAATGAGGCTATGTGGACTGTAGTACGTGAAGAAGGCCTGGGTATTGCAGTGTTTAATCGCTAAGGAAATTCCTATGAAATTTTATTCAAGAATGCCCTCGGCATTCTTGCTGCGAGATGCACGTCATGCAATGCATGACATATTCTTCTGTGCATCTCTGCAATCCTGCCGGAGGCTATATCAGATGGGAGATTGAATCCCACCACTGATATAATTTTGTTGCTCATCATCTGCAGAGGTGGGAGTCATCTCACATCTGATATAACCAGAAAACCACATCGGATTATTTCCGGTGTGGTTTTTTGTTGTTTCTTGGCAATGAAAAAAGAGACCTGATACAGACAGGTCTCCGAACAAACAATGATTATGCAAAATGATGCCGGGCAGCATCTTCTTCTACAAGACGTACAGTTTCTTCAGAAGGATTGGAGATCACTGCCGCAAGAATAATATCGCATGGTGGATTCTGTTTCACAGACTCTACAGCAGCAGTAACAGCAGATACATCACCGCTCATAAAAATAACTTCATGTCCACCGCATTTGCCGTTCCATGTACGAAAAGATACGTCTGCTGTTTTGAGCATCTGGTCAATGACCATAACTGCATTACAGCTTCCTAATACTTCAACTAATCCGAATGCTCCGTATTTCATAGTATGATCCTCACTTTAATCAAATATTCAGGGTTATTATTTACCTGCTGTCATATACATAGCCGGTTCTGTGTCATGAGCAGGAGAAGCAATGATCGTATGAGAAAAAATCTTTGTCAGCGGCTCAGCTACTTTAAGGGCTGCATCCATTGCAGCAGTTACATCGGATACTGAACCACGCATTTTTACGCATGCACCGGCACCAAGACGATTACGTTCAATATTCTGAATTTTTACATTGGCTGCTTTGGAAGCAGCGTCAAGTGCTACGAAGCAGGCAGCAAGACTGTCAAGTTCAAAGATACCAACTGCCATGCCGTTATAATTCTCAGCCATAATACCTCCATCAATCATTATATAGAATATGATTTTATACATTTTTATATTAATATAATTATACCTTTTTTTTCGCTGAAATACAAGAAAAAAATATGATTTTTTGTGGCTTTTATTTGTGGTTTTTTGTTGGATTGAATAGTATAATAGTAGGAGAGGTGAGGAAAATGAAAGTACATCAGACGGATTTTTCTAAGGGAAATGTTTATCGAAATATTCTTGAAGTGTCGATACCAATGACGCTGGCGCAACTTTTGAATCTGCTGTATAACATTGTGGATCGTATGTATATTGGAAGAATTCCCGGAGCAGGGGCAACAGCTCTTACGGGAGTTGGAATCTGTTTTCCGGTAATTACAATGATCACTGCATTTACATATCTCTTTGGCAATGGTGGAAGTCCTCTTTGTGCGATGGAACTTGGAAGGGGAAATCATGAAGAGGCAGAGAAACTGATGGGAAATACATGTTCCATGCTTTTGATCTCAAGTGTCGTTCTGATGGTGGTGAGCTATCTGTTTTATAAGCCGATTCTTTATGCTTTTGGAGCCAGTGATGTGACATTTCCGTATGCGGGCGATTATATAAGAATCTATCTGATTGGAACTCCGTTTGTAATGATTTCTCTTGGTCTGAATCCTTTTATAAATTGTCAGGGATTCGGAAATATGGGGATGATGACGGTTTTGATCGGTGCTGTGTTAAATATTATTCTGGATCCACTGTTTATTTTTGGAATGCATATGGGAGTAAAGGGTGCTGCACTTGCTACTATCATTTCTCAAATCTGTTCAGGAATATGGGTATTGAGATTTCTTACAGGAAAAAAGGTCACGTTGCATCTGACTCGTAGTGCAATGAAGATAGAATGGATGCGGGTCAAAGGCATTATGGCACTTGGAATTTCGGGATTTATGATGCAGTTTACCAATGGCCTGGTGCAGATATTCTGTAATTCTACGCTGCATATGTATGGAGGAGATATTTATGTAGGGGTTATGACCGTATTGAATTCTGTGCGGGATATTGCGACTATGATGGTACATGGCCTGACAAATGGAGCGTCACCTGTTATGAGTTTTAATTATGGTGAGAAGAAGTTTAAAAAGGTCAGGCAGGCAATTAAATTTGTTACAGTAGTGTGTTTTAGTTATGCGATGTTTGTGTGGGGAATTATTAAGATCATACCGGGATTTTTTATAAAATTATTTAACAGTGATCCGGTTTTGCTGGAAAAAGGTGTTCCGGCCCTGCATATTTATTTTTTTGGCTTTTGCTTCATGGCACTGCAGTTTACAGGACAGTCTGTATTTGTAGCACTTGGAAAGGCAAAAAAAGCAACATTTTTTTCAATCTTTCGTAAGGTGATCATTGTAGTGCCACTGACAATATTGTTGCCGCAGGTTGATGGTTTGGGTGTGGATGGCGTCTTTTGGGCAGAACCAATCTCGAATCTGATCGGTGGATGTGCCTGCTTTTTTACAATGCTTGCCACGATCCTGCCAGAGCTAAAAGAGAAAAAGTAGTATGATCTGGTTTTTGACCAGATTATACTACTTTTTTATATCATGGCATTGATATTTAAATATGAATTTTGGTTCCGGTCTTGCCCTGAATACCGTCTTTGGCTTTTTCGAGAAGCGTGATCATGGCTGTGCGTCCTTCTTTGGAAGAGGCAAAATCCATGGCCGCCTGTACTTTGGGAAGCATGGAACCTGGTGCAAACTGACCTTCGTCTACATATTTCTCGGCTTCTTCAACTGTCATCTCATCAAGCCACTTCTCATTTTCTTTACCGAAGTTTACAGCAACTTTTTCGACTGCTGTCAGAATGATCAGCATGTCGGCATCGAGTTCTTTGGCAAGTAAGCAGCTTGCAAAATCTTTATCAATAACGGCTGATGCACCTTTCAGGTGATCACCCTGTAATGTGACAGGAATTCCTCCACCACCGCAGCAGATAACAATTTTGTTTGCATCTACAAGACTGTTGATCGCATCCTGTTCTACGATTTCAACTGGCTTCGGGGAAGCAACGACACGGCGGTATCCGCGACCGGCATCTTCTTTCATAACATAACCATATGCTTTTTCAGCATGTTCAGCCTGTTCTCTGGTCATGAAATGCCCGATTGGTTTGCTTGGATTCTGGAAGGCCGGATCGTTTTCATCGACACGTACCTGCGTAACAACAGTTACGACCGGTGTGCGCATAAATCCGCGTTTACGAAGTTCTTCACGAAGCGCATTCTGCAGGTCATATCCGATGTATGCCTGGCTCATGGCAACACAGACGGAGAGAGGCGTGTTTGGCTGGTTTGCGTCTTCTCTGGAAAGAGCTGCCATGGCATTGTTGATCATACCTACCTGTGGGCCATTTCCATGAACAACAACAACCTGATGCCCTTCTTCAATCAGATCACACAGGGCTTTTGCTGTGGTTTTGACGGCCTGCATCTGTTCAGGGAGTGTATTGCCAAGGGCGTTTCCGCCCAGAGCAATCACAATTCTTTTTCTTTTATACATTGTAAAAACCTACCCGATAAAAAATTATTTCATGATTCTTGGTGCAGCTTTTACTTCCAGTTTCTTCAGGATATCCTGCGGATTTTCAAATTTGGAAAGCATGATCATAGCTGCAATGATATATGGTTTGAAGCTTGCTTCTTTATAAAGCGGGATTCTGTAACGGTCAAATACGGATGCATCAACTTCACCTGTTTCGCAGCTTACACCTGTGATATCAGCTGGCAGACAGTGCAGATAGAGAGCTTTTCCGTCTTTTGTTGTTTTCATGAGTTCTTCTGTGCAAGCCCAGTCTTTGTGTTCAGCATTCTGAGCAAGAAGTTCTTTTTCAAGTTTGTCGATTCCGTCGAAATCGCCTTCAGCATAGAGGTTGGTACGTTTTTCCATAGCTGCGAATGGAGCCCAGCTCTTAGGATATACGATATCAGCATCTTTGAATGCTTCTTCCATGCTGTTTGTCTTTGTGAAGGAACCACCTGTAGCTTCAGCGTTCTTCTTAGCGATTTCTTCAACTTCCGGCATTACATCATATCCTTCCGGATGAGCAAGAACTACGTCCATACCGAAACGAGTCATCAGACCGATAACACCCTGCGGAACGGAGAGCGGTTTGCCGTAAGAAGGAGAATAAGCCCATGTCATAGCAAGTTTTTTGCCTTTGAGGTTCTCTACACCGCCGAATTCGTGGATGATGTGGAGCATATCTGCCATACACTGTGTCGGGTGGTCAACGTCACACTGAAGGTTTACAAGAGTAGGTCTCTGCTCAAGAATTCCATCTTTGTTTCCTTCTGTAACAGCGTCCATGAATTCTTTCTGGTATGCATGACCTTTGCCGATGTACATATCATCGCGGATACCGATTACATCAGCCATAAAGGAAACCATGTTTGCTGTTTCACGAACAGTTTCACCGTGTGCAATCTGAGATTTTTTCTCATCAAGATCCTGTACTTCCAGGCCAAGAAGGTTACAAGCGGAAGCGAAAGAGAAACGTGTACGTGTAGAGTTGTCACGGAAGATGGAGATTCCAAGACCGCTTTCGAATACTTTTGTGGAAATGTTGTTTTCTCTCATGAAACGAAGTGCGTCTGCTACTGTGAATACTGCTTCGAGTTCTTCATCTGTTTTGTCCCATGTCCAGAAGAAGTCGTTGTTGTACATTTCTTTGAAGTTAAGTTTGTTGAGTTTGTCGATGTAATCCTGTAAAGTTTTCATTCTATTCTCCTTTTGTGTGAGGGAAGTGTATGACTGATGAGTGTTGGAAACGTGTGCGTAATCATATATATGTATATATGACATGTGGCTGAATCAAATATTTCAACGGAGACGCGTTTGCACTTACTTCGACTGGCAGCGGTACATAAGGGATTAAAAAACAATCCCTAAGTACCGGCCGTCTCAGATCATCTCCTTATGAAATATTTATTCGCCACCTTGTGCGTGATATCTTTAAAACGCACACGATATATACACATCCTCCAGTCAACAGCTTCCCGTTAGTGTGGTTGTGGTTTGTTATTAGTTAAGTTAATATCCTTCTGATCTGACAGTGTATTACTACTGTGCTTTTAGCCCCAAGGGTGTGCAGAGGGAGCGGGGCTTCGCTCCCTTTGCGTAGTTTAAAGAAGTTCGTTCTTTATAAGTTCAAAGAAGCTTGTTCTTTGTTTCTCTTTCTTATTTACAATAAGAAGCAGGCAGAGCTGCATAAACCGCTGCGCATCTTACGAGGTCGATCTTCCAGGTTTTTTCGTTTGGTGCATGTGCCTGTGCCTCTGCTCCAGGACCGAATCCGATGCAAGGGATTCCATTACGTCCCATGATGGATACGCCGTTTGTGGAGAATGTCCATTTATCTGTAAGTGGGCGTGATTTTCGCATTTCTTCTGTTTCAGCATTTCCAAGACGGGTTTCGCCATACAGGTTTTTGTATGCGTCTTCAAGAGCTTTTGTTACTTTGTGATCTTTCGGAATAGCCCATGTCGGGAAGTAGCACTCGATTTCGTATTTGCATCCTGTGTAGGAAGGACGATCATAGTTATACATGGATACAACTACGTCATCACCGTATTTCTGAACGCTTGGAAGTGCACGGATCTCATCCAGGCAGCTTTCCCATGTTTCTCCGAATGTCATACGACGGTCAAGAGATACTGCACAGGAGTCAGCTACTGCACAACGGCTAGGAGAGGTGTAGAAAATCTGAGATACAGTTACAGTACCGCGTCCAAGGAAACGAGCCTCTTCCCAGTCAGGGTTGAATTTTGGATTGAGCATTTTCACAAGACCTTTGATCTCGGTTTCGTCAGCATCATCGTTTTCATTAAGGGAACGTACGTCCTGGAGGATATCAGCCATTTTGTAGATAGCGTTGTCACCACGTTCCGGAGCAGAACCATGGCAGGAAACACCTTTGACATCAATACGGATCTCCATACGTCCGCGCTGTCCCCTGTAAATACCACCGTCAGTTGGCTCTGTAGAAACTACGAATTCCGGACGGATCTTGTCTTCGTTGATGATGTACTGCCAGCAGAGACCATCACAGTCTTCTTCCTGAACAGTTCCGACTACCATGATCTTGCATCCTTCCGGAATCAGATCCATGTCTTTCATGATTCTGGCACCGTATACAGCAGATACGAGACCGCCGCACTGGTCAGATACGCCACGTCCACCGATTTCTTCTTCTGTTTCGTATCCTTCGTATGGGTCGAAGTTCCAGTTTTCGATGTTTCCGATACCAACGGTGTCGATATGAGCATCAAAAGCGATGATCTTATCGCCGGTTCCCATGTAACCGATAACGTTACCCTGTGGATCAATAGTAACTTCGTCGAAGTTCAGTTTTTTCATTTCAGCTTCGATTGTTTCGATATGTTTTCTTTCGTCGCAGCTTTCTCCAGGATTCTTAACGATCGCTCTTAAGAATCTGACCATATCTTCCTGATAATTCTGAGCAACTTCTTTGATTTTGCCGTAATCCATTTTAAAGTACCTCCCATATATATGAAATAATTTTTGAGTTTTGATTATTTACTTAAAGATTCATTTGTTCCGTACAGCCCATCCCATACGATCTCACGGTAACGAACCGGATCGGTGTCACCTTCTGTGGAGATTACGAGAACGTTGGAGTTTTCGTCCAGTTTCAGGGCTTCCTTGAGATCTTTTGCATCTTCATCGTGAAGAGCAGTGAAGCACAGACCAAGCGGAACAGAACCAGATTCGCCAGAAACGATATGCGGGTCATTACCGAGCGGGTTCGCATAGATTCGTGTTGCCTTGGCGCTCATCCAGTCCGGGCAGGATGCGAACACAGAAACGTGATTTCTTAAGATATCCCATCCGATGGTGTTTGCTTCGCCACATGCGAGACCAGCCATAATCGTCTGAAGGTCACCTCCTACGTTTACAAGATCACCGGATTCCTTCATAGCAGAACGGTACAGGCAATCAGCAGCACTTGCTTCGCAGACAACCATGACCGGCGGGTTTTCTTTGTATTTGTGAGCAAAGTATCCAACAACTGCGCCGGCAAGAGAACCAACACCTGCCTGGACAAATACATGTGTCGGGCGGTCGATTCCGGCTTCCTTGAGCTGCTGGTCAGCTTCCATAACCATGGTGCCATATCCCTGCATGATCCATGACGGGATTTCTTCATATCCGTCCCATGCAGTATCCTGAACGATGATGCCATGTTCTGTCTTGGCTGCTTCAGCTGCTGCCATCCTTACGCAGTCATCGTAATTGACTTCTTCGATGGTAACGGTAGCACCTTCTTTGGCGATGTTGTCAAAACGTGTTTTCGTTGTTCCTTTTGGCATACGGACAACTGCTTTCTGGCCGAGACGTTTTGCGGCCCATGCAACTCCGCGTCCGTGGTTTCCATCTGTTGCTGTGAAGAAGGTAGCCTGTCCGAATTCTTTTCTTAATTCTTCAGAAGAAAGAACCGCATATGGAAGTTCACTGATATCTTTCCCAACTTCCTTTGCTATGTAACGTCCCATTGCATAGGAACCACCAAGAACTTTGAATGCATTCAGTCCGAAACGATAGGACTCATCCTTGCAATGGATGCTCTTAACACCAAGATAGGATGCCAGTTCAGCAAGATCCTGAAGAGGAGTTACTGTGTACTGAGGAAAACTTTTGTGAAATTCATTGGCTTTTTTTACGTTTTCTTCGGACATTAACTCGAGATGTTTGTCGTCAGATTTGACAACGTGATTGACAGTCCATTTTAAACCTTCTGTCATTTGAAAACCCTCCTTAAAAAATTTATTTTGAACTCATAATTTTTCTTCTCTTTCTGAAACTATCATATCATAAATATGTAAATTTGCAAGAGAAAATACAAAAATTTTTAGGTTTTCACAAAAAAAGTTAGTACACCAAAAAAAAAGTGTCATTTGTTGAAAACAGACAATTGCTATGATAAAATAAGATTATCTTTATACATAAGTGATGAGACAGAAAAGGAGACAATGAATATGGCTATTTTTCAGGCGTTTCGGGCATTGCGTCCTGTTCCGGAGAAGGCAGCAGATGTAGCTGCACTTCCATATGATGTGGTAGATCGTGCAGAGGCGAAAGCAATTGGAGATAAAAATCCTGATTCGTTCCTGCATGTAGACCGTGCTGAGATGGATCTGCCGGATGATACAGATCTGTATGCCCCGAAAGTATATGAACGCGCAAGACAGAATCTGTTGAATATGGAAAAAAATGGTGTGATGAAACAGGATGAAACACCGTGTTATTATATTTATGAACTTACCCGTAAGGGAAAGACACAGACAGGTCTGGTTGGATGCTGTTCAATTGATGATTATATGAATGGCATCGTAAAAAAACATGAACTTACCAGAGAAGATAAGGAGCAGGACCGTATCCGCCATGTAGATGTATGTGATGCGAATACCGGACCGATTTATCTTGCGTGCCGCTATCCACAGCAGTTGCTTGATTTGATGGAACAATGGAAAACATCCCATGCAGCAGTATATGATTTTGTTGCAGATGATGAAATTGGACATCGTGTGTGGGTGATTGACGGAAATGAGGAGATTGAGACGATACGCGAGCAGTTTGGAAATATTCCATCTATATATATTGCGGATGGACATCACAGAGCAGCATCGGCAGTGAAGGTGGGACTTAAACGAAGAGAAGAACATCCGGATTATGATGGAACAGAGGAGTTCAATTATTTCCTTTCTGTAGTATTTCCATATGATCAGCTTAAGATCCTTGCATATAACAGAGTGGTGCATGACCTGAATGGAATGGATGAACATGCTTTTATTGCCAGTTTGAAATTTAATTTTGAACTTATGATCATGCCGGGATTCCCTTGTAAACCAGTAGAAAAACACTGCATGGGTATGTATGTGGGTGGTAACTGGTACCATTTAAAGGCATGGGAAGATGTTTATGCGAAGAAAGATGTTGTAGGCCAGCTGGATGTGTCTATCCTTCAGGAAAAAGTTCTTACACCGATTCTTGGCATTGGTGATCCGCGTACAGACCAGAGAATCCGTTTTGTAGGTGGCAGCCATAAGCTGAGTGAACTTGCCGAGATAGCAGATAAGACCGGTGGAGTTGCATTTGCCATGTTTCCGACGGCAATGGAAGATCTGATGCAGATTGCAGATGAAAATAAACTCATGCCGCCGAAATCTACATGGTTTGAACCAAAACTTCGAAGTGGTCTGTTTATACATAAACTTTCATAATAATAAGCTCTGATACAGAGCGGTTCTCAGAAAAGGAGGAATTACGTATGGGATTGATCAAAGCAGCAGTTGGAGCAGCCGGCGGGGTACTGGCAGATCAGTGGAAAGAGTATTTTTACTGTGAGGCTATGCCAGCCGATGTGCTGGTTACAAAAGCACATAAAAAAGTTTCTGGGAGATCATCAAACAAACACGGATCAGAAAATATCATATCCAATGGATCTGTAATCGCAGTAAACGATGGACAGTGTATGCTGATCGTAGAACAGGGAAAAGTTGTAGATGTCTGTGCAGAACCAGGAGAATATACTTATGATATGTCTACAGAGCCATCTCTTTTCTGCGGTGATCTCGGAGAGGGAATCAAAGGTGTTTTTCAACAGATCGGCAAGCGTTTTACTTTTGGCGGAGAAGCACCAAAAGATCAGAGAGTATATTTTGTAAACACAAAAGAACTTGTGGGAAATAAATATGGAACACCGAATCCGGTGCCTTTCCGTGTAGTGGACAACAATGTCGGACTGGATATTGATATTTCTATTAAGTGTTTTGGAGAATACAGCTATCGAATTGCCAATCCGATTCTTTTTTATACAAATGTATGTGGTAATGTAGAACAGGATTATGAACGGGAAGAGATTGACGGTCAGTTGAAGAGTGAACTTATGACCGCATTGCAGCCGGCTTTTGCGAAAATTTCGGAACAGGGTATCCGTTACAGTGCGCTTCCGGGACATACACAGGAACTTTCTGATGCACTGAATCAGGTACTTACTGAAAAATGGAATAACTTAAGAGGTATCTGCATTGTTTCCCTTGGTGTGTCCAGTGTGAAAGCATCTGAAGAAGATGAAGCGATGATCAAAGAACTGCAGAGAAATGCTGCGTTCCGTAATCCGACAATGGCAGCAGCGCATATGGTAGGAGCACAGGCAAGTGCTATGCAGGCAGCTGCATCTAATCAGAATGCCGGTCCGGCAATGGCGTTTGCAGGTATGAATATGGCATCTAATGCCGGTGGAGTGAATGCACAGAATTTGTTTGCAATGGGGCAGCAGGCACAGCCGCAGATGCAGGCACAGCCACAGATGCAGCCACAGTCTCAGCAGAGCAGTGGATGGACATGTGCATGCGGAACTGTTAATACAGGTAAGTTCTGCTCAGAGTGCGGACAGCCGCGTCCGGCAGGACCGTGGACCTGCAGTTGTGGAGCTACTAATACGGGTAAATTCTGTTCAGAATGTGGACGACCAAGACCATAACCTCAGGAGGTGAACGGGTGGATACATTAAATTACAAATGTCCAAACTGTTCGGCAGGACTTACGTTTGACAGTAAAGAACAGAAGATGAAATGCGAATTTTGCGGAAGTACATATTCGCTGGAAGAACTGGATAAACTGGCAGAACAGCAGGATACGGTAGAAGAAGATAAGACAGAAAAATGGAAAGGATTTGAACCGGAGCAGTGGCAGGCGGATGAGAAGTCAAACATGGCAGTGTGGAACTGTCCGTCCTGTGGAGCTGAAATATTGTCCGAAAAGACAACAGGAGCAACGGTGTGTCCGTATTGTGACAATCCGATGATCATGCCGGAACAGTTTAAAGACAGTTATCGTCCGGATTACATCATTCCGTTTATGAAGTCAAAAAAAGAAGCGAAACAGGCACTTAAGGCGCATTACGAAGGAAAACCGCTTCTTCCGAAAGTATTTAAAGATGAAAATCATCTGGAAGAGATCAAGGCAGTTTATGTACCGTTCTGGTTGTTTGATCTGGACACTGCGGGAAGATTCAGCTACGAGGCGACAAAAACCAGAGTATGGGAAGATGATGATTATACTTATACAGCAACCCGGTTTTATCATGTCGCCCGTGCCGGAAAGATAAACTTCCGAAAAATACCAGTGGATGGTTCAAAGGCAATCGATGACACCATGATGGAGGCGATCGAACCATATGAATATCAGGATCTGACAGAATTTAACATGTCCTACCTGTCCGGATATATGGCAGATAAATATGATCAGGAACCGGATGAACTGACCGGACGTGTTTATGAGCGTATGGAACAGAGTGTGAAAGACTGTTTTGAAGCGAGTGTAAAAGGATATGCAACTGTCACACCGAAGCAGGAGAAGATTACTGTAACGAATAAAGGTGAGGTAAAATATGGCCTTTTTCCGGTATGGTTCCTGAATACAAAATGGAATGGAAAAACATATTCGTTTGCCATGAACGGACAGACGGGACGTCTGATCGGTGACCTTCCGGTGGGAAAAGATCTGGCAGTAAAATACTGGTTCAAATGTCATATCCCGCTGACAATTGCTATGACAGCAATCGTTACAGCACTGCGATTTATGGGGGTGATCTGAATGAAGAAAATGAATCTTATCTTAAGCGGATCACTGCTTGTGCTGAGTCTTGGCATGCTTTCACCGGCAGTAGTGTATGCGGATACTGAGACAGAGACAGCACAGGAAGACGAAAATGGAGAAATGTCCTGGGTCTTTGATGATTGCGGGATTCTGAGTGATGATGAGATCACAGAGCTTAATGATGAACTTGCGACTATATATGATACATATGGATATGATGCCGTTCTCTGGATCTCGCAGGATGTGGGAGAGGATGAAGATTATCGTCAGTATGCTGCGGAATTTATGCAGGCTAATGAAATTGGTTATGGAGATACTCATGAAGGTATGTGTATTTTCCATCAGCCGGGTGTGAGAAACATTACGATCGTATTCCGCGGAGACACGCAGAATGAGTTTTCTACGAGAATCCAGGATGAAATGCTGGATAAATGTAAGACATATCTTAAGGATGATGATCCATTCGGTGGATATCAGTCGTTGATCCATGATCTGGAGGCGGGACTTGACCGCATTTCGGAAGGAGAGGATATCCGGTTGGTGGATCTCAGTGATGAATCAGTTGGCGGACAGTTCTTGAAAGATCTTCTCATGGCATTTGTGATCATGATCATTCCAACGGGAGTTCTGACCTGGTATCAGGTGCGTAAGATGAAAACACGTGTGCAGCAGCCGGATGCCAGTGAATATACGACGGATAGTGGACTGGAATTGAGTGAAAAACATGATATTTTCCTGTATGAGACGGTAAGTCAGACTGCAAAAGTCAAAGACGATAATAATGATTCAGGAAGCTTTTCAAGTGGTGGAGAGAGTTTTTCGGGATCCAGCAGCGATTACTAAAATTAAGCCAGCGGGGAACTTGCCCGTTGGCTTAATTTATGAATAAAAATACAAAAAACTTTGTTTGATGCAAACAGTTAATTTGCATCAAAAATGCACAATATAACGCGTAAATACTTTAAAGAAGCACAGCAATGTACTGATAAAAATACAATATATAGGAAAAATGCACAAAAGAAGCGGGAAAGATGCGGGATTTGTTGAACGAAAGTGCGATTGTAATTTGCAACAGGTATGTTATAATTTCCACTGGTTAAAAACTAAATGTGGGGGTGACATCTTTGAAAAAAACAGTAACATTTTTTGGAATGCTTCTGGCCATGCTTCTGATGTGTCCGACAGGTGTCTGGGCAGCAGGAAGTGGAGAAACAACCACTCAGGTGCCGGTATGGCTGTGCATTCCTTTTGCGGGGCTGCTACTCTGCATTGCCGTGATGCCGCTGATCAAAGCTGAATGGTGGGAAGCACATCAGCCACATGTGGTACTTATGTGGATTCTGCTGATGGTGATTCCATTTGCAGTGGTTTATGGTACAGGCAAAGCAACAGAGACAGTTCTTGAATGTATTGTAAATGATTATCTTACTTTTATTGTTCTTCTTTTCGGACTTTTCTGTGTTTCGGGTAATATTACTATGGAAGGAGATTTTGCAGGATCTCCCCGAGTAAATGTATGTCTTCTTGCTTTGGGAACACTTCTGTCCAGCTGTATTGGAACGACAGGTGCAAGTATGCTGATGGTTCGTCCTGTGATCAAGATGAATTCGTGGAGAAAAAGAAAAAGTCATATTATGATATTCTTTATTTTTATGGTATCTAATATGGGTGGATGTCTGACACCAATCGGTGATCCGCCGCTCCTTATGGGATTTATGAGAGGAGTACCGTTTTTCTGGAGTCTGCATCTGTTACCGGTCCTGCTCTTTAACATGGTGATCATGCTGTTTGTATTCTATCATGTGGATAAGCTGGCATATCGTAAAGATATTGCAGGGGGACGTAAACCGGATATCAGCAAACCTGGTACAGAATTTCATATTGAAGGACTGCATAATATTATCTTCCTGGTGATGATCGTGGCAGCGGTTATCCTGAGTGGGGTACTTCCGGGACTTTCTGCGTTCCAGAATGCGGCAGGAGAAGTTATGGGAATCCATATTTTCGGTGAAGTGACACTGACATTCCCGGCTTTGATTGAAATAGTGATGATTCTCCTGGCTGCTTTTCTGTCATTTAAAACAACAGACAAAAGTATCCGTAGAAGAAACCATTTTACCTGGGGTGCTATCCAGGAGGTTGCGGTACTGTTTATCGGTATTTTTATTACCATGCAACCGGCCTTGATGCTTCTGAAAGCACTTGGACCTCATATCGGACTTTCCAGTCCGCGTGAAATGTTCTGGGCAACCGGTGCACTGTCCAGTTTTCTGGATAATACACCGACTTATCTGGTATTTCTTACCACGGCAGGAACTCTTGGCTTCCTGAACGGAGTTACAACAAGTCTTGGCATAGTTCCGGTGAAACTTTTGTCTGCGATTTCCTGTGGTGCGGTATTTATGGGAGCCAACACATATATCGGCAATGCTCCGAACTTTATGGTAAAATCTATTTCTGACGAGAATGGTGTCAATATGCCGTCCTTCTTCGGATACATAGGCTGGTCACTGGTATTCCTTGTTCCGGTATTTATACTGGATATGCTTGTGTTCTTTATGTAAGGGGGGAGAGTTATGTCAGAAAATATCAATCGTGAAATATATACAGAACTTGCCAATCGTATTTATGATCTGGATGCAGAAGTATATCGTGTTCTGGGATCTTCCCTTGGACGTACGTTTACCGGAAACCGTGATACGACGATCCGTACGTTGAGTATGCTGATGTATACAAAACCGGACGGACATCTTCTTCGAAGTGAACTTGCACTGATCAGTAATATGGCTCGTACGATTAAAGATCCGGCAGAAAAAAGCCGCCTGATGACGGAGTATGATGAGATCCTCAAAGCAATTGAGCAGCTTCCAAACATGTTTGGTTCTACGGATATTCTGGATGCAGAGAGAGCAGCACTGAATCTGGCTGTCAGAAGAGAAAAAATCTCAGAAAATGACCATTTGGTTATCTGTATCAGCCGTACACAGGGAAGTGCAGGAAATGATATTGGTTTTGAACTTGCTGATAAACTGCGAATTAACTATTATGATGTGGAAATCTTTGACCAGGTTATGAAACGCCTGGAAGCAGAAAAAGATAATATTCAGGATAAAGAGAATTTTACGGATTTCAATAAGTATGGAAAGAAAACGCATGAGAGCCTGAAGACGAAACTGAAAGAATTGAATCGTTATCATGGACTTTGCAAGCAGGATGCGGTATTCTTTAATATGAGCGATCTGATCTGCGAACTGGCAAGAACAGAGGATTGTCTGATCATGGGACGATGTGCAGATGCAATCCTTAAGAATAACCATATTCCACATATCAGTATCTTTATCAGTGCACCATTCCAGGTACGTGTACAACATGTTATGGATGTTCGTAATATGGATATGAAGCAGGCTGTCCGTTTCCTGAAGAAGATGGATAAACAGCACAAAAAATATTACGAATTTTACACTGGAGAGAAATGGGGAAAACCGGAAAATTATGACCTTTGTATCAACAGTGCGAATTATGGCATCAAGGAGACCATTGATGTCATCAAACGATTGCTGAATCAGCAGACACAGTAGAAAATAAACGACGAAATAATCAATAAAAATCCGCAGGATATCATCTGAGAATGATATTCAGCGGATTTTTGTTGTTAAAGATTATTTGTTTACATCAATATAGCTGTACAGCGTGTACTTGGAAATACCGAAATAATTAGCTACTTTATCGCCGGATTTTGTAATCAGAAAAGCACCGGAATCATTCAGAAACTGGATTGCAGTCACTTTGTCTTCTTTGTTCATCAGAGCAACTGGTTTTCCGACCAGAGCTACGGATTCTTCAATCAGATGATCCAGCAGATCATTGACACTGTGGGTGATCTCCTTTGGTTTTTCTTCCTTATTAACAGGAGTGACCAGAGCATGCAGTGCACTTTCGATCATGGTCAGCTTTGTAATATCATAGTTGATTCCAAATACATAATGCAAGGTGCCATCATCGTCGCGGATATAGGAAGTACTGCATTTTAGAATTTTACCGTCAGAAGTTTTCATCAGATATCCGGAATGATCCTGAATCTCGTCTGTTGAGTCGTTTCTTTTTTGGTTGTTATGTCTGATTACATCAAAAACTGCATTAGAAGGACCATCACCAATTCCTCTTCCGGTAACATGACCGTTTTCGATATAGACAATGGAATGTTCCGGATCGTTGGTTTTGAGATCGTGGATTACGATTTCGCAATCAGGACCAAATTGAGAAGCAAGATCTCTTGCAATCTGTTTTAATACAGTTAGCCGTCCCATTATTATTCCTCCTCCATGTTGTGGTTTGTATTGTTATTATTACTAATATAACATAATTTTTTTTTGAGATAAAGTTTTTTCAAAGAAAAATTAATTATGCCTTAAAAAAATTGTTTAAAATACTTTGGGATGCATAGATAGTAGTTGATGCTCTGACGGAAGAATGATATATTTAATATCATAAACAAGGATTTGTTTTTGGGGGTGAAAACTATGAAATATTTATTGAAAAACGGAACGGTTGTAACAGGCGAAAAATCAGAGCAGCTGGACATTCTGGTAGAAGGAGAAAAAATCGTACAGGTTGGGAAAAATCTTCCATCCGAGGAGGCACAGGAAATCGACGTCAGTGGGAAAATTCTTTTTCCGGGTTTCATAGATGGTCATACACATTTTGATCTGGAAGTAGCAGGCACAGTAACGGCGGATGATTTTGAGACTGGAACAAAAGCAGCGATTCTCGGGGGAACTACATTTGTTATTGATTATGCATCACAGGATAAGGGTGGACACACTCTGAAGGAAGGACTTGATAAATGGCATAAGAAGGCAGATGACAAATGTTCCTGTGATTATTCTTTCCATATGTCAATCGTGGAATGGAATGAAAAGACAGAACAGGAAATACAGGACATGATCGATCATGGAATCACCAGTTTCAAACTGTATATGACATATCCGGCAATGATCGTAAATGACTGCGATATGTACAAAATTCTGAAAAAACTTGGAAAATGTGGCTGTTTTGCAGGCGTGCACTGCGAGAATGCGGGCGTGATCGATGCGCTGATCGCAGAAGCAAAAAAAGAGGGAAGATTTGGACCGGAAAATCATCCACTGGTGCGTCCGGATACGATGGAAGCGGAAGCAGTTCACCGTCTGCTCGTGATTGCCAAGGAGGCAGATGCACCGGTGATGGTAGTACATCTTACAAATAAAAAAGCATTTGAAGAAGTTATGCGTGCAAGAGCGAACGGACAGGAAGTATATGCAGAAACATGTCCACAGTATCTGCTGCTTGATGACAGTGTGTATGCGAAACCAGATTTTCAGGGAGCTGTTTATGTCTGTGCACCTCCGATTCGCAAAAAAGAAGATCAGGACTGTCTGTGGGAAGCGTTGTCACGAGAAGATATCCAGACAGTAGCTACGGATCAGTGCAGTTTTACACTTGCACAGAAGGCTCTGGGTAAAGATGATTTTACAAAGATTCCGGGAGGACTTCCGGGAGTCCAGACACGTGGAACATTACTTTATACATATGGGGTAAAAGAAGGCAGGATTACGCAGGAACAGATGTGTAAGCTTTTATCCGAAAATCCGGCGAAATTGTATGGCGTTTATCCGCAGAAAGGTGTGCTTGCACCAGGAAGTGATGCAGACATTGTAGTACTGGATCCGGAAAAAGAAAGTGTGATATCTGCTGCCACACATGCTTATAACACTGATAATAATCCATTTGAAGGATTCAGACTGCGCTGCGGAATTGATAAAGTATTTTTAAGAGGCAATCTGGCGGTAGACGATGGTCAGCTGGTAAAAGAAAAACTCGGAAAATATATTGCCAGAGGCAAAAAACAAATGTAAATATTTCTGCTGGAGAGAATACATGAAAAGATTAATTGATAAACTGCATCAGGAACAGATGCTGACTGCAGAAGAGTTTCACCGACTTTTGGCGAATCGTTCAGAAGAGACAGATCGGTATGCACGGGAGCTGGCGAACCAGGTCCGGCAGGAAGTGTACGGAAATAAGATTTATGTACGTGGTCTGATCGAATTTACCAATTACTGCAAAAACGACTGCTATTATTGTGGAATCCGTCGGAGCAATCAGAATGCACAGCGTTACAGACTGACGGAAGAAGATATTCTGGAATGCTGCAGGCATGGGTATGAGCTTGGTTTTCGTACCTTTGTTCTACAGGGAGGCGAGGACGGCTTTTTTACAGATGACAGAATCGTACAGATCGTACGAAAGATTAAAGAACGATATCCGGATTGTGCACTGACTCTTTCCATAGGAGAAAAATCAGAAGAAAGCTACCGTGCATACAGAGAGGCGGGGGCTGACAGGTATCTTTTGCGGCATGAAACGGCTGATCCACGTCATTATATGCGGCTTCATCCGCTGGAAATGTCCGGAGAACACCGCAAAAACTGTCTTCGGATACTTAAGAAACTGGGGTATCAGACGGGGGCAGGATTCATGGTGGGTTCACCATTACAGACAGTGGATGACCTCGTGGAAGACTTTTTGTTTCTGAAGGAACTTGATCCGGAAATGGTTGGAATCGGGCCGTTTATTGCACATCAGGATACTCCGTTTTGTAATGAAAGAAGTGGAACACTGGATGATACACTGTTTTATCTTGCGTTGCTGCGTCTGATGCTTCCGGATGTGCTGCTTCCTGCAACGACTGCCCTTGGGACAATTCATCCAAGAGGAAGAGAAATGGGCGTTCTGTCAGGTGCCAATGTTGTGATGCCGAATCTTTCTCCTGTTTCAGTCAGAAAAAAATACATGTTGTATGACGGAAAAATATGCACAGGTGACGAAGCTGCGGAATGCAGAATGTGTCTCAGCAGACGGATGGAGCGGATTGGCTGTGAAGTCGTTACAGACAGAGGAGACTACAAAAAAAGACTTGCATAATATACCGGAATTGGGGTATAGTGTTGATAGGCTTATGCGTTATAAAGGAGGAAATTATTTCTATGAAGAAATCCAGATTACTGATCGTGCTGGCCGGTTTGGCTGTTGTGGCATCCGGATGCGGATATAGCACGGGAGGAGAAGACTCTACTGTGACTGTGATTGAAGCAACTCCGACACCAACCCCGGAACCTACACCAGAAGCAACTCCGACCCCGGAAGTACCGGAAGCAACACCAACTCCGGCGGTAGAAATGTCTCAGACAGCAAGTGGTGTGAATATCATAAAACAAAGCGGAACTTATTATGCTGTAGAGGGCGTAAACGTACGCTCTGACTGCAGTACAGATGCAGATATCATTACAGGAACACTTGTTGGACAGCAGCTGACCAGTACAGGTGTGAGCGAAGATGGACAATGGGTAGAGGTGAGCATCAATGACCAGACAGGTTATGTGAATGCACAGTATGTATCTACAGAAGCTCCGGCAGGAGCTGCCACTGCAGATGCAGCAGCACAGACAACAGCCCAGTAGCAGGATGCTTTACAAAAAAGCTGAACTTCAAATCAGAAGTTCAGCTTTTTTTATATTATTAAGTAACGATATTGAAAGCTTATTCCGGATAAGTCAGGCGTTCTGGTTTGATATCGTAAAGAACATTTTTCAGATATTTGTCAGCAAGATATTTTGCCATACCGAGATTCATATCCAGATAATTGCCGCAGTCCTTTGCGGAAGCACCCGGAATCTCACCTTCAAAATCCCGGATGAATTCAAACATCTCAGTCATGAGAGGAACGATATCTTTGGATTCATAATCGCCTGCCAGCAGAAGATAGTTTCCAGTGCGGCAGCCCATCGGACCCCAGTAAATTACTTTTGGACCGAATTCAGCATGATTGCGGAGAAACGTAGCTGCCAGATGTTCCATAGCGTGGAGTTCAGCTGTGTTCATGACTGGTTCTTCGTTTGGGGAGGTCATGCGGATATCGAAAGTTGTAATGACCTGATCGCCGAGGTAATCTTTACGGGAAACGTAAATGCCAGGCTGTAGCTTGATGTGGTCTATGGTAAAACTTGCAATTTTTTTCATAATAAAAGTCCTTTCTACTTTTTTTGTTTCTTATTGTAGCAGAGCTGAACGTCTGATACAAGTCAGGATTTGACTTTAAGTTTATGGGGTGTTACACTGTGAATACTATCAGAAAAAAGATGTTGCTGGGAACGAAGTGAACAGTAACCAAAAGACAGGAGGAACAGAACATGAAATCCAGAATTCTGGCAGTGCTTTTTGCCGTTGTGCTGACAGCAGGTACACTTGCAGGATGCGGCAGCAGCAAGAAAGCAGATGATACAAAAACAGAAACTACAGATGAAAAATCAGAAGATAAAGCTTCTTCTGATGAAGATACGAAAGATGTAAATGTGGCAAGCGAAGAAGAAGCGGAAGAGGCCGGCTTCAGTGACGGTACTGATACAGATGGTGCGACTGTGGAAAATACAGTGCTTGATACCAGCCAGGAGCTGACAGGAATCCACCATGCGGATATCAGCATCCGTGATTATGGGGACATTAAAGTGGAACTCGATGCCGATACAGCACCGGTCACTGTTACCAATTTCGTGAAACTGGCACAGGAAGGTTTTTATGACGGACTTACATTCTGGCGTATTATTGATGGCTTTATGATGCAGGGTGGGGACCCGAAAGGAAATGGTACCGGAGGATCCGGAGAGACTATTAAGGGAGAATTCTCAAGTAATGGTGTGAAGAATGATATTTCTCATGTGAGAGGAACCATCTCCATGGCAAGATCTTCTGATCCGGACAGCGCAAGTTCACAGTTTTTTATCGTCCAGTCAGACAGTACTTTCCTGGATGGCGATTATGCAGCATTTGGTAAAGTGACAGAAGGGATGGATATCGTTGATGAAATCTGCAAAAATGCCAGCCCAACGGATGATAATGGAACGATCAAAGCAGACGAACAGCCGGTGATCGATAGTATTCAGATCACAGACTGATATAATTAAAATTTTCTGTAACGTAAAAAAGACCGATGCAGCGTGCAATGCGCGACATCGGCCTTTTATTTTGATAAAACAAGGCAATTCTGTTTTACTGACGGATGATCAGAACCGGAATTGGCGGGTTGTTCGGACGGTTATAATAGTCACTGCGGATGACCAGATATTTATGTGGATTCAGCTCTTTTAACCAGGCAAGGACGGCATCACGTTCCTCGAAACCGGAATCACCGCCACTGTAGATGCAGAGTGAGATCAGACCGCCTTTTTTCAGAAGATCCAGGCTTTTGGAAAGTGCGGCAATGCTGGTATCTGCGTGGGTTGCTTTTGTATGGTCACCACCCGGAAGATAGCCCAGATTAAAGGTAACACAGCTGACAGTACCCGGGCTGACATAGTGATCCATGCTGGTGTGCGATTCCAGAAGAAGGGTATAATTCTGAGGTGTATCTGCTTCAATGAGCCTTTTACGTGTATTGATAAGTGCCGCCTCCTGAATATCAAAAGCAAAAACATGTCCGCCTTTTCCGCAGAGAGAACTGAGAAGAAGCGTGTCATTGCCATTTCCCATGGTTGCATCTATACAGATATCTCCGGGCTGGACCTGTTCTCTGATAAAACGTGCACACCATCCTGTGATTTGAACTGCTTTCATATTGACCTCCTATTCCTTTATGGTCCTTTTGTGGAAAATAAAAAATTCTTTTTATTACAGATTACTATAGTACAGATTTTCATACGGTTCAATAAAATGCTGTACAAAAAGTCAAACACTAGAAAAATACGTTGCAATTACAGAAGAGGCTGTTATAATAAAACAGATGCAGGCACAGCATTGTCTGCCAGAGGAGGAGAACGATATGTTAAAAGGCAAAACAGTTCTTCTGGGAGTGACCGGAAGTATTGCGGCATATAAGATTGCGTATCTTGCAAGCGCACTGAAGAAGCTTCACGCGCAGGTACATGTACTGATGACGCAGAATGCTACGAATTTTATCAATCCAATTACTTTTGAAACTCTTACCGGAAATAAATGTCTGGTAGATACCTTTGACAGAAATTTTCAGTTCAGTGTAGAACATGTTTCCATCGCAAAGCAGGCGGATGTGGTGATGATCGCACCGGCAAGCGCAAATGTGATCGGCAAACTGGCGCATGGAATTGCAGATGATATGCTGACGACTACGATCATGGCGTGTAAATGTAAAAAGATCGTTTCACCTGCTATGAATACAAATATGTACGAAAATCCGATCGTTCAGGATAATCTCGCTATTTTGCAGCATTATGGTTATGAAGTGATCGAGCCGGCCAGTGGTTATCTGGCATGTGGCGATACAGGAGCCGGAAAGATGCCGGAACCGGAGATGCTTCTGGACTATATTCTGAGAGAAATTGCAAAAGAAAAAGATCTCCTTGGCCGAAAAGTCCTTGTGACTGCCGGACCGACACAGGAGGCAATCGATCCTGTACGCTATATCACGAATCATTCTTCCGGAAAGATGGGATATGCACTGGCAAAAGCAGCTATGCTCCGTGGGGCAGATGTAACATTGGTCAGCGGACCATGTGCGATCGAACCACCGCCGTTTGTAAAGCTTGTTCCGGTAGTGACGGCAAAAGAAATGTTTGATGCAGTTACTTCTGTAAGCTTTGAGCAGGACATTATCATCAAAGCAGCAGCAGTCGCTGACTATCGTCCGGCCAATGTCTATGAGGACAAGGTGAAGAAGCATGAGGAACAGATGAGTATAGAACTGGAAAAGACAGACGATATCCTGGGATATCTGGGAGAACATCGCCTGCCGGGACAGTTCCTGTGTGGATTTTCAATGGAAACCCAGAATATGCTTGGTAATTCCAGAGCAAAACTTGGAAAAAAACATCTGGATATGGTTGCTGCCAATAATCTGAAGGTGGCAGGTGCCGGATTCCAGGGGGATACCAATGTTCTGACTCTGATTACACAGGATGAAGACGTATCACTCCAGCTTATGAGCAAGGAGGATGCAGCCAATGTAATCCTGGATAAAATTCTCTCTATTCAGAAAGAAAGGGAGGAACAGTAACCCGTTCACCAGGAAGCGGGTAAATAAAAACTTCATATGCCCGCAATTCCGCACCGTATTGTATCCCGTGTAAGGGAACGATAACAAGGAGGAAAACATGAAAACAAAGAAATTTACTACATCACAGCTGACCATTCTGGGCCTTATGGCAGGAATCCTTTTTCTGATGGCTTATACACCACTGGGATATCTGAATATTGGACCACTGGCAGTAACTTTTAACGTAATTCCGGTTGCAGTCTGCGCCATTGTACTTGGACCGACAGGCGGCGCAATCGCAGGAGCTGTTTTTGGACTGACCAGTTTTATGCAGGCAATAGGAATCGGCGGTGTAAGTGCACTTGGATCTGCTCTGTTTCAGATCAATCCGTTTATGACTGCAGTTCAGTGCTTTGTACCGCGTATCCTTGATGGAATCTGTATCGGATTGATCTACAGAGCAGTCCACAAGAAAACCAATACTTATGTATCCTGTGCTGTAACCGGATTTTTCTCTGCATTTTTAAATACTCTGTTCTTTATGAGCGCACTTGTTTTAATGTTTGGAAATACAGAACTGATCCAGAATCTGATGGGAGGCCACAATATTATTGTCGGATGCTGTCTTATGGTTGGCGTCAATGCAATCAGTGAGATGGTTTCTTCTACAATCATCACTGCAGCTGTAGGAACCGCGCTTTCCAAAGCACACATGATTCCGGCAGCCCAGATCGTAAAAACAGATACTGCAGCATAAAAGCATACAGACAGGAATGAAAAATATGATTTTAGCCATTGATATTGGAAATACCAACATAGTTGTTGGCTGTATTGATAAAGAAAAAATATATTTTACAGAACGTATATCCACGATCCGGACGAAAACAGAACTGGAATATGCGATTGATATCAAAACTATTCTTGATATCCATCATATCAACCGTGCGGATATTGATGGAGCGATTATCTCATCTGTTGTTCCGCAGATCACATCAGCAGCCAGACTGGCTGTACAGAAAATTCTCAAAAAGGATGCAATGATTCTTGGACCGGGAGTGAAGACCGGACTGAATATCATGTTGGACAATCCGGGAGAAATGGGAGCGGATCGTGTTGCAGATGCAGTTGCAGCACTGGCACAGTATCCGGTTCCGCTGGTTATCATTGATATGGGAACAGCAACTACAATTTCTGTAGTGGATGATAAGAAACATTATATTGGCGGTATGATCATGCCGGGTGTGCAGATTTCACTGGATGCGCTGACAACAAGAGCTTCTCAGCTGAGTGGAATCAGTATTGAAGAACCAAAGAAGATCATCGGCAAGAATACAATAGACTGTATGAAGAGTGGAATTCTTTATGGCAATGCGGCAGCAGTGGACGGTATCATTGACAGAATCGAGGAAGAACTCGGACAGAAAGTTACCGTGATCGCAACCGGAGGCATGTCCAGAAAAATCATTCCGCACTGTAAACGAAAGATGATTCTGGATGGAGATCTTCTCCTGAAAGGTCTGCAGATTGTTTACGAAAAAAATAAAGCATAATAAAGTATAAAAAAGCAGCTGTTTTTCTGAAAGAAACCTTGTGGTTTTCAGGGAAAACAGCTGCTTTTTACTAAAAAGCATTGCTCATATCTTCGGGAACAGGTGCCATCAGGCACATGGGAGTTCCTGTGATCGGATGGCAAAATTCCAACTGCAGAGAATGCAGAGGCTGGCGCTTGAAAGTATCATATACAGGATTATACAGATAATCCGCGGGGAGTGGATGTCCGATATAACCCATATGTACACGAATCTGATGCGTACGTCCGGTTTCGAGGTGGATTTCAAGAAGTGAATGATTATTTTTTACTTCCAGCAGCTGATAATGTGTGATGGCAGATTCGCCATTCTCAAAATCAACGCGACGTTCGATTACAGAATCAGCTGCGCGGCTGATTGGTGCAGAAATCGTTCCGCTCTGAGGGGGAATTCCTTCAACAACGGCCAGATAGGTACGGCGTATCTGACGATTTCGCATCTGAACAGAGAGAATTGCGGCACTGAGTGCATTTTTTGCCAGGATCAGTGCACCGGAGGTATCACGGTCAAGCCGGTTGATACAACGAAAAGGACAAGAGTCTCCTTTTGCTTCCAGATAAGCGGCAACTCCGTTGGCAAGCGTGTTGGTATAATTGCCGAGGGAGGGATGAACCGGCATATCGGCAGGTTTGTTTACTACCAGAATATCTTCGTCCTCATAGAGTACGGGGATGTTCAGAGGCGTTGGGAGGATGCCGTCGGTGGGAACGGTTTCGAGAAGTCGGACCCGAAAGTGATCACCGCAGGAAAGAACTGTCCGTCCGCCAGCTTTCTGTCCATTTAGAGAAAGTGCTTCTCTGTCAGCTTTCATTGCTGTGAGTATATGTCTGGAAAATCCCTGTTTACGCAGGAAATCCAGAACGATCATGCCTTCATCGGCAGCAGAAATAGTATAATTCAGAATACGTTCCATTATATAACTCCACAATCATATAAGATATATTTTACTGGAAGCCTATCACAGGAAGGATGGTCTGTCAAATATGAAATTGTCCAAAAAAAACAATAGATTATGTGAAAAAAGTCAGGGAAAGTGATTGCAATTACAGATTAAACAAAGTATGCTATAAATATGGAATTTTATAGTAACTTTTTTACCATAATGCTGGCAGTTGCTTTGCCAGCATATGAATGCAAATGAAATTTGAAAGTGTGAATAAAATGAAAAGTAAAATGAAAAAAAGTCTGTTTGTAACATTGATCATTTGTGTATTGTTTGCGATGTCAGCGCTGTCCGTACAGGCTGCCGGAAAGACCGGATGGGATCGCAAGGGAACAACTTATAAGTATAAAGTAAACAATACCTATGTAAAGAATGAAGTAAAAAAGATAAAGAAATATTACTACTACTTTGATAAAAAAGGCATCCGCAAAACCGGATGGGTGAAGTACAAGAAGGACAGATATTATTTTGACCGGAAAACTGCACGTGCTTATACGGGAAAGAAAGTGGTCAATAACAAGCTGTATATCTTTGGCAAAGATGGCAGGCTTGTGAAGAAAAAGGGCCTTTACAAATACGGAAAAACACAGGTTTATATCAATAAAGACGGAAGCCTGGCAACCGGACTGGTAAAAATAAAAGGCAAATGGTACTGGTTTGAAAATAACGGAGCGCGTTCCGGAAAAAGCGGCGTTCATAAATGGAAAAACAACACGTACTATTTGAACAAAGGCCGGTTTGTGACAGGATGGGCAACTGTTGGCAGTAATAAGTATTATTTTGGCGCAGATGGCAAAATGGCCACAAATAAATATATACAGACCGGTGGACAGACTTACTATGTAGATGCCAGCGGGCGTATGAAGAAGAATTGCTGGTATAACGGACAGTACTTTAACAATAAAGGCCAGATGGAAAAAAATGCGACAAAATATGATCCAGAAACGACAGAAGGTCAGGTTACCAAAGAGATGCTGGATGAACTTCCTCTGTCCAACTGTACGAAACTTATGGTGGTTGCACATCCGGACGATGAGACTCTGTGGGGTGGCGCACATCTGACAGAAGGCGGTTGGTTTGTTGTCTGTCTGACAAACGGTTATAATGAAGTGCGGAAGAATGAGTTTTATGAGGTGATAAAAGAGTTTGGCTGTGAGGGAATGATTTTATCATATCCAGATCTGCTGGCAAACGGACAAAGATCAACATGGACAACAGAATGCACCAGTATAGCAAAAGATCTGAATACAGTGTTGAAATATAAACACTGGGGAATGGTTGCCACACATAATCCAAATGGAGAATATGGGCATATTCAGCATAAGATGACAAGTAAACTGGTGACGGAAGAATTTTATAAAACTTATTGGGGAACGAATCTTTATTATTTTGGAAACTGGTATTCAGCGAGAAGACTGCCGATTATGGAAGATTCTTTAAGAAAAGTTCCGGAAGCTGCATTGGAAAAGAAACTGGAAGCATTAAAACTATATACATCACAGAAAGGTGCAGTTGCCTCGAATATTCATATGGCAGAATATGAGAACTGGATACGAGCTACAGAATGGTAATGCTACATAAGATTTAACAGAATTAAATATAAACCGGAAAACAAAGAAGTCTTTAAATGATTTCTTGGTTTTCCGGTTTTTTTATTTGATGTGAAAAAGAAGAGAACCAGCTTTTTTCCAGACAGATTTAAAGGGATAAAGCAGAATCAGGCTGCTGAACAGACTGGCAAAAAATAAAGCTGGCATCTGGATATGCACAGGTGCAGTCGTAAAATGATTAAAGCATTTCTGCAGAACTACTAAAATCGGTTTATGTATGATATAGACTCCAAAACTGCACCGGGAAACATATTCAATGACCAGTGCAAATTTATTGCTTGTTCTGTGGTGATATCTTCGTCTCAGCAGTTCGAAGGTGAAGATGCCGATCAGAAATATTGCAAAATCAGTATACCAGTACAGCCATGTAGACTGATAATACTGATGGCTGTATAAATAGTACTGTCCGGTTGAGTTTAAAACAAAAGCAAGAAGTATTCCAAACAGCAGTGACTGACTTTTGAAACGGTCAAGTAGCTGATGCCTGCTGATCAGATATCCGGTGATGATATAAAAACTATAGCAGCTGCCCCACAGACCAGTATCAAGCTGTGGGCTGAGACCGGGGATAACAGTGATCGCCTCTTTGAAAAAAACATTTGCTGTTGGAACCATAAAAAATATAACGATACCAAGAACATACAGCAGTGAATACTGCCGGAGGTTCGTGGATGCCTGTAATAACCGGGAAATAAAAGGGAGTGCAACGTAGCATCCTAAGATTACGGGCATATACCACATATGTGAAAGTGAAGAAGCTTTCAGGAACAGCATTTCCAGGATCAATCTGGAAATATCAAATGTTTTGTGTTCGACCAGACAGTAAAAAATATAATTGAAAAAAATCCATATTTCCGTAGTAAGGAATAGTGGGAGCAGTGATTTCTTATAAAAGGCAGAAACATCAGGATAATCCCGGGGCAGCATAAGCGCACCGGTAGTAGCAAGAAATAACGGAACCCCTATTCGTCCAATTGTAAAAAGCAGGTTTTCAATATTCCAGAGAGGAAAAGATACCTGGAGCTGGCCAATGAGTACAGGACGATAAAATGCTTCAACAGAGTGACAAAGCACAACACATAAAATAGCAGTGACACGGACAACGTCGAGCCATGGCTTTCGAGATTTAGTCATTAAAAAGACTCCTTTTTTATGATATTAAAGGTGACGCTGCTTTTTGAAAAGAAAAAAGCAGGTCAGAGAATAAACAATAACACCCAGACAGGAGAAAATCACACCAATTTTGAATCCCGGAAGTGTATATTTCATTTCAATTGTATTGATACCAGAGGTAACACGGATGCCTGTAAAAATATCCTGCAGTTTATGTGCTTCGACTTTTTCTCCATTTACATAAGCAGTCCATCCATCATCATACGGGATGGTGAGAAGAAGCATTTCATCGCCCTGGGCAGTATATTCACACTTAATATATTTGTCCTGGAGGTCAAGGGTAGTAACCTGATTTTGAGAGATTTCCCTCATTACGTCACGAAATTCCTGCATATCGAGATAATAGAAAACTCCATCAATTTCACGGGAGCGTTGAAGAGTTCCTTTTAGCTGAACAATATGTGCAGGAGTGTTTCCGTCGCCGACCTGAAATGTCTTATAGGATGACCAGATGGAATAATTGGTGCGAAGATTTCCGTCAATATAAAGCTTAAGGTCATTTCCTACAGCATAAGTACAGTATCCATATAATATGGAATTCTGTCCGGGAGAAGTGACAGTCCAGCTGTAACCATCGTCATTGATCTCTTTTTCTGCCGTGCAGGGTTTATAACATTGAACAGTGTGCCCGACAATGCGAGAGAGCAGTTCATTCTGATATTCGAATGTGTTTTCTGCGTGAATTTCTGTGGCTATATCATCAGAAGTTCTGTATCCAAGTTCTAATGCATAAGGATTTTTGTAAATATTTTTATTATTGTAATCGGTATCATTCACTTTTTCGTATCCGCTTTGCGTGAAATCACCGAGAAGATATTTGATTCCTAAAAGTGAATCGGAGGATAAGATAGGTTCACACCAGGTGATCAGGCGATTGCATGCACTGTATCCACATTTGTTATAAAAAGCCATGATATTGCTGTTGTATGTGGAACTGTAAGAAGACAGCGGCATAAAACCGTAAGCCAGTCCTTCATTAAAATTTCCCAGAAAATGATCAGCATTGGTCCTCCAGCTGGATGTCTGTTCGGTCCGGTAAAAGAGCAAATCATCAAGTGTATGGAGATCCTGGACAGCCTGTTCCTGTGTAGCAGCATACTGATCATAGGCTGTAGCACTCACATAATATCCGTTTACGAAAGTCTGATAAGCTCCGTAAAAAAGTTCTGAACAAGTAAAGATCATGCATAAGACAGCTACAATGTTATTTAAATAATACTTCTTCAGGACAAAAGATGAAAGAAATACAGCCGCAATATAAAGGATAAAAAAGCTTATCACAAATGAGAAACGACAGTAATAGGAAGAAACAGTGCGGAAACCATTCCAGATATTTTCCAGAGGGACAAATGTGGCACATAAAATAAAAAATAACAAATAACCGAGCGTCCACAATTTGGCCTTTAAATTTTGCTTACGACTGATGAAGAAACCAATCAGTGCGATCAGCGAGACCGAACCACAAAAAAGTGTCAGTCCCTGACCGGTATAGGGTACGGTCAGGAAAAAACATCCTTTGAAAATATCCTTCAATCCTGCATGAAATCCGATAAACCAGCCACCGGAAGTGTCAATTCCTTTTCCCTGAAGCAGATTTTTGATGACGGGAAAAAAGAAGAACATAGTGGTCAGTACACCGGAAACAGCAGTGATGCAATAGAGGATAAAACAGGAAAACTCCTTTTTTACAGTTGCCATAAATGAAAAATCATGTTTTTTCATTGCTTCGTATGTAAAATAGAAAAACGAAAACAGACAGATCATATAGGCAGTATACCAGTTGCTTATGATTGCACAAACAACAGATAAATAAAGCAAAAGAGTTCTATGCTCTGACAGAAGTTTCCATATGCCCAGCATCAGAATCGGCAGCCATATGACACCATCCAGCCACATGATGTTGCTTGCCTGACATAAATTGTATCCCATTAATCCATAGGAAACAGATAACAGCAGATTACATATATATTTCATATCGCAAAAACGACACGACAAAAATACAGAAACAGTCAGACTGGCAGATGCCAGTTTTAAGACGGTGGCAATAGAGACAAAAAGAGGTATATTGTCTGTGAAGTACAGAAGCAGGTTAAATGGACTGGAAAGGTAATAGGCCGTCAGACCGATCGCATTGTCACCCAGTGATTTGGAAAGGGAATAGATCGTGCTTGACTGTCCGTGAAGCACACGATGCCACCAATGAAAGAAATCAATATATTGCAGTTCCATATCCCATTTGAATAAAGCGTGATCACCAAAAGGATAAATTGCTCCAATATAGTATACAAGTATTAGAAGTACAGATGTAAGTGCGAAAGCGGAAACTGCTTTCAAAAATTTTCGGCTATTTTTCATGATAGATCCTCGTTCATAAGTTATTAAGTTATAGTATATTATTTCACATACAGCTTTTCAAGAAAAATGTAGTAAATGATAGAGGGGGAGAACTGAAATAGAAAAAGCTATGGACGAAATACTACAGAAACGATATAATGGACAGACAGGAAAGCAATTAGATGAGTATAGTGGGAGAACAATCGATAATGGCAAAAGTATCAGTAATCATACCCGTATATAATGTCGAACCATATCTGAAACAGTGTATGGACAGTGTGGTTGGACAGACATTGAAGGATATTGAGATCATCTGTGTGGACGATGGTTCAACAGATGGTTCACTTGATATATTGAGAGAGTATGAAGCAGAAGACAATCGTATCCAGATCATAGAGCAGAAGAATGCCGGAGCCGGGGCAGCCCGAAATAATGGTATGCGTCATGCGACAGGCAAGTATCTGTCCTTCTTGGATTCGGATGATTTTTTTGAGCCGAGAATGCTGGAAAAGGCATATGATCTGGCAGAAAAAGATCAGGCAGATTTTGTAGCATACAAATCAGACCAGTATCATACAGAGAAGAAACAGTTTGTTTCAGTAGACTGGGTGATCCATGAGAATGAGATTCCACCGTATCATCCGTTTAATCACAGACAGATGACGGGAAATGTGTTCAAAGTGTTTGTCGGATGGGCATGGGACAAACTCTTCCTCAAAGAATTTGTGGATAAACACCATCTGACATTTCAGGAGCAGCGGACAAGCAATGATTTGCTTTTTGTGTTCAGTGCAGTAGTTCTGGCAAAAAAAATATCCGTTGTACCGATGGTTCTTGCTCATCAGCGCCGTGATGCCAAGGATTCTCTGTCAAAAACAAGAGAGTATTCCTGGGATTGTTTCTATCGTGCTCTGATGGCACTTCGGGACAGACTCAGAGAGGAGGGCCTGTACGAAGAACTGGAAAGAGACTATATTAATTATGCACTGCATTTTTCACTGTGGAATTATAACACCCTGTCAGAACCGACAAAAACAAAACTGAAAGACAAGCTGAGAGGAGAATGGTTCAGAGAACTTGGTGTAGAAGGAAAGAGTAAAGATTATTTTTATAACAGACAGGAATTTGAACAGTACCAAAAGATTATGGGAAATATGAAAAAGGAAAATGAAACGATGGGATTCAAACAGAAATTAAAAAGATTTTTACGTAAAATTGTTCCGGCTGGACGCACATATATAGATAAAAAATTTAAAGATCAGGAAAAATATATCAAAAAACAACTGAAAGAGCAGGAGAAGCTCATCAAACTTCAACAGAAAAATATGCAGGAGATGCAGAAAAATCTGAAAGAGTATATTGAGCAGGAATTTGTGCGGAGAGAAAACTGGGCAAAGATGCCAGCAGAGATAAAACGTGTAGCAGACGGTCGCAAGGTATGGGTGATCAAGTGTCCTGCTACGGAAGGCGAGGCAAAATTTTTCTGGGGCGACTACTATTATGCAGTTGCATTGCAGAAATATCTGGAACGTCAGAATATCTATGCAATTATCGATAATCGTCAGGACTGGGGCTGCGATGAAGATGCGGATGTAGTTCTTGTTCTGAGAGGAAAATATTTCTATCACCCAGATAGAAGAAATAAGAAATGTCTCTATATCATGTGGAATATCAGTCATCCGGATATGATCTCAAAAGCAGAATATGAATTATACGATGTTGTATGTGCTGCGTCCAGACATATGGCAGAAGAACTGAAAGATAAGATCAGTGTTCCGGTCGTGCCGCTCCTGCAGTGTACCGATACAGAAATATTCTGTCCGGAAGGTGAAACTAAGAAGCAATACAATGGACAGTATATTTTTATCGGCAGTACGAGAGGGGTTATGAGAGACTGTGTTTACTGGGCCGCTGAGGCCGGCGTGCCACTTCATGTATGGGGAAGCGGCTGGTATGAGATGATGCCGGAGCGCAAAGATGTGGTAGATGGTACATTTATGCCGAATGAAAAACTTCCAGCACTGTATCGTTCGGCAAAAGTCACCCTCAATGATCACTGGAAAGATATGCTGGATAATCAGATCATCAATAACCGTATTTTTGATGCGCTTGCGTGTGGCTTACCGGTCATTTCCGATGGTTGTGAGGAAATGAAAGAGATTTTCCCGGATGCGGTGCTCTATTATGATACAAAAGAAGAATTCGATGCCTGCATCGAAAAAGTAGAAAACGATTATGAGACTGTAAAAGCCAAAGCCCTGGAGCAGTATGATATGATCAAAAAAGAATACTCCTTCGAGAGAAGAGTAGAAGAACTGCTGGAGATTGCGGAGAAATATAAAAAGTAAATAGGAAAGAGTATAAAAATCCCCCTCACCGAATCAACATATATAAATTGCTGCTGTGGTGAAGGGGACTTTTTTATTTATTGATTGTTACGGAAGTAGTAGTTATTCGTGGATATAAGATGACATAAGAAATATCATCGTAGTCTTCATATTCATCTGCTACATCCTCATCAATGAATTCGTCAATTGGTTCAGTATTACTGTCAATGGAAGTTGAATCATTTTCGCTAGAATCTTTACTATTATCTGCAGGAGCAGTAGTAATAAGTTCTGCATTTTCTGACGGGATTATTTTTTTGTAGTTTCCATTGAGCAAACCATCTACAGTAACGTTATCGCCTGTGGCAGGAAGTGAAGAACCATCAGAATAACGATATTTTACATAAAATAAATTAGCCGTATCCTCTTCAGATATGAGCATTTGCACATAACACTTGGCATAGTTGGCAATTGCTTTTTGAACGGTTCCAGTCAATGTATAAGATAAATTACTATATAAATACGGATTATTTGCAATATCTGAATAATCCATACTTGGATTCTGGATATTGAAGGATGCATTATCGACATCAGCTGCAAACACAAGAATAAAAGGTAATGTGTTTGTTGAAAACTCATTATAAACAATTTCTGAATTATCAGTGAGGGAATCTAATTCATCTGCCAGTTCGGAAGCTGATAAAATATTCAAATCAGAAGTAACATCTGAAATCAATACAGATCGTCCTAAACTATTATCCAGAGAATCTAAAGTGCTTTGTTTTTGCAAATAACCATAAGCAGTGATATGTTCACCAATTTTTAAATTAGGGATAATTCCCTGATTGAATTTATTGGTTGAATTATTAACATAAGTTAGAGCGTATGGATGATTCTGGTCATCTATTAAAATAACGAAAGCGTTACTTGCAGTTGAAAATACAGCAGATACAGTACCTGTTATTTTTTGTGGAGCATCCGGAAAAGTTGTACCGAGCAATAGATTATAGTCGGCGTCAACACTTTTTTCTTTTAAAGAGCTTACTGTACGCATTTGATAATAAAAATCGTAACCGGTCAATTTGTCATTGGTATTGTATTTAAGAATACGGCCATATGGTTTGCCTTCAGAATAATGACAGGTTGTATAAGAACCATCAGAGTTTGTTACCTGAACAGAACCATTTAATTTGCCTTTTTTCCATGTGCCGGATATTGTGAATTCATTTTCAGCATTAGAAACAGAAAAAGTGCCATCTCCGGAAGGCAGAGCATTGTCTAAATCACCATTATATGTGCCAGAGTAAGATTGGCCATCAATACTGAGCGAAAGATCAGCGTTGGCGGCTGTAACTGAAATGGTGGAAGCTGAAAGAAGAGCAGAACAAACAACCAATCCAGAGCAAAGTAGATTTATTTTTTTTGATAACATGATTTACGACTCCTAATATACTTTATATATTGTTATATTTTACTATAGGTGCAGAATAAAAGTCAACTTGCCAATTTGACATAATTTTGATATACTTTCTGAGAATATAATAAGTTGGGAAGATATATAAATGAGGAAGAAAATAAAGGAAAAATTTATTACTGAAAACAAAAACAGAATATCCACTGCATTTGCAGTATATTTTTTTGTCATCTTTGCTATTTTGGTCATGCAGCTTCTGACATGTGGAAGTCAGGAATTTGAATCATTTATGTTTGGCAAACAGGCTGATTCCCAGTATGAGATTCTGGATGGTCATTTTATAGATACAGAGTTTGTTGTTAGTCAGAAAAATGCAAACAGTATTGTACTGAATGGATACTTGGATAATGATATAAAATTCAAAAATGAAAAACTGATTGTGGATTTCACTGATGCAGAGACAGGGGAAAGCATCCAGCATTCTGAATTACTGTTCAAAGATCAAATTGATGAAAAAAATATCCTGATTCTTTTTGAGAATGAGATTAGTGAAGGCACACATGTAAAAATGAGAGTCCGTTCGTTGGGATGTGAAGCGAAGGGACCATATATTGGCATATCGGAGACAAATGACAGTGCAGAATATTCCTGGGTTGATGGAGAACTCAGTGACAACTATCTCTGCGCATCTATATGCTATAAAGTAAAAATATATAATTGGCTGAAACCGTGCGTATATTTTCTGGTAGAGATTCTGGCAGGTGTATTTCTGCTGATTTTACACAAGAAGACAGGCATGCCGTTATTTGCAGAGAAAACTTCAGGACAGAAAATGTCAACGGTGGCAGATTCAGTTCCATTAAAGAAAAAGATAAGCAGGATTGTTCTGACACTTGTTATTGTATGGGGCATTATTTTTATTTTCTTTGATTATGTTTATATGAAAACAATGGAGGCAACTGTACGTGCGAAAGATCCGGAAGTGATCTGTGAAGAGACGGATGAAACAGCACAGAATATCTCATTGAAAGAAGGGGAAAGCGTATCACAGGTATTTACTGTATCTGGAAATCAGCTTTCTGCTGTGGCAGTATATATTCCGAATGTAGATGACGCGAATATAAGAATTAAATATGATCTGTATGATCAGCAGACTGGTGAAGTAGTACAGAGTAATAAAGTATCTACCAAGAAGATTGAAAAACTGTCACATCATCTGAATAAAGACCAGAGGGATAAAATTAAAGGTGCGCTTCAGGGATATTATGTACTTGAGTTTCCGAAGGCAATTGAAAATTCAGCCGGGAAGCAGTACAAGATTGTAATAACAAATGAAAAAACAGCAGGTGCTAATCTGGAACTGGTTGGTGGAGAAGGTGAAGAATATCCATATGAACTGAATTCACAGCCAATGGCAGGTAACCTTTGCATGATTGCTTTATACAGTAACCAGACATCATTGGGAACAATGTTTAAGTATATGGTAACAATACTTACGATTCTGTTATCAGTTTTGATTATTTTATCAGAATTTGGAAACCTGTCGACAGGCAAGACTTTTGTTATTTCAGCACTGATGCTTGCGTTTATATACAGTTTCCTGATTCCACCATTCTGTGTGCCGGATGAGAGAGCTCATATTGATGCTGCTTATATAATTTCTAATGAAATATTAGGTATTAATGAAATTCCGGCACCGGGAAGAATATATAAACGGGCAGATGATATTGATTTAACAAAAGAAAATACGATGAATGTTACAACTGAGAGATATCGGGAAATTTCAGAAAATATTTTTCAGAAATCTCAGAATGAAAACCTGGAAATTGCTTATGCGGATAACCCGGTATTAAATGTTACATTCCTGAACTACCTTCCTACAGCAGTTGGTTTTTCTGTTGCCCGGCTTATGCATTTTAATATGCTCACAATGATTATGTTTGGTCGTTGGGTAAATGCGTTGGTTGTAATAATAATGTTTGGAATTGGAATAAAAAAAATACCTTTTGGGAAAGCAACGCTTGCAATATTAGGCTTTTTCCCTATTGTTTTACAGCAAATAGCTTCCTGTTCATATGATGGTATATTGATGGGAACAATAGTAATCTATGTGTCATATGCATTTTTTATTATATATTCAGATAAATACAGTTTGTGTGATTTGGGGATTACATTTTTGTCTGGAGGTTTTGCTGCGGCAGTTTGTAAAGGTGGTGTGTATATTCCTTTATTGGGACTTTTCTTGTTGGTTTTTGTTAAAATTTTTAACTCTGTTAAGAAAGGAATTATTTACACGATAGGAGCGGCTATACCCTTGGGAGGCGTTTTTATTGCACAATTTTCGCAGAGGATTTTATCAATAGTAGCACCAGCATCAGGAAGTACTTACAGAGAGGGACAGATGGTTTATTCTATTACTGATTTCTTGGATTCACCAAATAAACTGGTAAGAGTGTATCAGAATACGTTTGTATTGCAGGGTGATACACAGTTGAAGCAGGCAATCGGTGGAGCATTGGGGCGACTGAATGTTTTTGTGCCATGGTATATAGTTATTGGGTTCATTGTTCTGGTATGTGTATGTGGACTGAAACAGTACAATGATACGATTAAAATAAAGAGAGTTCATAAATGCTATATAAGTCTGCTGGCACTTGCGAGTATAATATTGGTAATGGCTTCAATGTTATTTGCGTGGACAGCAAATACTTCAAATTATATTGAAGGCATACAGGGTAGATATTTCTTTCCGTCAATTTTACTGATAGTGCTGCTGTTAAGAAATGAAAAAATAGTATTTCGAAATAAAAATGAAGGAAAACTGTTGATATATGGAATTTTTCTTAATGCTTTAACGATTGGCATGGTACTGATTTCCGCTTTATAGTAGATAAGGAGAGTTTGTAAGTTTGTTTGAAATAAGAAAAAATAAAGTAATTCAAAATTATTTATACAATTTATCATATCAAATTGTCATAACTGTATTGCCAATTATTACAACTCCATATCTTACGCGTGTTCTGGGTGCGGATAATCTTGGTATAGCGAGATATGTAGAGTCTATTGCAACATTATTTACAATAATTGGGTTATTGGGAATGCTGTGGTATGCTGACAGGGCAATCGCATATAACAGACATAATAAACAAGAAATATCCAGATGTTTTTGGGAAATCTTTATTTTGCGGGTAGTGCTTTTGGTGGTGACATTAATCGTATATGCGGTATTTTTTAACGGAATTGAGTACCAAAAGTATTTTAAAATTTATGCGTTTTATATTGTCGGTACATTTTTGGATGTGAGCTGGCTTTTTACCGGACTGGAAGATATGAAACCGGTTGTGTTTCGAAACTATATTGTTCGAATCATATTTACGATATTATTGTTTGTGTGTATACACAGTAAACAGGATTTGAATGCATATATTTGGATTATGAGTTTGATGACATTTGCCAGTGGAGTACTGATTTTGCCATGGATCAGAAATTATGTTTCTTTGGTACCTTTAAAACAAATTCATTTTATGAGACATTTGTTACCGGCATTGGCACTTTTTTTGCCACAGGCAGCGAGTCAGTTATATGTACAGTGTGACAAAGTAATGATAAAGGCCATGCTTCCTAATGTGGCATATGTATCTTACTATACGGAAAATGAAAAAATTGCAAAATTGCCAATCATACTTGCAACTGCGTTGTCTACAGTATTGATGCCAAGAATTGCGTATGAATTTTCAAAGGGAAAGAACAATGAGGTGAAAAGTTATATAGAAAAAGCATTGTTTTCTACAATATTGGTTTTACTTCCATGTTGTACAGGGCTGATAGCTGTTGCCAGAAATTTTGTGCCATTTTTTCTTGGAAAGGAATTTGCTGATACGTACAGGATTTTGATGATACTATGTCCAGCTATGGTATTTATAGGAATTAGTAATGTAACAGGAATACAGTATTTGGTAGCTGTGAATAAAAATAGAGAATTAACAATTTCCTATGTTGTGGCTTTGATTGCAAATCTATGTATTAATTATATGTTGATACCTAGGTTCGGAGTTTATGGCGCTGCTGTTGGAACGTTGGTAGCAGAAGGCTTATCCATGTCTGTACAGTACTATTATATGCATAAATATATTGGGAAAACTTTGGATGTCATACTTGTTTTTAAACTTTTTATATTATCAGTTTTAATGGGTGGCATAGTTTATTGTATCAATTATTTGAACATGGGCTATCTGGCAACGATGTTTGTACAGGTTATAGTAGGCATTTTAATCTATGGTATAGGTGTTTGGGGAATGCTACGCCATAGAAGGAGGAGTGAATAGTGAATAAACATTATATTTCTGTTGCAATGTGCACATATAATGGGGAAAAATTTATAGAAGAACAATTAAAAAGCATTTTGAATCAAAAAGTTCCAGTGAATGAGGTTGTTATTGGTGATGATGGATCGACAGACCGTACAGTTGAGATTGCAGAAAAAATATTGCATGAATCAAAAGTGCAATATCAGATAATTTGTAATAAAAAAAATTTGGGATTTTGTAAAAACTTTGAAAATGCAATAGCACATACTAAGGGAGATATTATTTTTCTGAGTGATCAAGATGATGTGTGGGCAGAAAACAAAACAGAGGTTATGATAAATGATTTTGACAGTAGTGCTGATGTACTATTAGTGTTTTCTAACGCATACCTTGTTGATGCTAGCATGAATAAATTACCAGGAACAGTATGGGAAGCTGTATATTATAATAAGAAAAAATTTAATAGTTGGCTGGAACTGCTGTTAAGCGGAAATTATGTAACTGGTGCAGCTGCAGCTTTTAAGCGCGAATTATTTGAGAAGGCATACCCTTTTCCAAAAGCTTCATATCATGATGAATGGTTAGCTCTTTATGCTTCGCTATATGGAAAGATAATAGATGAACCAGAAAAACTGCTATTTTACAGACAACATGGAAATAATCAATTGGGTGCTACTGTAAAAGTTACATTAAAAGATAAGATTGAATACAAAAAAATGATTTTGCAAAATCTTTTAGACACTCAATATACAGATCACATAAGAAGGTATTCTTTAGTGAAGGACATGTATGAAAATGAAAAGAACAAAGTGAATAAAGAAGCAATGAATAAAGTTAAAAAATGTATGGAAGCTAACAGAGAATTCTGTACGATTGCAGATCGAAATAAGATTAAAACAATTTTTCACTTATGTATATGCGCATTGAAGGGAAAATATAGGAAGTATACTAAAAAACCAGTAGGATGCTTTGGAGGAGATATTATATATTGTTTATTTAAAAGGAGTAGTGTAGAAACAGAAAAATGAATAAAATAGATGTGAGCATTGTGGTGCCCTTATATAATAAAGAAAATGAAATCAGAAGATGCTTAAACAGTTTGATAGAACAGTCTGTCAGTAATATTGAAATTATTGTAGTGGATGATGGTTCAAAAGACGGAAGTGCTGATGTTGTAAGAGAGTATACAGACAATGATCCAAGAGTACATCTGATTGTTCAGAAAAATCAGGGACCAGGGGCAGCACGAAATACGGGAGTTAAAGCAAGTAAAGGAAAATATATAGGTTTTGTTGATTGTGATGATTTTGTAGATAAAAATATGTACAAGCATATGATGAATGCTTTAGAAGAAACGGGTGCGGAAATAGCTGTTTGTCAGGAAAAAAATTTGTATAATCAAAACGGAACTTACCAGATGATTAATGAAACAAAATTTCTGTTTGATAGAATAAAAAAAGTAGAGAGTTCAGAGGTACTGAATTGGCTTCTGAATTATAGATTTTTGTCATTGAACAGTGCATGTTTTAAATTGATTAGAAGAGAACTTTTTTTTGAAAATGATATATGGTTTCCAGAAGAGAGATTTGTAGAAGATATTGTGTTGAGTGCAGCGGTATTGAGTGTGGCAAATAATGTTGCAGTTGTTCCTGAGAGTCTGTATATGTATGTTCATGAAATGGGAACGAGATCAACAAGCTTTTCAATAAAAAAAGCATATGATATACTGCAGAACATGAAAGATATAAGTAGCTATGTAAAAAAATATAAACCATTATTGCAATTAGATAATTTTGTGTTGGGAATGTGCTTTTCATCAATGAGACAGTTTTACGGTGCAATTTGGGAAAATAAAATAGACGATTGCCAAAATGATAAGAAACAATTGATTTCAGAATGGAAAAAAATGAAAAAAGGAATAAGTCCTTCTTTAAAAAATGTTGATATGCCGGTTTTTCATAAGATTAAAATAATAATATCATGGCTGAATATGGAAAAAATTGCGTGCAGAGTGCTTGGACTTATGACACATATTCCTTTTTTTAAATATATGTCATAAAATGAGGAAAATGAAATGAAAGAACCTAAAGTACATATTTTGATGTCAACATATAATGGACACAAATATTTGAGAGAGCAATTAGACAGTATTTTTAAACAGACATATAATAATTTTACTTTATATGTAAGAGACGATGGATCAAATGATGGTACAAACGAACTGTTGGAAGAGTATATAAAAGAACATCAGCTAGGTGAGGACAAAGTAATTATAGTGAAAAATAAAGAAAAGAAAAATCTGGGCTGGAAAGGAAATTTTTGGGAATTATTGGATAAATGTCCAGATGCTGACTATTATGCTTTTTGTGACCAGGATGATGTATGGCAACCGTGTAAATTAGAATATGCAGTGGAGATGCTAGAGAAGAATAAAAATCAAGATTTGCCGGTTATGTATTTTTCATCTTATGATTATTGTGATGAAAATCTGAGAGTGTTACATTCGGCACCTGTTCCTCCTAAATCAATTAAATTAAGACAGGTTATGTTTTATACTCCGGCATTAGGATTCTCGATAGTGATAAATCATAAATTACGAGAGATTGCATTGAAAACGTTGGATCGAACGAATCTGGCACATGATGGATGGGTGCAGAAAATTGCAGCAGCTATGGGGATAATCATATATGATTCAAGGCGTACGGCACTTTATCGGAGATATTCATCAGCAGTTACATCTGGGAATAAAAATATTTTTTCTATAGTTAAATGCTGGATAAAAGATGAAATATTTGGAAAAGTAATGAAAAATGAGTTCCATTTTTCGAACAGCCGATTTTATCAGGAATATCAAAAATATTTATCGGCAGATGATTGTAAAATGTTGCATTTGTTTGCGATGAAAAAAAACAATATAGGACTTTGGTTCAGTAGACTGTTTTATATGAAAAGATTTCGCCCTACTTGGAGCGGAGAACTGGCATTGAGAATATGTTTGTTTTTGAATAGATACTAAATAAGAAAAGGGAAGTTATACTGACAATATTGCTTCTCTTTAATTTTGAGCGGATATTAGATATATGAAGAAGTTAAGAAAAGTAATAAAGAAACTAGGGATTATAGTGTCAGTGCTTGTGGTAGCCTTAGCACTATTGCTTACGTTTAGTATACATTGGATGTTAAAAACCTGGGCTAATCTTTCGATGGAAGAACTGGTATATCATTTGCAGGTTCCATTGGAGGGAACAAATGATAGTATGGTGTCAGAATATATAAAAGTAGCTCTGGTGCCAACAATTTTTATCGTTCTACTGATAATTATAGTAATGATTTTGATTCGAAAGAGAAAGAAAAGATTTCATGTTTTACTTTTGAGTAGTCTTATAATTTCTATATGTGCAGGTGGAATTTCTGTATATCAGGCATGGGAGAAGCTGGATGTTGGTGAATATATTGCAAACAGAATGGAAGATTCTGTTTTTATAGATACGCTTTATGCTGATCCTGGTACAACAAAAATTACTTTCCCGACGAAGAAAAGAAACTTGATATATATTTTTCTGGAATCAATGGAAACAACTTATGCAGACGAGAAAAATGGAGGAGCCTTTAAAAATAATGTCATTCCAGAGCTGACAGAACTGGCAGAAGAGAATGAGGATTTTTCAGGAACTGATCAAAGAATAAATGGCGGTTATTCTCTTGTTGGAAGCACATGGACAATGGGTGCGATGTTTGCGCAGACAGCAGGATTGCCACTTAACATTGCAATCGATGGAAATGATATGGATACACAGGATTCCTTTTTTCCAGGACTCGTGACATTGGGCGATATTTTGGAAAAGGAAGGATATTCACAGACACTTATGTTAGGTTCGGAAGCTGTTTTCGGTGGACGTGAGCTTTATTTTACCGATCATGGACATTATGATATTTTGGACTATAATTATGTCATAGATAATAATTGGCTTCCAGAAGATTACAGAGTTTGGTGGGGACTTGAAGATCAGAAATTATTTTCTTTTGCAGAAGCGAGACTGGAACAACTTGCTGAGCAGGAAGATCCTTTTAACTTAACGTTGTTGACAGTAGACACTCATTTTGAGGATGGATATGTATGTGACCTTTGTAATGACGAATTTGGTGATAATCAATATGCAAATGTAATGGCATGTTCAAGCAGACAGGTTACGGAATTTGTGAAATGGATTCAACAGCAGGACTTTTATGAAAATACCACAATTGTAATTAGTGGAGATCATCCCACAATGGACAGCAATTTTTGCGAAAATATTGATAATAATTATGGGAGAAAAGTTTATACGACATATATTAATGCAGATGCAAGCGCAGGAGATGAAAGAAGAGAGTTTTCTACGTTTGATGCGTTCCCTACTACTTTAGTTGCACTGGGAGTAAAGATAGAAGGAAATCGACTTGGCTTAGGAACTAATTTATTCTCAGATGAACAGACTTTAACAGAAATTTATGGCGTTGAGAGGGAAAATCTGGAATTAAGTAGAAATTCTAAATTTCTTGAAGAATTAGAGAGTGTGGATGAGAATACTGAAGCATTAAAACAGCGGCATACAGCAAATCTTGAAATTGAATCATATAATATAACAAGTAATTCGTTTGATGTGTGGGTAAAAAATATTACAGGAGATGCGGAAGATATAGAGGCTGTAAAAGTAGCGGTCTGGAAACAAGAAGATCAGAGTGATATCCAATGGATTTATCTGGAACCGAATGAGGAAGGAGAGTATTTTTCAAAAGTAAATATGAATCTGTATAATTCAGAATCAGGAACATATCAGGTGCATGCTTATGCAGAAACGGCTCATGAAGAGGAAGCATTTCTTGGTAAGGGCACTGTTGAAGTGTACAAAGCAGGAAGCACCAGATAAGAAAATATCCTGACTGTATGATTAGACTTTACTGCTTGAGTCAGTCTTTACAGTCAGGATTTGTCATGTTACAATATCTAATATTTGATTAAAAAAGAAAAGAGAAATAAAAATGGATGAACATACATTTGCGGTATGTGCATACAAGGAAAGTCCATATTTGGAAGAGTGCATAAAATCGCTGAAGAATCAAACTATAAAAAGCAATATTCTTATTGCAACATCTACTCCTAATGATTATATAAAAGGAATTGCTGATAAATACGCAATTCCCTATTATATAAATGAAGGGGAAGGTGGTATTACACAGGATTGGAATTTTGCTTATTCCTGTGCAAATACGAAATATATTACTATTGCCCATCAGGATGATATTTATGAGAAAGAGTATTTAAAAATTGCATTAGCAGCTATACAGAATGCGAAACACCCATTAATCTTTTTTAGTGATTATTTTGAGGTAAGAGATGGAAAGAAAGTAACCTCCAATAAATTGCTGAAAGTTAAGAGAATTATGTTGCTACCTATGCGGATAAAGCCTTTTCAGAGTGTGAGATGGGTGAGAAGAAGGATTTTGTCCATGGGGTCACCGATTTGTTGTCCTTCTGTAACGTTTATAACAGAGAATTTGCCGGATGTTGTTTTTGCAAATCATTACAGAGCATGTGAGGATTGGGAAGCCTGGGAAAAACTGTCAAAGAAGAAAGGTGAATTCCTGTATTCGACGAAGATGTTGATGGGACACAGAATACATGAAGAGTCGGAGACAACAGCAGCAATTGGCGATAATAAGCGAAGCAAAGAAGAATATGAAATGTTCTGTAAATTTTGGCCGAAGTCAATTGCTGGGGTTATTTTTAAATTTTATTCAAAAGGCCAAAATTCTAATCAGTTATAAGAGGGAAGTTTATGAAAAAAATTGTTATTATACCAGCTTATAATGAGCAGGGAAGTATTGTAGAAACAATAAAAGATATAAAAACAAATGCACCGGAATTTGATTATATTGTAATAAACGACTGTTCAAAAGATAATACTTTGAAAATATGTAGAGAAAAAGGAATACATGTATTAAATCTTCCGATTAACCTAGGGATTGGTGGAGCTGTGCAGACTGGATACTTATATGCATATAGGAATAACTATGATATTGCAGTACAGTTTGACGGTGATGGTCAGCACGATGCAAAATTTCTGGAAATGATGGCCGAAACATTGGAAAGAGATAAGCTGGATATGGTGATAGGCTCTCGATTTATTGAAAATGAAGGATTTCAGTCTTCAGCAGTTAGACGATTTGGAATCAGATTTTTTGAAGTATTTATAAAAATACTTTTCGGACAGAGAATAACAGATGCTACATCGGGAATGAGAATGTGTAACCGTAAAGTGATGGAACTTTTTATTAAGGATTATCCGAAGGATTATCCGGAACCGGAGACAGTATCCAGACTTTTGAGACATAAATATAAAGTAAAAGAAGTTCCGGTTGTTATGAGAGAACGTCAGGCTGGAGTTTCGTCAATTTCTTCATTAGGTAAATCGGTTTATTATATGTGTAAAGTCAGCCTTGCAATATTGATTGAGAGACTGAGATGAGAAAGGGAGAGAGTTTATGACTTTAAAAGCACAAGTTCTTATTTGCATTGTTTTAGTAATTGCACTTATAGCGATTATTAATATGGTTCGAAAAAGATCACTGGAATTAAAATATGTCCTTGTCTGGATTTGTGCAGATATTATTCTGTTTATTTTTACGCTGTTTCCGTCAACAATGAGCAAAGTTGCTGCATTTTTTGGGATTTATTCTCCTGTAAATATGATTTTCTTTATGGGATTTGTTCTTTCGCTTGTAATTATTTTTACATTAACAGTAGCATTATCCAGAGTAACTGCAAGGGTAAGAAAGCTTGCACAGATGATTGCATTACAGGAAGATGAAAATGAAAAATAAAGATGTGATATCATATCTTTTCTTTGGAACGTGTATGACTATTGCTAATATAATGCTATCTATTGTGAATTAAAGAATTTTGATTAAAAATTGTATGAAATAATGGAGATAAGAACAGCATGATACGAAAGCAGCTAGTAAAAGACAATAAAAAGAAGCATATATATATTTTTCTTCTTTTTATTGTTGTAATTTTGGCGTATCATTTTTTATTAAGGGAATATATTGGGGACTTTAGAGAAATGTTTTCACCTTTAATGGATACTGATACATTAGGAGAGGCGTTGAAAAAACGTTATGAAACCTGGTCTTCAAGAGTTTTTATAGAAGCGCCACTTATTTTGCTGGCGCACAATAATGGCGTTTTGCTATGGAAAGTTTGTAATGTTTTGGTATGGATAGCGCTTGCATTATCTCTCATGTATTTAACCCATTATAAAAATAATGCAATGTTAATTGGGTTAATATTAATGTATCCGGTTACTGATATGGCATCTGCAGGTTGGATTGCAACATATATTAATTACTTATGGCCATTGACGGCAGGGTGTATTTCATTGGTAGCTCTGGATAAAATGTATTTTGATAAAAGAATATATTTTCCGGAAGCTGTGATGTATTTGTTGTTGGAACTGTTTGCGACTAATTTCGAAACATTTGGGATGATGTATGCATGTATTTTGCTTTGGTATATAGGAAATCTCTGGTATGAGAAAAAGATAAAACTAAAAAAAGTATGTTTTTGGATATTGCAGATGGCTATAGCTGTTGGTAATATGATTTTTGCCTTAACATGTCCGGGAAATTTCATTAGAAAACAAGAGGAAATTGGACGATGGCTGAAAGATTTTGCGCAGTGGAACGTAGTAGATAAACTTGTTATGGGCGTGAATACAACAATGCATAGCTTGTTTGATGGGAATCTGATTTTTGCGGTATTTCTTTTGGTTTTATTGATTAATTGTCTCTTTTATAAAAAAAGTGATATAAAAATACGTACAGTTGGGATGATTCCGGTTGCCTTTTTGCTGTCCCGAACAATATTAAAACCGATTATAGCGGTTTATTTACCCGTATATAACCAGGTTTTTGAGGTGAATAATAGAATAAATCCTATGAATTATAATAAAGCTTGCATGTATTTTCCTTTTGCAATATATATAGTCATGATTTGTATCATCGTATGGATGCTGTTGAATACGGTTGAAAGTGTTAAGAAAAGTATTAAGTACATAGTTATTTTTGTTTCGGCTTTGTTAACAAGAGTGGTAATGGGATTTTCGCCTACATTATATGCATCAGGAAATCGAACATTTATTTTTCTTGAATTTGCAATTATATTCCTGACAGTGTGCATATACTCCGAAAATGAACCGAAAATCAGGAAAAACAAAAATATCTATGGAATATTGAGCTATTTATTTATGGGGATAGTTGGAATAACGATTTTGGGTAATTTGATGTCAATTAACTGTTAGATAAATATACGCATAACGATGCGGCAAAAGATAAGAGAATGTTGGAGAAAAATGAATGTCGGAAGAAAAAATTAAAAAATATTTATCAATGGCGATAATTGCATGTGGTGTGGTTATTGTGATTATATGTACGGTATACCAGAATCGCTTTTATCGTGTTCCACATCAGGTATATTTATCAGGATACAATGATGCTTCCAGTATTGAGACAAAGTATGATATTAGTATTGAAAAAGAAAATCAGGATTATGCTAAGGTAAGAGGATGGATTCTTGCCAGAGGCCATGAAATACTTGAATTTGATACGCAAATAATATTATATGAAGATGGCAGTGATGAAGGATTACTCTGGTTAACTCAAATGGAAAACAGAACGGATGTTACAGAGATGATGAACGATGGAATAAATTATGATGAAAGTGGATTTCAGACAATGATTCCATCAAAATATGTTGAGGGAAAAGAATATAAGATTGCAATAGCATTTTATGTGGACCAGGAACGGTATATATTAAAGACAGATCAGGAATTTGTTGTTGAAGATGAAGAAGATTGATATATTAGTGATAAAGGACGAGAAGATTTATTAAGGAGCAGAACATGGAAACTTTAGCAATTATTGTACCGTGTTACAATGAACAGGAAGCGCTGCCATTGTTTTATAAAGAAGCATCAAAAGTTCTGGAAAAACTGGACTATGACTATAAGCTTCTTTTGATCAATGACGGATCGAAAGATAATACGCTGAGTATTATGAGATCAATTGCGGAGAAGGATGAGCATGTAAAATACTTGTCTTTTTCCAGAAATTTTGGTAAAGAGGCAGCCATGTATGCGGGATTTTGCAATGCAAATGCGGACTATGTCTGTGTAATGGATGCAGACATGCAGGATCCACCGAGTCTGTTGCCTGAAATGCTGGAAATCTTACATACACAGGATTATGATTCGGTGGCTACCAGAAGAAAGAACCGTGAAGGGGAACCACCGATCAGAAGCTGGTTTGCACACAGATTTTATGAGATCATCAATAAAATATCGGATGCAGATATCGTTGATGGTGCAAGGGATTTTCGCCTGATGAAAAGGGAAATGGTGGAAGCGATTGTCAGCATGACAGAATACAATCGGTTTTCCAAAGGAATTTTTGGCTGGATTGGGTTCAAAACATATTGGTTATCCTATGATAATATTGAACGTGTGGCAGGTGAAACCAAATGGAATTTCTGGAAGCTGACAAAATATGCGATTGATGGAATCATTAATTTTTCTCAGGCACCGTTGAGTGCGGTATCGTGGTTTGGAGTGTTGATGACAATTGTTTCTTTTTTGATGTTAGTTGTGGTCGTTGGACGTAAACTGATCTACGGTGATCCTGTTGCCGGATGGGCATCAACGATCTGTGTGATCATATTTATTGGTGGTCTGCAGCTGTTTTGTCTGGGCGTGATCGGACATTATATTGCAAAGATGTATTTGGAGACGAAGCAGAGACCGCATTTTATTATTTCAGAAACAAACGATGAAGATGCGGTGAAACTTAAATAGAAAGCGTTTTCTGGAATTTTATATACGCATATGCTAAAATGGAGAAAAGGGAGAGGCTGGTGAAATTTTAAATCTGCAAATCGCTCAATAAAATATTTGCAAGATTACTTTCATTTACAGAAGATAAATTCTTTATTTAGAAGTGAAATAAATACCATACGAGGAAATTTCCCAAAGTACGTAAGATGTAAAATATAATGACAGAAAGGGAAAGCCTCATGGCAAATAATACAATATTTGACGATGTATTTCGGACAATGCTTGAGAAGATGCCGGAATTGATTATACCGGTAATCAATGAGATCTTTGGAACAGAGTATCCTTTGGATGTGTCGCTTGAACAGATGAGGAATGAGCATCAGACGAAGAATGGAGAACGAATCACAGATTCGTACTTTACCATTAAAAGAAAAAAATATCATATTGAGTGCCAGAGTACAGATGACTCAGAAATGGTGATTCGTATGGTAGAGTATGATTTTGCAATTAGTCTTGATGATGTGAATAAGGAAGATGGAATTTACAGGATGCGTTTTCCGAATTCAGCTGTGATATATCTTCGTGGGACAGAAAAAACAAGTCTTTGTATGGAGATGGTAATGCCAGATGGAAATACCATTCGTTATCAGATCCCGGTTTTGTGTATACAGAAGTACACAAAAGATGAAATCTTCCATAAGAAACTATTGTTTTTGTTGCCATTCTATATCATGCGGTATGAGAAAAATAAAAAGCGAATCAGCGAAGACAGGACAGAGCTAAAGAGACTGCTGGAAGAATATATGTCTATAGAAAGATATCTGGAGCAGGAACTTTTGGATAGGGGAAGAGAGAAAGCATACCGTGATCTCATTGAATTGATAGAGAAGATTGCCGAATACATATTTGCGGAAGAGGATTCTGTAAAAGAAGGGATAGGTGATATCATGGGTGGAAAAGTGTTGGAACTGCAGTCGGATAAGCTGATAAAGAAAGGGCGAGAAGAGGCACGCGAAGAGGGCATTAAAGTCTTGGTGGAATCGTATCACGAAGATGAAATTCCAAAGGATAAACTACGGATTCGATTGATAGAAAAATTCAATCTGACTGAGTCAGAAGCCTGGAATTACATTGAGAGGTATTGGAAAGAGTAAAAAATAGAAATATACAAAAGATATGATATATAATAGAAATTACAATAAAGCAGGAGAATTTTGCAAATCACGTGTAAAATTCTCCTGTTTGTCGATATATGCCGTAATTTTTTTACAGCATATTGTTGCGGAAAAATATAAAACTGGTTATACTGTAAGAAATAATTGAGATGTTAATTACTCTTTGAGAGGACGGTATATTATATGCTAAAAAAATTCACATTGAGGAATTATAAGAATTTTAAAAATGAAATAAGTATAGATTTTGAAAATATTGCCGGTTATCAATTTAATATGGATTGTCTGTATGAAGGGACAATTGGAAAAATGTTGATATATGGACGTAATGCAACAGGAAAGACAAATTTGGGAAATGCATTGCTTGATATTGTTGCGACGATGTTTGGAAGAAGGAGATATACAAGAAACGAGGTTTTTCTTAATGCAGATTCGACAGAGAATGTAGCAACATTTAGTTATGAGTTTGAGTTTAATGGTGCAGATGTGTCATATAAGTATTCACGAGTGTCGGGTGAGAAACTGCAGGATGAAGCATTATTTGTAAATGGCATCAGAATTTTTTTCTGTGATTTTTCAAAAGAAAACTATAATTTTGACAATTTGAATTATATTGAGGCAGAAACTATAAATGTTGAGCGGTATTTGCAATCTTCAGGGATAGATGACGATATAGAAATCAGCAATACGAAAATTCCCTTTTTACGTTGGTTGCTTAGCAATGCTGTATTTAAAAATAATTCAGTTTTAATTTCATTGTCTAATTATGTTGAAAGAATGCAGATGGTTACTGTTGGTAGTGGAATGAGATTTCTTGCAGGAAGATCGAACCAGTTTTTTTATGAATTATTAGAAAAAAGAGCTTTGCTAACAGACCTTGAAGAATTTTTGAATGTAATGGGAATTGAATGCAGTCTGGCTTTAAAAGAATTGCCGGATGGACAGAAAGAATTATATTTTGTTCATAAACAGATGGTCCCTTTTTATGAGAATGCGTCAAGTGGTACATTGGCGCTGTTTGATCTGTATCGTAGACTGATTGTGAAAATTGGGGGTTCGTCATTCGTTTATTTAGATGAATTCGATGCGTTTTATCATTATGAAATGGCAGAAAAAGTGATTGGATTTTTCAAAAGAAAATATCCAAAATGTCAGATGATTATGACATCACATAATACTAATCTGATGACGAACAGAATTATGCGTCCGGATTGTTTACTTATTTTGTCGAGCAGGGGAACATTAACGTCTCTTTGCAATGCAACAGAACGGGAATTGAGAGAAGGACATAATCTCGAAAAGATGTATATCAGCGGGGAGTTTGAACGTTATGAATAATTATGCGACAGAAGCCAGAAGAAGAGGCCGAAGTTTGCTGAATCCTGATTATAATTTTAGATTAATTGCTTAGAGAATCTGAAATACGAATCATATCGAATAATGTTATCAATAGACCAAAGCGAGGAAAGAATATGGCAAAAGTATCAATTATCATACCGACATATAATGTGGAAATGTTTCTGGATGAATGTCTGGAAAGCATTCAGCGTCAGACATTGCAGGATATAGAGATTATCTGTGTGAACGATGGATCGACAGATCATTCTCTGGAAATCATTAAAAAATATGCGGAGAATGATCCCCGTTTTGTGATTGTTGACAAGGAAAATGGCGGTTATGGAAAGGCTATGAATGTCGGTCTGGACAAAGCTACGGGAGAATATATCGGTATTGTGGAACCGGATGATTATGTACCGCTTGCGATGTATGAGGATCTTTACAAGATAGCGAAAGAGAACGATCTTGATATGGTGAAGGCAGATTTTTACCGTTTTACAAGAAATCCTGAAAATGGGAATATGAATCTGGTATATAACCATCTGGATTTAACAGGGAAATGGTACGGAAAGCTCTTTGATCCTAGTGAAGAACCGGAGACATTACGTTTTATCATGAATACCTGGAGTGGTATTTACAAAAGAGAGTTTTTGGAGCAGCATCACATCAGACATAACGAAACTCCTGGCGCGTCTTTTCAGGACAATGGCTTTTATTTCCAGACTTTTGTTTATGCAAAGCGTGCGATGATCGTGGATAAGCCGTACTATATGAATCGTCGTGATAATCCGAATTCCTCTGTTAATAACAGGGAAAAAGTCTACTGCTGTAATGTAGAGTATGATTATATCCGTGAGATATTGATGAAAGATCCGGAAATCTGGAGCCGCTTTAAATATATGTATTCTTTGAAGAAATTTCATACTTATAATTTTACGCTGCAGCGAATCGGAGAGCAGTTTAAGAGGGAATATGTTCAGAGAATCAGTCAGGAATTCAAAAGAGCAAAAGAAAACGGAGAATTGAAACAGGGAGCGTTCTATCCTGTTGAATGGGATGATATGATGCTGCTGATCCAAGATCCGGATGCTTACTACTTCAAGATATGTCTGAAGAATAAGCAGATCCGTTCTCTGGAAAAGAAAGTAGCATCATTGGAGAATTCCACAACTATGAAGGTTGGGCGTGCAATCATGTTTATTCCGTTAAAGATAAAAAAGCTTTTTAAGAAAAAATAAAATGAGTAAAGAACAGAAAGATAAAGGAGTCATTATGAGTAAAAAATATGATTATCTGGTAGTTGGTGCAGGTTTATACGGAGCAGTATTTGCGCATGAAGCAAAAGAAGCTGGAAAGTCAGTGCTGGTGATTGATAAACGCCCGAATATTGCTGGAAATGTGTTTACAGAGGATGTAGAGGGAATTCATGTGCATAAATATGGCGCGCATATTTTCCATACAAATAATAAAAAAGTATGGAATTATATTACTCGTTTTGCAGAGTTTAACCGTTTCACAAACAGCCCGGTTGCAAATTATCATGGTGAGTTATATTCTCTGCCATTTAATATGTATACATTCAATAAGATGTGGGGAGTAGTAACTCCGGAAGAAGCGGCAGCCAAGATTGAAGAACAGAAAAAAGAGGCTGGTATCGCAGAGCCGAAGAACCTGGAAGAACAGGCAATTTCTCTGGTCGGAAGAGATATTTTTGAAAAGCTGATCAAGGGTTATACAGAAAAGCAGTGGGGGCGTGACTGCAAAGATCTCCCGGCTTTTATCATCAAGAGACTTCCGGTTCGTCTTACATTTGATAACAATTATTTTAACGCATTGTATCAGGGAATTCCGGTTGGCGGATATACCAAAATGGTTGCCAATATGCTGGACGGAGTGGAAGTTCGCCTTGGAGAGGATTATCTAGAGAAAAAAGCAGAATACGATGCACTTGCTGAAAAAGTGATCTATACGGGTCCGATCGATGCATATTTCGATTATCAGATGGGATATCTGGAGTATCGTTCCGTACGTTTTGAGACAGAACTTCTGGATAAGCCGAATTTCCAGGGAAATGCAGCAGTCAATTATACAGACAGAGAGACTCCGTGGACAAGGATCATTGAGCATAAATGGTTTGAATTTGGAAAAGATGATGAAGGAAATGATCTTCCGAAGACAGTGATCAGCCGTGAGTATAGTTCTGAGTGGAAACCGGGAGATGAACCGTATTATCCGGTGAATGATGAGAAGAACGGTGCTCTTTACAGCAAATACAAAGAGCTTGCCCAAAAAGAGAAAAAGGTTGTATTTGGCGGCCGTCTGGGAGAGTATAAGTATTATGACATGGATGCGGTGATCGCATCAGCACTGAACATGTGCGAAAAGGAACTTGGCTAAGGATTGATTTGTCAAAATGTGACAAAAATGTAAAATTTGATTTAAAAATACATTGCATCGCAGGAAGAAAACTGTTATAGTGGACTCACAGAGCGTTTGTGCTCTGTGAGTTGTTATTATGCAGAAACAAAATGGAGAGTTTAAATACGAGGAGTATCTTTATGAAAAGAATTACAGCAATCTGGAAACATGCCTTTCTTCTGATCGTGATATTGTCAGCTGTCTGTCTTTTGGGGAATACACAGAAAGTATCAGCTGCATCTTACAGTGAAACGACCTGCAAAGTGATTTTTGCAAATGCAAAAGGACAGACCGCAGGTTTTTATCATAACCTTGCCAAAACTGTTGAGGAAGGAACCGTAATTCAGCTTCCGGAGATAAACAGGGATGGATATCAGGCTTACTGGGTAACAAAGATTGAAGGAAAAGAATATAAATATAAAGCCGGACAGAAAGTGACGATCAATCAGACAACAAAGTTCTGCTTGAATTTATATAAAGAATATACGGTCCGATTCTACACGGCAAATGGCAGAAATGAATATACAAGTCTTCGCAAGACGGTTGTAGCGGGCAGCAGAATCAAGATGCCAACTGGTAATTCAAATGGAAACTACAGCTTTGCCGGATGGGCAACCAAAGTTGGAGGAGAGGTTGCGAAGAAACAGCGTGCAACAGTAAAAGTTAAAAGCAACCTGAAATTTTATGCAGTGCAGCAGAAAACAGATACATCAGGTATAAGATTATATAAATATGATGGAAGCTATTGGAAGACGATCAAAAATACAAATGGTAAAGCAACTTTTCCGGCAGTAAATCTGGGCTCAGCTAATATGGTCCTCGGGTGGTCGAAGACACAGGGAAAGAATGCACTGTCCAGTTCCGATTACAAAGCCGGAGACCGTATTCCATCCAAAAACGGCAGATATTATATGGTTGTTTTTGGAACATCCATGGATCGCGCACCGGCTGCGATTACAACACCGACAAAATTTGACAGGGTTTATTGTGTGGGAGATTCCAGAACTGTTTATGCACAAGTTGCTTTAGGTGCATCAGCGCCGTCAAATGTTGAGTTTATTGCAAAAGCAGGAGAAGGATTAGACTGGTTTAAGAGCTCAGGTTATAAAACTCTGTATCGCTCTGTGGCCAAGCGTCCACGGACAGAAAAAAAGGCAGTTATTATTAATCTTGGGGTCAATGATTTAAAGAACAGTGCTTCTTATGTCAAATATATGAAGAAAGCAGCAGCTAAGCTGAAAAAATATAACTGTAAAATGTATTATCTTTCTGTAAATCCGGTAAACAGTGCAATGATCAAAAGCGTTAATGGAAAGGCAAGAACAGAAGCACAGGTCGCAGCTTTTAATAAAGCAATCTACAGGGGACTGTGTTCTGGCAGAAAAAGAAGCTTTACTTACATCAATACATGTACGAACCTGCAGATGAAGGGCTGGATCAGTAAGAAGTCTGGAACAGATATTTATGATGGATTGCATTATTCAAATCAAACATATCTGAGGATATTTGATTATTGTATGAGATATCTGAATCGCTGAAATGTGGAGTATTCAGAATAAAGAGAGGAACTATGTAAATGAAACGTGTTATCACATATGGAACGTTTGACCTGCTTCATTACGGACATATCAATCTTTTGAGACGGGCACGCCAGATGGGCGATTATCTGATCGTGGGGCTTTCAACAGATGAATTCAACTGGAATGAAAAACAGAAGAAGTGTTATTTTTCTTACGAAAAACGTAAACAACTTCTGGAAGCTATACGTTATGTCGATCTGGTGATTCCGGAAGAAAACTGGGAGCAGAAGAGAACGGATGTGAAAGAGTATCATGTGGATACTTTTGTAATGGGAGATGACTGGAAGGGAAAATTTGATTTTCTGAAAGAAGAAGGATGCGAGGTGGTATATCTGCCACGTACTCCGGAGATTTCCAGCTCACAGATTAAAGAAGATCTCCATACAAAAGAAAGCAAAAACGATTGATAAACTGGCCGGGGTATTAAGCCCCGGTCAGTTCCTTTAATGAGCAAAAGCGATAGCCCATTTCTTCCCACTTTGTAAGCAGGTCATCCAGGATCAGGCCATTTGTAGAGGAAGTATTGTGCAGAAGGACAATGGCACCAGGATGAATGCGCGCGAGAAGCTTTTGAAAGGCTTCTTCCCTGGAAGGCTGTTGATCCTGAATCCAGTCTACATATGCAAGGCTCCAGAAAAAGGTGGAATATCCCAGCTCTTTGGCCATGGTCAGGTTTGTGGTACTGTAGATTCCCTGCGGTGGACGGTAAAATTTTGTCATCTGTTCACCGGTGACAGATTCATACAGATTTTCTACGCCGTCCAATTGTTTCTGAAAATCATCTTTTGAAGAAATGCCTGACATATCAGGGTGCGTCATTGTGTGATTGCCAACTGTATGCCCTTCAGAAACCATGCGCCGGATCAGATCAGGATTATCTGAAATGAAATTACCTACAACAAAAAATGTGGCAGGGGCCTGATGCTTTTTCAGTGCATCGAGGATACGTGGAGTGTTTCCGTTTTCGTATCCGGCATCAAAAGTGAGGTAGATTTTTTTTTCATTGGTATCTTCAGCATAGTAGGCATGATACTTGCCGAGATCGTTGATCGTGGCATTCCCGACAGGGCGTTCTCCCTCCTTTTGGAAACTGAGTCCCCAACTGGTGGATTCGAATAAGAGAGAAGCAGATGCTGCCTGAGATTTCTGCCAGGAATGCAATTTACCTGCCTGCCCACCCAGAATAAAGGCGCCGGCAAGAAGGAAGAGCAATTTGGGAATGAGTGGATAATGATGAGAAGAAGACATAGTATCTCCAATAGAAGATCTTGAAAGAATATATGCGAAAAGGCAAAAATTTAGAGCCATCAGATGATTATTTTCTGGTGGCTCTTTTAATGTTCATTGTCCAATGGAACTTACCTCCTGAGTTGATTTAAAACATTTGGAATTAAATGATTACGTTCTTGGTGGTCCGTACCTCTCTTTCATAAATTATAAAGGAAATTCATTTCGTTTCTGGTGGTCTGTACCTCGCTTTCCTGAATTATGGGAAATCACTTATGTTTTCGGTGGTTTCACGCTCCTTTTATTTATTTTGTAGTTCCTTTTGTTTTATGAACTTAATATAACAGATAATAAACCATATGTCAATAAGAAAATTGAAAAAATAAAAATATTAAATAATAAATTGTAAAGTTGCATAATAATATAAAAACTTACAGAAAATAATGAAAAAGAAAGTATGGTATAGAAACAGACGAAAGGGAGAAAATAAAGAGTATCAGTTGGTGTGAAGATACTGAGGAATGATAACAATAATCAAATATGAAGGAGGTAAGTGCATGTTTCGTTATCTGCCTGTTCGAAAGATTCAAGCAAGACAAGTGTTGGATTCCAGAGGAAATCCGACCGTAGAGGTAGAAGTTACTGTAGGAGAAGGAATTGTTGGGATAAATGGATATACAGCGAGAGCGATAGTGCCGTCAGGTGCATCGACCGGGAAATTTGAGGCAGTGGAACTTCGCGATGGAAAAAAAGGCTATTATACAGGTTTGAGTGTGGAGAAAGCGGTAGAAAATGTAAATACGAAACTGGCAGAAGCAGTTATTGGAGAAAATGCACTGGATCAGAATCGGATTGATCAGATTCTGATTGATACGGATGGCACAGACAATAAGAGTAATGTAGGAGCAAATGCAGCACTTGGCGTTTCGATGGCGGTTGCAAGAGCGGCTGCGATGGCACTCAGAATTCCGCTTTATCAGTATCTGGGAGGCTGCCACAGTAAAAAAATGCCGGTACCGATGATGAATATTCTGAATGGGGGAAAACATGCAGATAATACAGTAGACCTTCAGGAATTTATGATCATGCCGGTGGGCGCGGAAAAGTTTGAGGAGGGAATTCGCATGTGTGTGGAGATCTACCAGATACTGCGAATTATTTTGAAAGAAAGGTCCCTGTCTACTGCGGTAGGAGATGAAGGCGGATTTGCACCGGATCTGGCAGACAGTCAGGAGGTTCTGGCATTAATTGTCCAGGCTGTGGAAAAAGCAGGATATAAACCGGGAGAAGATATTCTGATTGCGATAGATGCAGCGGCAAGTGAATTGTATGACGAGAATCTGAACTGCTATTATTTTCCGGGTGAGAGCCAGATGAAAGGAAAAGAGGTTTTAAGAGACAGCGGTGAAATGATTGCATATTATGAAGAACTTGTCAGGAAATTCCCGATAATCTCCATTGAAGACGGACTTCATGAGGATGACTGGGAAGGCTGGAAAGAGATGACCGAACGGCTGGGAAAAACGGTACAGCTTGTAGGGGATGATCTTTTTGTTACAAATATCAAACGACTGAAATGTGGGATACAGCTTCATGCGGCGAATGCAATTCTTGTCAAGGTGAACCAGATCGGCACGTTGAGTGAAGCTATGGATGCAGTAGAAATGGCACAGAATGCAGGCTATCGTGCAGTAATCTCACACAGATCCGGTGAGACAGAAGATGCATTTATCGCAGATCTGGCAGTTGCAACCGGTGCAGGCCAGATCAAAACCGGAGCACCCTGCAGATCGGATCGAAATGCAAAATACAATCAACTGCTCAGGATTGCAGAACAGCTTGAAAAACAGGCAGTTTATGAGAATCCGTTTGGCAGGGAAGGGTGAAAGAGCGGGCTGTTTACATGCAGCCCGCAAATTGTTTTTTTGAAATGGAAATTTGAAATGGAAATGACTAAAAACAGTTGAAATCGAAGAATGGTTATGATAGAATGAATTCTAGTTGATTAGGAGGTGTAACCGAAGTGCAGATTTTAAGAACTATTCTCACTGTTATTTTTGCCATAGATTGTATTGCGCTTACCGTTGTTGTACTTATGCAGGAAGGAAAGCAGCAGGGACTTGGTGGAGCGATTTCCGGAGCAGCGGATTCCTACTGGGGAAAGAACAAAGGTCGTTCTATGGAGGGTGGACTTGTGAAAGCTACCACAATTATGGCAGTGTTATTTTTTGTACTGGCAGCAGTTTTGAATATGAATTTTTAAGAATTGTCAGAAGGAAACACTCTTGTATAAACACAAGAGTGCTTTTTTTTCTCATAGCAAAGGAGTATACGTGAGTAAGAAGAAAATCTGGGAAAAGAAAAAAAAGAAAAAATTTTCCAAAGAGAAAATATCTGTAAAACCAAAGAAAAGGGATATAAAAGCCCTCAGTAAGCTGGGACTGATCAAAGAAGGAACTTTTATCGGTAATCATAAGGGCTTTGGTTTTGTAGAACTGGAAGAGGAAGAAGATGATATCTTTATCCCGGCAGATCATACAGGGACTGCAATGCATATGGACCGTGTCCGGGTACTCCTCAAAAATGAAGCCAAAACAGGGAAACGCAGAGAAGGTACTGTAATAGAGATTCTGGAACGTGTAAATAAAGAAATCGTTGGTACATTCCAGAGGGAGAGGGATTACGGTTTTATTCTGTGCGATAATCAGAAGTTCTCAAAGGATATCTACATTTCGCCTAAGAATTCCAAAGGGGTTCGCGATGGAGACAAAGTTGTTGCAGAGATTATAGATTATGGGAACGACAGGAGAAAACCGGAAGGTAAGATCGCAGAGAATCTTGGAAGTATGAATGCACCGGGAACGGACATTCTTGCAATCGTTAAAAGCTTCAATATTCCGTCAGAGTTTCCTGTAAAAGTTATGAATCAGGCCATGCGGGTACCGGATCATGTGCAGGAGGCTGACCGGGATGGCAGAACGGATCTGACACAGCTTATGACAGTTACAATCGATGGTGAAGATGCAAAAGATCTGGATGATGCAGTTTCTCTTACAAAAGAGGGAAATATATATCATCTGGGTGTGCATATTGCAGATGTGAGTAATTATGTACAGGGAGGAAGTGCACTGGACAAAGAAGCGCTGAAAAGGGGCACCAGTGTATATCTTGCTGACAGAGTCATTCCAATGCTTCCGGAACGGCTGTCTAACGGAATCTGTTCATTGAATCAGGGGCAGGACCGCCTGACTTTAAGCTGTCTTATGGATATTGATGAGAATGGTACAGTAGTTGCTCATCGGATTGCAGAGACGGTTATTCGAGTGGATCGTCGTATGAGTTATAATCAGGTCAGATGTATTCTTGAAGATGGAGACACTGAGACAAGCAGAGAGTATAAGGAATTTGTGCCAATGTTTTTCCTTATGAAAGAATTATCGGCACTTTTGAGAAGCAAGAGACATAACAGAGGTTCTATTGATTTCGATTTTCCTGAAAGCAAGATCATTCTGAACGGGGCAGGACGGGCAATTGATGTGAAGCCATACGAACAGAATGTTGCTACACAGATCATAGAAGATTTTATGCTGATGGCAAATGAAACAGTGGCAAAAGAATACTGCCAGGGAGAATATCCGTTTGTTTACCGTACGCATGACAATCCGGATCCGGAAAGAGTGGAAAGCCTTCTTACGCTTCTGAGACACCAGGGGATTCAGGTGCAGAAAGCATGTGAGGAAATCACACCAAAGGAAATTCAGGAGATTCTTGAGCAGATTCAGGGAATGCCGAATGAAATGATGATCAGCAGACTGATGTTGAGAACGATGAAACAGGCACGATATACAACAGAGTGCAGCGGACACTTTGGGCTTGCGGCGAAATATTACTGTCATTTTACCTCTCCGATCAGAAGATATCCGGATTTACAGATCCACCGTATCATTCGTGATAATATAAGAGGCAGATTACAGCGAGAAGGAAAAACAGAACATTACAGGGAAATACTGGAACATGTGGCAGAACAGTCCAGCGTATGCGAAAGACGTGCACAGGAGGCGGAGAGAGAGTCTGACCGTCTGAAAAAAGCAGAGTATATGTCCTATCATCTGGGAGAAATTTTCGAGGGAATTATTTCGGGAGTTACTGCTTATGGATTTTATGTGGAACTTCCGAATACAGTGGAAGGCCTCGTTCATATTACGGCACTGTCAGATGATTATTATGAATTTGATGAGGAAAACTATGAACTTCGCGGAGAGCTTACGAAGAAAGTTTACCATCTGGGGCAGAAAGTTACGGTCAGAGTGGCAGATGCAGATGCACTGAAACGAACGGTGGATTTTTCGGTAGTTGAAAACACTGTAGATGAGATGAGTCTGAACGAATAAAGGAGGTGTTTTTCATGGCAAAAAAATCTGGAATGAAATTGATAGCAAATAATAAAAAAGCTTTTCATGACTATTTTATAGAGGATACTTATGAAGCAGGGATTGCACTTGTCGGCACTGAGGTGAAGTCGCTTAGAGCAGGTAAATGCAGTGTGAAGGAATCGTTTATTCGTGTGGAAAACGGGGAAGTATACATTTACGGGATGCATATCAGTCCTTATGAGAAGGGAAACATTTTTAACAAAGATCCTATGAGAGTCCGTAAATTACTTCTTCACAGATATGAGATCAACAAAATCGAAGGAAGTCTTCAGGAAAAAGGCCTGACTCTTGTACCACTGAAAGTATATTTCAAGGACAGTCTTGTGAAACTTGAAATAGGAGTTGCACGTGGTAAAAAGTTGTATGACAAGAGACAGGATATTGCGAAGAAAGACCAGCGGAGAGAGGCAGAAAGAGAATTCAAAGTCAAAAATCTGTAACTTTAAAAAAAGTATGAATTCGCAGACAATTAGTTGACAAGAATTTGATACTCTGTATAATTAAACTAAAAGATGACTATTCTGGTTACTGTGAACGGAGTGAACAGTAACCTATTCCGCGACTAGAATTAGGAGGAAATATATATGATCAGGAAAAGATATCTGGCAGCAGCCGGACTGTTGACACTGGCTGTTGTGGCAGCAGGATGCGGTAAGAAAAATGATGCAGGTTCTGTAGTACAGGCAACACCAACTCCGACCGAAGAAACTTCAGTATCCCCGACTCCGACGCCGGAGATGGTAAATATGGAAGAAACTGTTGAAAAGAATATCATGGGTGAGAAGACGTCCACAGCATCAAAGGTGACTATTGTAAATCAGACAGGATCTGAGATCGCAGCGATCTATATCAGAGAGACTCCGTCTGATGACACAGATGAAGACACCGCAGATGAGTGGGGTGATGATCTGGTAAACGGTATGTTTACACTGAAGAGTGGAGACAATGCAGTTTATTATTATGAGAAACCACAGTCAGCGTCAACCATATATGATATCAGAATTACGTACACAGATGAAGAAAAAAATGAATGTTTCTTCAGAAAACTGCCGCTTACAACGATTAAACAGATCACACTTCGTATGGATGGAAAAGATGAAGATGCGATTCCGTATGCAACCTATATGACGGCAAACAGTACGAAGGAAATCTCAACACTGAATGATGTTAAGAAGAGACTCGGTCTGGAAACAGATGAGGACAGTGATTCTGTGACACCGACTCCGACAGAGGCACCGGATGATTCCAATAATTCCAATAATTCCAATACAGATAATCCGGATCCGACGACGGCACCATCGGATAACAATGGCAACAGCAGCAATAATAATCCAAGCAGCGATGATCCTACAAATTCCACGATTCAGACAGCAGAGAAATATATTGGCATGTCTATTGATGATCTCGCCGGAGCTGTAGGGGATTCCCAGTCTTCCGAATATGATGATGACTCTGCTACCGGAACAACTGGATATTACTATTATCCGGATTTCACAGTTTCTACATCTGTAGATGAAGAAGGAAATGAAATCGTTACAGGAGTTTGGTAAAGATAAACAATGCTGTGGCATTGCGGGAAAGGATAAATGATCTATGAAAAGAATATTACTGAAATTAAGTGGAGAAGCTCTTGCCGGAGCCGAAAAAAAAGGATTTGACGAGGCAACGGTTATTGCTGTTGCAAAACAGATCCGTGCGGTTGCGGAAGAAGGAACACAGATTGGTATTGTGATCGGTGGAGGCAACTTCTGGAGAGGTCGTACAAGCGAGACAATCAATCGTAACAAAGCAGACCAGATCGGCATGCTTGCTACTGTGATGAATTGTATTTATGTATCTGATATCTGCAGATATCTGGGACTTAAGACGGAAATCTTTACACCATTTGTGTGTGGCGCATTCACAAAGCTTTACTCAAAAGATGCAGTAGAAGAGGCATTTGCAGAAGGCAAGATTCTTTTCTTTGCAGGAGGTACAGGTCATCCGTATTTCTCAACAGATACAGCTACAGTTCTGCGTGCTGTTGAGATCGAAGCAGAAGCAATCCTTCTTGCAAAGGCAGTAGACGGTATTTATGACAGCGATCCAAAACTGAATCCGAATGCTGTGAAATACGATGAGATTTCTATTGAAGAAGTTGTTGATAAAAAACTTGCAGCAATGGATCTTACTGCATCTATTATGTGCCTTGAACAGAAGATGCCGATGCTGGTATTTGGCCTTGAAGAAGAAAATAGTATTGTAAATGCTGTACATGGTAAATTTACAGGAACAAAAGTAACTGTATAAGAGAATTCTAAAAAATAAAATATAACCGGAGAAGGAGAATTCGACAAATGGATGAAAGAGTTCAGAAATATGAGCAGAAAATGACAAAAACACTGGATGGCTTTGAGGCAGAGCTGACTACGATCCGTGCAGGACGTGCAAATCCGCATATCCTTGACAAGATCACAGTAGATTATTATGGCAGTCCGACACCACTTCAGCAGGTTGCGAACATTACTGTACCGGAAGCAAGAATGATTCAGATCCAGCCATGGGAATCCAGCCTGATCAAAGGCATTGAGAAAGCGATCCTTACTTCAGATCTTGGACTGAATCCGAGCAACGATGGTAAGATCGTGCGCCTGGTTCTTCCGGAACTGACGGAAGAACGTCGTAAAGATCTTGTAAAAGACGTAAAGAAAAAAGGAGAAGCAGCCAAGGTTGCCGTTCGTAATATTCGCCGTGATGCAAATGATGCATTTAAGAAGCTGACCAAACAGGATGTTTCTGAGGATGAAGTAAAAGATCTGGAAGATGCAGTACAGAAGCTTACAGATAAGTTCATCAAGAAGATTGATGCAGCGGTTGAGGTGAAATCAAAAGAAATCCTGACAGTATAAGAATTGTGTAATTGTCAGATTGGAGGGAGAGGGAGAGCCGGAAAGGGCTCTCTTTCTGTTCGCTCTGCTAAGAGAGGAGAAAACATGGAAAACATGAAAGTCCCGAATCATATTGCGATTATTCTCGATGGAAACGGCAGATGGGCAAAAGCCAAAGGGATGCCGCGAGGATATGGACATATCAAAGGATGTGCAAATCTTGAGTCTATCTGTGATGACATTAAAGATCTTGGTGTGAAATATCTTACGGTATATGCTTTTTCAACAGAAAACTGGAAACGCTCCAGAGAAGAAGTAGAAGGACTGATGAAATTGTTCCGCAGTTATCTCAAAAAATGTATGAAGAGTGCGGAAAAAAATCATATGCGAGTGAAGGTCATTGGAGATCCGACTGCATTTGACCAGGATATTCAGGATAAAATAAAAATTCTGGAAGAGTTTTCGAAGGATTATGATGAATTATATTTTCAGCTTGCATTAAATTACGGAAGCCGTGATGAGATTACCCGTGGAATGCGTAAACTTGCACAGGATGCAGCTGATGGAAGATTGAATCCGCAGGAAATTACGGAGGACACGATTTCGGGGTATCTGGATACAGCAGGTGTTCCGGACCCGGATCTGTTGATCAGAACCAGCGGAGAACAGAGACTGTCCAATTTCCTTATGTGGCAGCTGGCATATACAGAGTTTTATTTTACAGATGTTGCATGGCCGGATTTTCATAAAGAAGATCTGATCAGAGCAATCGAAAAATACAATGGAAGAGACCGCCGCTATGGAGGCGTGAAGGAGGAATAAAATATGTTTAAGACACGACTCATAAGTGGCATTCTGCTTGTAATCGCTGCGCTTCTTACGATCATAAGCGGAAACTATGTGCTGTTTGTGACATTGCTCTGCGTTTCTCTGCTTGGAATGCAGGAACTTTATAAGGCAATGGGTGTTCACAAGGAACAGACAGAATTTCTGGAACTGGCGGGATATCTTGGTGCGATTCTGTATTATGTATCTCTGTTGCTGGGATTTGAACGTTATGGAACGATGGCGATTCTGATCGCTCTGATCCTGATCATGTTTGTGTATGTTTTTTCGTATCCGAAATACAATGCAGATCAGGTCATGGCAACATTTTTCGGAGTAGTTTATGTAGCGGTAATGCTTTCTTTTATTCTTCTGACAAGAAATCTTCCGGATGGTAAATTTATCGTATGGCTGATCTTCCTCTGTTCCTGGGGATGCGATACCTGTGCATATTGTGTGGGTATGCTGATCGGCAAACATAAGATGGCACCGGTGCTCAGTCCGAAGAAATCAATAGAGGGAGCTGTGGGAGGCGTAGTCGGTGCTGCACTTCTTGGCGTGATCTATGCGGCAGCAACACATGGAGCAATGCTTGAATATGCAGTTATTTGCGGCGTTGGAGCACTGATCTCAATGGTTGGGGATCTTGCTGCTTCTGCAATCAAAAGAAATCAGGGAATCAAGGATTATGGAAAGCTGATTCCGGGGCATGGTGGAATTCTTGACCGTTTTGACAGCGTAATCTTTACGGCACCGGTCATTTATTATCTGGCAAAAATGATTCTTGGTCTCTAAAAAGGAGAAAGGCATGAAAAAAATTGCAATATTAGGATCCACAGGATCTATCGGAACACAGACACTGGATGTTGTGCGTGCCAATGGTGATATTGAGGTTCTTGGAATCAGTGCAGGAAAAAATATTCAGAAACTGGAAGAACAGGTAAGAGAATTTTCTCCACGTCTGGTTGCTGTCTGGGATGAGAATGCGGCACAGGAACTTGCACAGAAGATTCAGGATACGGATACGAAGGTTGTCGCAGGAATGGATGGCCTTCTGGAGCTGGCTGCCATGCCGGATACAGAAATTCTGGTTACTGCAATCGTGGGAATGCTTGGGATTCGCCCGACGATCGAGGCAATCCGTGCAGGAAAGGACATTGCACTTGCCAATAAGGAAACTCTGGTAACTGCAGGGCATCTGATCATTCCAATGGCAAAAGAATATGGAGTAAAGATTCTTCCTGTAGACAGTGAACACAGTGCTATTTTTCAATCCTTGAATGGAGAACATAAAGATGAAGTACATAAGCTGTTGATCACCGCATCGGGTGGACCTTTTCGTGGAAAATCAAGAAAAGATCTGGAGTCAGTGACACTGGAAGATACTTTGAAACATCCGAACTGGGTGATGGGGCAGAAGATTACCGTGGATTCTGCGACACTGGTAAATAAAGGCCTTGAAGTGATGGAGGCCAGATGGCTGTTTGATGTGAGTCTGGATCAGATCCAGGTTGTTGTACAGCCACAGAGTGTGATACATTCTATGGTGGAATTTAAAGATGGAGGAATCATTGCACAGCTTGGAACACCGGATATGAGGCTTCCGATTCAGTATGCACTGTATTATCCGCACAGAAGATATCTGAATGGAGACAGACTTGACTTTGCCAAACTGGGCCAGATTACCTTTGAAGAACCGGATATGGATACGTTCTTGGGCCTTCCGATGGCAATTCAGGCAGCAAAAGCAGGCGGTTCTATGCCGACAGTGTTTAATGCGGCAAATGAACTTGCAGTAAGTAAATTCCTTCACAAAAAAATTCGTTTCCTGGACATTTATGACATTATAGGGCAGTCTATGGAACGTCATAAAGTTATTGAGAATCCTGGACTTGAAGAAATACTGGAAACAGAGAGCGATACATATCAATGGATTGAAAGCAGGTGGTAGATTGAAGATTCTGATTGCGATTATTATTTTCAGTGCAATCATATTGTTCCATGAATTTGGACATTTTTTATTTGCCAAATTAAACGGAATCAGTGTAACTGAGTTTTCTCTTGGGATGGGACCGAGACTGTGGAGCTTTCAGAAGGGAGAGACCAGGTATTCATTGAAATTACTCCCGCTTGGCGGTTCATGTGCCATGGTAGGTGAAGATACTGCCGAGGAGGAAATTCCGGGTTCCTTTAATGCGGCATCTGTATGGGGCAGGATTTCTGTTGTTGCGGCCGGTCCAATATTTAACTTTATTCTGGCGTTTGTGCTTGCAGTGATCATTGTAGGTTTTGTGGGATATGATCCGGCTGAAGTGCTGGAAGTGGATAAAAATTCAGCAGCTGCAGAGGCAGGGCTTCAGAACGGAGATATTATTACAGAATATGACGGATATCATGTGGATCTTGCAAAAGATCTGTATGTATATATGTATCTGAATGATCTGAATGAGGGCGACACAGTTAGTCTGAAGGTCAGAAGAGATGGCATGACAGAAACGATTTCATACACGCCCGATGTATCGGTAAGATACCTGCTGGGATTTAACAGATCAGATGCATCTTCTATGACAGTGGAATCTCTGATTGACGGAATGCCACTCCAGGAGGCGGGATTGCAGCCGGGGGATACGATCACGGCAATCAATGGTGTGGAGATTGCGGACGGTGAGGCATATGATGCATATCTTGCAGAACATCCGCTTTCAAGTGAACCAGTAGAGATCACGTATGATAGAGATGGTCTGGATTATACGGCGACGATTACTCCGAGAGAGTATCGTACACCACAGCTTGGATTTTCTTATAATCTTGGTTATACAAAGACCTCCGGCCTGCAGATACTGAAATACGGTGCGCTGGAAATAAAATATATGATCAGGACGACTCTGCTGAGTCTGAAAGAACTGGTTACGGGGCAGCTTGGATTCCAGAATCTCAGTGGCCCGGTAGGCGTTGTAGATGCGATTGGTACAACTTATGAAGAAAGTAAGAGTGAAGGTATTCTGATGCTCTGGATGAACATGCTGAATATGGCAGTGCTGTTGTCAGCAAACCTTGGTGTTATGAATCTGCTTCCTCTTCCGGCACTGGATGGCGGAAGACTTGTTTTTCTGATCATTGAGGCAATTCGGAAGAAACCGATCAATCGAGAAATTGAGGGCAGGATTCATTTTGCAGGGCTGATGGCACTTATGGTGCTGATGGTAGTAGTTATGTATAATGATATTCTGAAAATCTTTTGAAAATAGAAAGTAGCAGATAACAGACAGAAGGATGGATGCGAATATGCATCTGTCTTTTTGTGTTATACGGGATACATGATGCATAGAATATACGGAGAGCCTTTGGCAGGAGAAGCAGGTGGAATTTTATAATAAAGTAAAAAGTCAGCAGGATCAACCGGATCAGGGCGAACTGAAGGTAAGTGTTTTTACGGAAGATGGTACACGACCGGTGGAAAACGCATTGGTGCGGATCTCTTATACTGGAGAGAGTGGACAGACGGTGGAAGAAGTACGTACAGATTCATCCGGACAGACACCGATTCTTGAGCTAAAAACACCGCCTCTGGAATATAGTATGGAACCGGTGGAAGAACAGCCTTATGCGGAGTATACGATTCAGGTGCAGGCAGAAGGATTTGAAAATACAGAAATTGCAGGTACACAGGTATTACCAGGCGTGGTGGCGCAGCAATCGATAAAAATGGCATTTCAGGCAGAAGCATCTTTTGAAAGACTTGTGATCGGACCCCATACGTTATTTGCAGAATATCCGCCAAAGATAGAAGAAGCTGAGATAAAGCCGGTGAATGAAAGTGGAGAGATCGTTTTGAGCAGAGTAGTCATACCGGAATATATCGTGGTTCATGATGGCTCGGTAAATGATACCACAGCGCCGGATTATTATGAACGGTACAAAGATTATATAAAAAATGTTGCGAGCAGTGAAATTTACGCTACCTGGCCGGATGATACGATTCGGGCAAATATACTGGCGATCATGTCATTTACCTTAAACAGGGTCTACACAGAATGGTACCGGAATAAAGGAAAAGATTTTACTATTACATCTTCGACTGCATATGATCATAAATGGATCCGTGGAAGAAATGTATTTGACAGCATATCGAGAATCACAGACGAACTTTTTGAAAACTATCTGTCCAGACCGGATGTGCGTCAGCCAATTCTGACACAGTATTGTGATGGAAGAAGGGTGCAGTGCAGGAATAGAGGGTGGATGACACAGTGGGGAAGCAAATCACTGGGAGATCAGGGATATTCGCCGATCGAGATCCTGAGATATTTTTATGGCAATGATATGTATATCAATGTAGCAGAAGAAATTTCCGGTATTCCGTCTTCCTGGCCGGGATACGATCTGAATATTGGAGCTACAGGAGAGAAGGTACGGCAGCTTCAGGAACAGCTTAATGTGATCGCGGGAGCATATCCGGCAATTCCGAAAGTGGGCGAAGATGGGATTTATGGTGAACAGACCAGCGCATCTGTCCGTAAATTTCAAAATGTTTTTGGCCTTCCGGAAACCGGAATCACGGATTACCCAACCTGGTATAAAATACAGGAAATCTATGTTGCAGTAAGCAGAATCGCGGAATTGAATTAGAAAATATCAGACCATAAAATTACCAAATTGAATGAAAAATATAAAAAAAATAAAAAACTTCAAAAAAGGTGTTGACTTTGTGAATGGACTCTGATATTATATCACTTGTCGCGAGGAGTTAACTCCTGCGAAACAGAATATGCGGAAGTGTCGGAACTGGCAGACGAGCAAGACTAAGGATCTTGTGAGCATTGCGCTCGTGTGGGTTCAAGTCCCATCTTCCGCATA
>NZ_CAKRXI010000014.1 GCF_934424005.1 uncultured Blautia sp.
GTTATTTTCAAAACTTTTCAAATTGTTTATTCAGAAGAAACAATTCCTTGTGACAGCTCAGTTAGAATACCACTTTCTAACCGGGCTGTCAACACTTTTTTATAATTTTTAATTTTTCTTCATGATATAACGAATTGCATCTTGAATCCAGGACACATATACCAGATTAATGCCAGAAACTTTTCCCACAGACGATTTACATACTTCCGGCAAGATCACCGTATCAAAACCAAGTTTTTTCGCTTCGGCCACTCTTTGTCCTGCCATACTCACTGCCCGGACCTCTCCACTTAATCCTACTTCGCCAAATGCAATCACTGAATCCGGAATGATAATATCTTTGCAGCTTGATACAACTGCCAGGGAAATTCCCAAGTCAATCGCAGGCTCTGTCATTTTCATGCCCCCTGCGATATTTACATATGCATCGCAGGCTGCCAGATGAATTCCTACTTTTTTTTCTAATACTGCCATAAGCAGATTTACTCTGTTAAAATCAGTTCCCACCGCGGTTCTTCTTGGTATTCCAAAATTGCTCTGGCAGACCAGTGCCTGAATCTCCACAAGGATCGGTCGTGTTCCTTCCATCGAGCACGCAACAATGGAACCAGATGTCCCATTCGGCTTTCCGTTCAGCATAAACTCCGACGGATTCTTCACTTCTTCCAGTCCTGTATTTCTCATTTCAAATACACCAATTTCATTTGTAGATCCAAATCTGTTTTTGACAGCACGAAGAATACGATAAGACGCATGACGGTCTCCCTCAAAATACAGTACTGTATCCACCATATGTTCCAAAACTCTCGGGCCTGCTACATTGCCTTCTTTTGTCACATGTCCCACGATAAAAACAGAAACACCCTGACCTTTGGCAATCTGCATCAAAATATTCGTTGATTCCCTGACCTGCGAAACACTGCCCGGTGCTGAACTGATATCTTCATGAAACATTGTCTGGATTGAATCAATCACGACCATCCCCGGTTTTTTTCTTTCAATCACCTCTCTGATTGTTTCCAGATTTGTCTCACATAGTAACTGGAGATTCTCATTGAACTCTCCAATACGTTCAGCACGTAATTTAATCTGACGCAAAGATTCTTCACCTGATATATATAATACAGAATTACCCGACATCGCCAGATTTCTGCAAACCTGTAAAAGAAGGGTGGATTTTCCGATTCCCGGATCTCCACCCACCAATACCAAAGACCCGGGGACAATGCCGCCCCCGAGTACTCTGTCAAGCTCTCCTATATTCGTCAGTTTTCTTTCATCTTCCGAAAGTCTGATGTCTTTTAATACTACCGGTTCAGCTCTTCGCAAACCGTTCTGCAGGCTGCTTCCCGTCGAAGATACCTTCTTTGTGGAAACTGTTTCTTCAACAAATGTATTCCATGCTCTGCATCCAGGACATTGTCCCATCCACTTTGAAGACTCATACCCACATTCCTGACAAAAATAAACGACCTTTTTATTTTTTAGCATTTTTCAACCTTTACTGCTACAGCTGCATCTCCGCCAAGTTCTACACTGAAAGAAAGCTTGCCGCCAAGATTTGTCTGCATTTTTCCTGCATCTTCACCATTAATAGAAATGCTGTATTCTGTATCAGCTTCCATCTCAACGGTAATCTGCGCGTCCTCCGCACCTTCTACTTCAAACTCCATGTTAGTACCATCCTGCTTCAATGAATATACAGCAGTTCCCGGTACGGACTCGTATACAAACATTCCATTGCGTTCCAGTTTGGTAATCTCTTTAAATGTTTTTACTTTATAAGCATCTCCCTGATATGGGAAATCAGATACTTTAGATTTTGTCGGTAATTCATAATTACCAAAGCTGATACCCCCATTTTCTTCTGTCCGGATCAGTTCTTTTACTACTGCCATGATCTTATGTCCTCCCTAGACTTTTCTGTTGTGTTTTAGTCCCTGCATATCTGCACCGCGTTATCTCAACATCCCAACTGGCACAGATATTCAGTTACATTATTATAACATTCAGTACTTTTTTTGACCAGTATCCTAATCAAGATTTAACATCTTTTTTAGATTGTTAAATTGCCACAATCCCTTCTGCGCTTATTCCTTATCTCTGACCGGAATAAAACGAATTTTCTTCTGATGAAGCTGAACTTTCACTGTATCTCCATTTCGAATTCTGCCTTCAAGGATTTCATTGGCCATCGGATCTTCCAGTTTATTCTGAATGGCTCTTCTCAGAGGTCTTGCACCATATTTACTGTCAAAACCGGATTCTGCCAGATCATCTCTGACCGAATCTGTAATTTTAAGCTGAATCCCCATCTGCTCTGCACATCGTTTCTCAAGATTTTTCAAAAGAATATTCACGATTTTCCTGATCTCCGGCTTTTTAAGTGGATGGAACACCATAATTTCATCAATTCGATTCAAAAATTCCGGTTTAAAAAGTCTTCTTACTTCTTCCATCACTCCGGATTTCATTCTCTCATAATCCTGTTTTTCATTATCCTGGGACATAAAGCCAAGTTTCTTTGGCTCAATGATTGCCTGTGCTCCAACATTGGATGTCATAATGATTATCGTCTGTTTAAAATCAACTTTTCTTCCATGTGCATCTGTAATATGTCCATCATCTAAAACCTGAAGCAGTATATTAAACACATCCGGATGTGCTTTCTCTATCTCATCAAACAACAGTACACTATACGGATTTCTTCTTACTTTTTCGCTGAGCTGCCCGCCTTCATCATATCCAACATATCCCGGAGGTGAACCGATCAGTTTGGAAACACTGTGTTTTTCCATGTATTCTGACATGTCAACACGGATCATTGCCTGCTCACTGCCAAACACAGCTTCCGCAAGTGCCTTTGAAAGTTCTGTTTTGCCTACACCGGTCGGTCCGAGAAAAAGGAATGAGCCAATCGGACGGTTTGGATCTTTCAGACCTACCCTGCCTCTTTTAACAGCCTGCGCAACTGCTTTGACAGCTTCTTCCTGCCCGATCACTCTTTTATGAAGTTCTTTTTCCAGGGCCGCAAGACGCTTGGTTTCACCTTCCGTAAGTCTTTTTACCGGAATTTTAGTCCAGTCCGATACTATATCTGCTACAGAATTTTCATTTACTGTAAGATTTTTACGTTTATTTCTACGCTCTTCTTTTTTTCTGTATTTTTCGATCTGTTCTTCCGCTTCATTCTGCTCCTGCTGAATTCTCTTTGCCGTAGGCAGATCTGCAAGTTTTATTGCCTCTTCTTTCTGATTCAGCAACTCTCTTATCTTTATTTCCAGTGCTTCTATCTCTGGTGCGGAACGATAGCTTCCAAGCTGTACTTTGGATGCAGCTTCATCAATAATATCAATCGCTTTATCCGGAAGAAATCGGTCATTAATATATCGAACTGACATTCTAACCGCAGCCTCCAGAGCCTCATCTTCAATTCTGACACCATGATGTTTCTCGTAATACGGACGAAGTCCTTTCAAAATCTCAAGGGCCTCCTGTTCTGTCGGTTCTTCTACGGTAACCGGCTGAAATCTTCGCTCCAGCGCAGCATCTTTTTCGATGTATTTACGATATTCCTCCAGTGTTGTTGCACCAATCAGCTGAATTTCTCCTCTTGAAAGAGAAGGCTTCAGAATATTGGACGCATCCAGAGCACCTTCTGCCCCTCCGGCACCAATGATTGTGTGAAGTTCATCAATAAAAAGAAGAATTCCCTGGTTTACACGCACTTCATCAATTACTTTACGGATACGTTCCTCAAACTCTCCCCTATACTTACTTCCGGCAACCATTCCTGACATATCCAGAACAACAACTCTTTTATCACGTACGGAATCCGGAACAAGTCCTGAAACAATTCTCTGTGCCAGACCTTCAACAATCGCAGTTTTACCAACCCCCGGTTCTCCAACCAGGCACGGATTATTCTTACTTCTTCTGCTCAGGATCTGAATCAGCCGCGTAATCTCTCTGTCACGTCCAACCACAGGATCCAGTTTGCCTTCTGCAGCCATCACAGTCAGATCTCTGCTGTACTGGTCCAGCGTTGGTGTCGCTGCCCCGCTCTTCTGTGTTTTTTGATTTCTGCCTCCCTGCAGTTCTTCTGCTGTTGGATTCTCAATTCCCATCGCGGTCAGAACTGCCACATACAGTTTCTGGATATTGACTCCCATTGTATAAAGAAGCCTGGTCGCAACACAATCCGTCTCTTTAAGCATTGCCACAAGAAGATGCTCCGTTCCGGCCTGTGCTTCTTTCTGATTTTCTGCCTCCTGTACAGATTTTTCAAGCACTCTCATCGCTCTTGGGCTGTATTCCGGTGCCTTTTCCGCAACCAGCACCTCTGACGGTGCGATCAGTTCTTCGATCAGCTGGCGCAGCGCATCTTCTTCTACATTAAATTCTTCCAGAATCCTGCCCGCCGTACCTTCTTTTTCCTTTAGCAGACCTACCAGAATATGCTCTGTGCCAATATATGAATGATTCCAGGACTGTGCGGTGGTTTTTGCCAGTTTTAATGCATTTGCAGCCTGTCTGGTAAATTTATCCTGCATAGTTTGTTCCTCCTAGTTGTCAATTTCGTATTCGTCATAAATCTCATCGATCAAATCATGCACTTCACTTCTGCTGACATTTCTACAGCAGCCCTTCGCCAACGCTACAAGAAGATTTTCTTTCATTTCTTCCAGAGCTTTGATCTTATCAACATCCACAGCGATAATTGCCCCACGTCTGCGGTCGATCGTAACAAAACCTTCCTGGCGCAACAGGGAATATGCTTTGTTTACTGTATGCATATTAATTCCTACTGTATCCGCCAACTGTCGAACTGACGGAAGCGGATCTCCCTCTTGCAGTCTGGAAGTAGCAATTCCCATTATAATCTGATTCATAAGCTGTACATATATAGCTTCATCACTGTTAAAATCTATTTCAATGACCATTTCCGTCAGCCTCCCATTGTTTTTCAATGTTATACATATAGTAGCACATACAGCAGATTTTGCAAGTAAAAAATAAAAACAGGCAGCCTGTCCAGCCACCTGTCTTATTAGCATTATGTCATTTTTATCAGCCAAGAATCTTCTTAAACTGTTCTTTATTAAGAATAAGATTAAATCCCATTGGATTAAATACCATTGCTTCCGCCTGATTGATCAGAATTTCCGGAAGTTTGTCAAATGGAATTTTTGCCAGACGAAGTTTCTTACCTTTTGCAAATTTTTCAAATTCCATAACATCAGAAAATACCGGCTGTAAAATCTGGCCTTCTTTATTTTTCAGATACGGAATATTAATTTTTTTCGGATTTTCTTCGTCACGTTCCATTGCTACCAGGAAATGAGATTTTTTCAGATTTGCAATCAGTTCCTCTTCCAGTGCTCTTAAATTTTTGTGTTCTTCTTTTTCAACCGGACGTCGAAGTTCCTGCATAAAATAGATACCTGAAAGCTGTAATGTTGGATTGATCAGCGGACGTTTAGCCGGCTCCATCTGACTGAGATCTGGTTTTCTTACGATTTTTTCCAGATCAATCTCAATTTCATCTGTTCCGTTATTCCAGATTACAGAGTTTACGCCAATAGAAAACAGAAGTCCGTACATTCTCGGAAAATCTTTTTTCTCATAACGCATCCCCATAAGAAGGATTTTATCTTCCAGTTTCTTTTTGCCATATTCCTTCAGAGTTTCCTCTTCTGCAAAAAACCACACCTGATCATTATATGTTTCTTCTCCGCAAGTTACATAAGGCAGTTTTGTTGCCTGTGAATATGCCACAAACACTGTCTCCCTTGCCTGAAGTTCTTTGACTGCATCTTCTACACTAATACCCATTTTGTTTTCCTTTCATTTATCGCTTCCGCATGATATATCACAAATTATACCATATTTCACGAAAAATGGCACACCTTTTTGGTGATTTTTTTATATTATCATTCCGTTTATTGCTTTAGGCCTCATCAATGGCTTTTCCAATATCATGACGCATATATTTATTCGCAAACTGAATCCACTCTGTTGCATCATAAGCATTTTTGCGTGCCTCTTTCAGAGTCTTTCCTTTTGCTGTAATTCCAAGTACACGGCCACCATTTGTAACAATCTGGTCATCCTGAAATTTGGTTCCGGCATGGAAACAATAATACCCGTCTTTGCCTTTAAAGTTCTCAAATCCATACATCGGAATGCCCTTTTCGTATTTTACAGGGTATCCTTCACTTGCAAGGACCACACATACAGCCGCATTATCCTCAAATTCCAGCTCTATCTGATCCAGTGTTCCATTCACGCAGGCTTCCATAACTTCTATAATATCTGTTTTCATTCTCGGAAGTACAACCTGTGCTTCCGGATCCCCGAAACGTGCATTATATTCCAGCACCTTCGGTCCTTCTGCTGTAAGCATCAGTCCAAAGAAAATAATCCCGACAAATGGACGGCCTTCTGCTGCCATCGCATCTACTGTTGCCTGATAAATGTGCTGTTTACAAAATTCATCAACTTCTTTTGTATAGAATGGACTTGGTGAAAACGTTCCCATTCCGCCTGTATTTAATCCTTTATCGCCATCCATGGCGCGTTTATGATCCTGTGCAGATGTCATAGTACGGATAGTTTTACCATCTACAAAAGAAAGTACTGACACTTCTCGACCAGTCATAAATTCTTCAATGACCATAGTATTTCCGGCACTTCCGAATTTTTTGTCTTCCATAATTTCTTTAACGCCAGCTTCCGCTTCTTCCAGCGTGTTACAGATCAAAACTCCTTTTCCAAGAGCAAGACCGTCTGCCTTGAGAACGATTGGAAATTTTGCCTCCGTATGTAAATAATCAAGTGCTTTCTGTGGATCATCAAAATTCTCATATGCCGCGGTTGGAATTCCGTATTTCTTCATCAGATCTTTTGAAAACGCCTTGGATCCCTCAAGAATTGCTGCATTCTTACGAGGTCCAAACACCTTCAGTCCGCGGGCTTCAAATACATCTACCACCCCGCCGACCAACGGGTCATCCATACCGATGATTGTCAGATCCACTTTATTTTCTTCTGCAAAATCTGCAAGCTTCTCAAATTCCATGGCTCCGATTGCCACACATTCTGCATATTCTGAAATTCCTGCATTCCCAGGTGCACAGTAAATTTTGTCTACCTTTGGACTTTTTGCAACACTCCATGCGATTGCATGTTCTCTTCCGCCACTTCCAACAATCAGTACTTTCATGAGCTTTTATCTGCCTCCTACTATTAGACTTCTTTTATCAACAACGTATTTTTATTAATAAAGCATTTTTAATCAATAACAACTTTTCCATTCTGAACCGAAACTCTGTTATTCGCTATCAGATCAATTGCTTTCGGAAGGATTTTCCATTCTGCTTCCTCCATAACACGACGCTGAAGCACCTCCGGAGTATCTCCCTGCTGTACTTCCACCGCTTTTTGAAGGATGATCGGTCCTGTATCTGTACCGGTATCCACAAAATGAACTGTTGCACCGGTCACCTTGACTCCGCGTGCAAGTACCCCCTCATGGACATGAAGGCCATAAAATCCCACGCCACAAAAAGACGGAATGAGAGATGGATGAATATTGATGATTCTGTTCGGATATGCTTCCACGATCATAGGTGGAATTGCAACCAGAAATCCTGCCAGTACGACCAGCTCCACCTTGTTTTCCTGTAATTCCTGCAGAAGCGCTTTATGAAATTCTTCTCGATTTTCAAATTTCTTCGGAGAAATGCACTTAGCCGGGATTCCCCGGCTCTCTGCGCGTTTCAGTGCATATGCGCCTGGATTATTACTGATCACCAGACCGACTTCCGCATTTGTGATCACCCCGCTGTCAATCGCATCCATGATCGCCTGCAGATTTGTACCGCCTCCTGATACCAGAACACCAAGCTTTAACATAAAGTCACTCCCTTTTCTCCGGCCTCAATACGGCCAACTACATATGGAGTATCTCCTGCCTGACGAATAGCCTCCATTGTCTTATCTACATCTGAAGGATCTACTGCCAGAACCATACCAAGTCCCATATTGAAAGTATTGTACATCATCTTTTCTTCGATATCTCCGGTCTTTGCAAGAAGGTCAAAAATCGGAAGAACCGGATAGCTGTTCTTCTCAATGACAGCTCTTGTGCCATCTTTCAGCATACGAGGAACATTTTCATAAAAGCCGCCGCCGGTAATATGGCTGCATGCATGAATACGAACTCCGGCTTCTTTAACGCTCTTCAGTGCTTTTACATAAATTCTTGTCGGAGCAAGCAGCGCCTCACCAAGAGTTGTTCCAAGTTCATCATAATATGTATCCAGAGAATCTTTTGTCATTTCAAACACTTTGCGGACAAGTGAAAATCCATTGCTGTGAACGCCTGTGGAAGCCATACCGATCAGAACGTCTCCTGGTTTCAGTTCTTCGCCAGTGAGAAGATCTTTCTTATCGATCACACCAACTGCAAATCCAGCAAGATCATATTCATCTTCCGGCATAAGTCCCGGATGTTCCGCTGTTTCACCACCGATCAGTGCTGCACCTGACTGTACACAGCCTTCAGCAACGCCGCTTACGATCTCTGCGATCTTTTCCGGATAATTTTTTCCACATGCAATATAATCCAGGAAGAACAGTGGTTCTGCACCTGCACATGCAATATCATTTACACACATGGCTACAGCATCGATTCCAATCGTATCGTGTTTATCCATGATCATAGCAAGCTTAACTTTGGTTCCGCAGCCATCTGTACCGGATACGAGTGTTGGTTCTTCCATATTTTTGAATGCATTCATGGAAAATGCTCCCGAAAATCCACCGATTCCGCCTAAAACTTCCGGTCTCATGGTCTTTGCAATATGTTTCTTCATTAACTCAACTGACTTGTAACCAGCTTCTATATCCACACCTGCTTTTTTGTAATCCATAATCTTCTGATCTCCTCCACCTGTTTTTAATAAGCTTTGTATCCAACTTCCTGAAGTCTGGCATCCTTTGCCTCAACCTGCTCTTTCAGCTCCTGACTGTATGCTTTCAATCTGTCCAGAAGTTCCGGATCAGATGTTGCCAGAATCTTTGCGGCAAGAAGTCCTGCGTTTGCGCCTCCATTGATTGCTACTGTTGCTACCGGAATTCCGGACGGCATCTGCACGATCGAATACAGTGAATCTCTTCCTCCAAGAGATGTTGTATGCATTGGAATGCCGATAACCGGCATCGGAAAGATTGCTGCACACATTCCCGGAAGATGTGCTGCCATTCCTGCTCCTGCAATAATTACTTTGAATCCTTTTTCTTCTGCCGTCTTTGCATACTCAAAGAACACATCCGGTTCTCTGTGTGCAGAAATAATCTTCATCTCATATTCAACGCCCAGCTTGTCAAGAATTGCTGCCGCCTTACTCATAACCGGCATATCTGAGTCGCTTCCCATTACAATCCCAACTTTTTTCATTGGTGGCCTCCTCGTATAATTTCTTACATCTTCAGGTTGATTCTACTAAGATTCTAAAATTGTGTCAATAAAATTACGGAAAAGAAATATTTTGGCGGGCAAACTCTTTTTGTACAAAAAAAGTTTGCCCACCTCATAAAATAAATAAGCTATCGTTATTTTTCAAAAGGACGATTCAGTTCTTCCGTTCCCGGCAGCACAAAACGCCCATTCTCAATAATAGAAGTTCCTTCTCCATCTTCGTCAATTACACGGATACTTCCCAGTTCTTCATATGGAATTGTAATATCTGTATGACATCCATAATAAGCCATGCTGATATCCTCTTTACGAAGAATCGAAATCTCATTATCTCTGGCAATGATTTCTCTTCCGTCCGGGTTAAATACCGGAGTATCTTCTGACCAGCTGTAACAGGTATCTCCCACAGCGAAATGTGGTCCCATTTTCTCAGCGATCAGAATTGGAAGTTTATCTGCAATACCATATTTTTCAGCTGCCACATACGCGGTTGTATTGGTCCCGATTGCAAACTCGCCCATTGGGATCTTCGGATGATGGTGCAGAATATTATCCTCAATATATGCACGATTCTCCTCTTCTGTCTCAAAGTTTGCACACGAATAATCAATCACCTGTCCACAGTCAAATACCAGCTTCAGATCCTTAAACTGTAATCCATTCAAATAAACCTTCTTTACATGAAGAATCCCACCAGTTCCGGCAAGCACCGGAGAAGTAAACACTTCTCCCACTGGAATATTTACATCTGCCACACAATTTTCAAAATTTGTCTGTTTTCGGACATCTTCCAGTTCATGCAGATGAATGATCAAATCTGTCTCGTTGTCATCTTTTCCTTTTATTTCCACCCACTGACAGGTATCCAGCGTCTCAATGATCGTCTGCTGTATCCGTTCATACTGTTTATAATCCAGTGTATTGATCTTCACAATCTCGGCAAAAATCTTTGAAAAATCATTTCCGATCTCCGGCACCGGATAGGCAATGATCGTAAAGCTTCTCTCATCGCCCCTGATGTAACGATTTACGATCTGACCGGATTCGTTATCCAGCTCTACCTGCATTTTCTGCTGTGCTTCATTTAAAGCCCACGCACCTTCTGTAGAAACAGGAGCAAATGGTTCTTCTCCAAAAGTCTCAATACATGCCGGTCCGCCATGAACTGCAGCCAGATCTTTATATTTCTCATATGCATTCTGCATAGAACGAAGTTTACGCTGTACATAGTCACTGTCCATAAAGAGTGCCTGATCCTGCCTGTGATCATACTCATACTGCGGATTTGCATTTCCGCCAACAAAACCGATCCATGCATTGCCTCTTTTATTCACTGCATGTGTGGCATGGCGATAGATCACCGGTTCAAGCCCCATCTCACGGAACTGCAGGATTGCAGCACGTACCATTCGCTCAAATCCAAGATTATAACGAATGTTTACCGTCTTTTTCCTGGTAATGTCTTTTCTTCCATTAATAAAACCAATTCTGTATCCTTCCGTATATGTGCGTGCCATACTGTCAATCTCATCCTGACTGAGACTGTTCATAAATTCTGCAACTCCTGTTTCATTTGCAGAAACATATTCTCCATACCTGTACAGATAACGCAGATCTGACAGATCAGAATCCATTACGATTCTTACAGCAAAATCCAGCTGCGGATCAACCGCTTCCGCAATCCTCTGTTCCATCATATCCTGACAATAGTCGTTCACATAAGAACGCAGCATGTTTTCCACATTTTTTACAGATGGCAGTTCGCCATTTTCAAAAGCAGCATATACTTCAAGAAAAAGTTCTGCTGTCACTGTATAATCCCAGAATTTTTTTTCATATGCATAGGCGATTGCTCCACGAAGTTCTGCATAAAGAAATGTAAATGCCCTTCCATATTCACCGAGTTTTTCTTCTGCATATGCTGGATTCCCGTAACAGTGTGTATAATTCTGAGGAAACAGTTCTTTATAAAGCTCTGTATTTTCTTTCTGTAATTCTTCTACGGAAAGCTTTACTTCATCTCTTTCCAGTATGGCTGCTGTTTTCTCCAAAAAAGACGCCATACTCTGAAAGAAATCCAGAAAATCCGCCTTTACAGTTGTTTCGGTACAGATTTCAACAATTCGATTTTTTGCCAGATCGTAGCGTTCTTTCAGCAATTCATCCACTTTATCATCTCCTCCGTTTAAATTTAATTTAGTCATCGATCACATGTCCCAGTTGAATATGTTTGTCTATCAGCTGCTTCATATATTCCCATATTTCCCTGGAACCTTCCGCAGTATGCTCATTTCTTCTGTATATCTGACTCTTATGTACAGTATGTTCCTTCCAGCTCTTTCCTCCGGAAGCATCATTCAGAAGCAGTGGCTGACAATTATCCAGCATATGTGCAAACTTCGCCTCTGCTGTCTCATATGCTTCAAATTCTTCCCATAAATTTCTGAACTTTGTACCCTGATCTTCCGGAAGCATACCAAAAATACGGTCTGCAGCCTTTGTCTCACGCGCTCTCTGCGTTGCCAGTCCTGCCTGATCATATGCATATGTATCTCCGGCATCAATCTCCACAAGATCATGGATCAAAACCATAGGGATCACTTTTGCCAGGTCAACCTCTTCATTGGCATATTCCTTCAACAACACTGCCATAAGAGTCAGATGCCAGGAATGTTCCGCATCATTTTCCTTACGGCTCCCGTCTGCCAGATATGTCTGACGTATAATCTGTTTTACTTTATCCACTTCCAAAATAAATTTCATCTGCTGTTGCAAGCGTTCCATTTTTCACACTCCCATCAAAAAAAAGGCCAACCAGCCTACCATAAAGATTCCATTAAGGATTGATCCGATAATACTGGTCCTGTGTGTACATTTTTCTTCTGAAAAGCTGCTGATTCCCATCAGAAATCCATATACAGAAAGCAGCGCTGCAAACAGGCAGATGCCTCCCACAATAAATCCATAGGATCCTTCAAGTACATAAGCTATCCCAACAGCCCCTCCAAACAGAAGCAGGGAAGCAATCGCCAGCCCCACTGACAGCTTCCCTTTTGCAGCCTCTTTCTTTTTTATGATCGCGTATCTATATCTTCTCGCCATATCGTTTTCTCCTCAGATAATTACAGACAGCAAAAAGCATATATCCGATTGCTGCCCCAAGTGTATTCAAAATCAGATCGTCCACATCAAAACATCCCACTTTTGCAATTAACTGCACTGTTTCCACCAAAAGGCTGAGTGAAAAACCGGATGCAACAATGAACAAACCGTTTCGGCATTTATGCGCAATGACCGGAAGGATAAAACCATATGGAATAAAGCCTATCACATTTCCAAAAAGATTGGTGATCAAAGCAAACATCCCAAGCTGTTTTCTGTATATCCAGAATCTTCTGATTTCTACAAACGGAACCAGATTATACCGATACATCCGTTCTTCCGCTGTAACGCGCCCATATTCTTCTGAAAAGAAAAGAAAATAAACAAGAAGCAGTACATAAAGTATAAACAAAAGCACACTCAGAAACCTGATTTTACGTTTTGTACTGTCTTTCAATTTTTACCCCTATCCGGCTTCAGATCAGAATATCAGACTTTCTTTTCAGCAGTCTGCTTCCACTGACGATCATCAGCACTCCTGCAGCAACACCTGTTACAAGGGTTATGATCCCTACTGCAATACTGCATGCGCCCGTACGACTCATGGTTTTATATATTTTTTCATTCATGGCAATTCCTCCTTATGCAGATACCGTTCATCCCACTGATCAGCCAGAAACTATTTTGCACCATACTGGCTGTAATATGCATCAATTGCCTTCTTCAGTTCATCATCAATGATAACCTGGCCTTTGTATTCTTTATTGTAAAGATGTTCAATAACTTCAGCCATGGTAACGATTGCATTTGTTTCAAAGCCATACAGGTCATGTACTTCGTCAAGTGCGCACTTCACACCGCCTTTTCCAACCTCCATACGGTCAAGTGAAACCATCAGTCCAACAATTTCTACATTGGCTGCACCTCTTACCTTCGGCACTGTCTCTTCCATAGATTTTCCGGAAGTAGTAACGTCTTCGATCATAACTACCCGATCTCCGTCCTTCAGTTTGCTTCCAAGAAAACTTCCTTTATCTGCACCATGATCTTTTTCCTCTTTACGGTCAGAGCAGTAACGAATTTCTTTGCCATACAGTTCGCTGAACGCAATCGCTGTAACAACACTGAGTGGAATTCCCTTGTATGCCGGTCCAAACAGCACATCAAAATCATCACCATATTTGTCATGAATTGCTTTTGCATAGTATTCCCCAAGTTTTTTTAACTGAGAACCAGTTACATATCCACCCGCATTCATAAAGAACGGAGATTTTCTTCCACTCTTCAGTGTAAATTCGCCAAATTTCAGCACCTGACTGTCTACCATAAATTCAATAAATTCCTGTTTATACTGTTCCATTTTATTCTGGACCTCCTGTCTACACGGCTTTTTGCCTGTCTTCTGTCTGAATCTGTTCAGATCATTCTCTGAATATCTTCTTTATAGTAACATAAAAAAGCCAACTATTCAATCCTGTTAACTTTCCCGTTTCGGATTGAAGCTGGCTTTTGTTGCTCCTATTGTCTCATTGCTTTCATATGTTTTCCCATTACATAATAGTAATATGGAATCAGTGGAATCAGTGCTGCGATCCAGGCCATTGGATCCGCCAGGCAAACGCCTGCAAATGTCGTTCTTCCCGCAACCAAAACTACGATCAGTGTTCTGGCAACCAGTTCAAAAACGCCTCCCAGCATCGGTACCATTCCATATCCCATCCCCTGCAGGGCATTTCGAAATACAAAAATTGTACACAAAAACGGATATGCCCAGAATACTGTACGGAAATATGTCACTGACACCTGCACAACATCTGTCTGTGACGGGTTGATAAACAGATATGTAAAATATTTTCCACCGAAATAAACCAGGGCCATCTCAGCCACGCTCCATACCAGAAGCATGATCCAGGAATATTTTACTCCCTGTTTTACCCGGTCCATACGTCCTGCTCCACGATTCTGTCCGACATATGTCGCGATCGTTGCACCCATAGAAACAGCCACCATACCAATTACATTCTGGATCTTTCCTGCAGCGGAAAATCCAGCCATATAGGTAGCGCCATAAATATTTACCGCACTCTGTACAATGATCGTTCCTATTGCCGTGATGGAAAACTGAAGTCCCATGGGAATTCCAAGAATCATCAGTTTACTCATACTGCCTTTTCGAAGTTCAAAGTTTTTCTTCTCAAGATGAAGAATCGGATATTTCTTTTTTATATAAACCAGACAGCAGATTGCTGAAACGCCCTGTGCGATCACAGTTGCATATGCACAGCCTTCTACTCCCATTCCTACAAAACGAATCAGTACAATATCCAGCACAACATTGATGCCCGCTGAAATGATCAGAAAATACAACGGGGATTTCGAATCTCCCAGTGCACGCAGAAACGCAGCCAACGTATTATACGCTGCAGTAACAAGAAGGCCAGCATAAATAATCCCCATATATCCGGCCACATCTCCCATCAGATCTTCCGGAGAATTCATAAGTCGCAGAATCGGCACATTAAATACCAAAAATCCTATGGTCATAGCAGCAGCAAAACCAAACATAAGATAAATGGACATTGCCACAAAATGTCGCATATCGTCATACTTCTTCGCTCCAAACATCTGTGCCACAATAATTGCGAATCCACTACTCAGTCCGTTCAGCCAACCGGTCACAAAAAACATCAGCGATCCGGTACTTCCAATTGCAGCAAGTGCATCTACTCCAATAAACTGTCCTGCCACAATAGAATCTACAATATTATAAAACTGTTGGAATATGTTTCCAAGAAACATCGGTATCATAAACTGAATGATCAATCTGACCGGATTTCCCACAGTCATGTCATTTGTTTTCTGTTTGTTCAAAATATTTCCTTTCCCGATACAAGACAGCAGAAAAAGTTTTTCAACCTTCGCTGCTGTCTCTTATGTATTTCTATTCTGTTTTCTGTAGCTACTATTTTACAATACCAATCAGCTGATTGATATCCTCAACTTTCTGCTGTTCCATAAATTTCGCCAGCCCATCCACAATTTCTGTTGTTGCATATGGATTAAAGAAATTAGCAGTTCCAACTGACACTGCTGTTGCACCTGCCATGATAAATTCAAGTGCATCTTCTGCTGTTGCAATTCCACCCATGCCGATGATCGGGAGTTTTACAGCCTGCGCAACCTGATAAACCATACGCACTGCAATCGGTTTCACTGCCGGACCGGACATCCCGCCCGTCTTGTTTGCCAGAGCAAATGTTCTTCTGTAAATATCAATTTTCATTCCGGTAAGCGTATTGATCAAAGAAAGAATATCTGCGCCGCCAGCCTCAGCCGCTCTGGCCATCTCTGTGATATCAGTCACATTCGGACTGAGCTTCATGATGATTGGCTGTCTTGCATATTTCTTTACTTCTTTTGTGATTGCTTCCAGTGCATGAGGATTCTGTCCAAATGCGATACCGCCCTCTTTTACATTTGGGCAGGATACATTGATTTCCAGTAAGTCAACCGGTTCATCCGCCAGTCTCTCCACCACTTCACAATAATCTTCGGTACTCTTTCCACAAACATTTACAATAATTTTTGTATCATACTGTTTCAGAAACGGAATGTCTCTCCTGCAAAAAAGATCGATTCCCGGATTCTGAAGTCCGATTGCATTCAGCATTCCACTTGCAGTCTCTGTCACTCTCGGAGTCGGGTTTCCTGGCCATGGTACATTTGCAACACCCTTAGTCACAACACCACCAAGTTTATTAAGATCTACAAATTCACTATATTCTGCGCCGGAACCAAACGTACCGGAAGCAGTCATGACAGGATTTTTTAATTCAACTCCGGCAAGAGTTACTTTTGTATTGATCATAACTCCACCTCCGTACTCAAGAATACCGGTCCATCTTTGCAAACACGTTTGTTATGCACCAGAGAATGCGCATCAATCTCTTTTGATTTGCAGACACATCCAAGACACGCCCCGATTCCACACGCCATTCTTTCCTCCATGGAAATCCAGCATGTGATATTATTCTCTGCTGCATATTCTTTCAGTGCACGAAGCATCGGCGTTGGACCACATGCAAAAATAACCTCTGCCTCAAGTCCCTTTTCACAAATCGCATTTAATACATTGCCTTTTGTCCCTGCGCTTCCATCTTCTGTAGCAACATAAACATCTGCATATCTTGCAAATTCATCGTTCAGGAACAATTCATCCCTATATCCAAGAACTGCTATTTTTTCAGCTTTTAACTGTTTTGCAGTCTCAAGCATCGGTGGAATTCCGATGCCGCCACCAATCAGAAATACTTTTTTCCCTTCTGCTTCTTCCAACGGAAAACCATTTCCAAGAGGTCCCAATGCCTCAATCTTTTCTCCTGATTTCAGTCTGGAAAATCCTTCTGTTCCTGTATTCTTCCCAGTCACACGATACACCAGTCTGATTTTGCTGTCTTCTTTATCAATCTCACAGATGCTGATCGGTCTCGGAAGAAGTTTACTTCCATCTCCTGTATATAAAGAAAGGAACTGCCCCGGACGCGCATTCTGTGCCATCTGATCAGTCTGAAGCCAGAGACTGTAAATATCTCTGCCGATTTCTTCCTGACTGATAACAGTCAAAGTCTCTTTTGTTTTTGTACTCATCTGTCTCCTCCTGCCCTCATTAGCGATTCTTAAGGGCTCCACTGATATCTTCGATCATCACTTCCACTGCCTTACGAGACGCATCTGCATAATTCAGTTCTCCAAATTCCGCATATGCTTCCTGTTTGTATGCTGCAATGATTCCTCTGGATGAGTTTACAATCGCACCAAGACCATCTTCATTGAAGAAATGCACCAGATCAGAGCCTTTTCCACCCTGTGCACCATATCCAGGTACCAGGATAAATGTTTTTGGCATAAGCTTACGAAGTACTTTTCCCATTTCCGGATAAGTTGCACCAACTACAGCTCCGATATAGCTATATTCTTTGCCCATATGATCTGCGCCCCACTCGGCAACTTTCTCTCCGACCCATTCATACAGTGGACGTCCGTCAATGATACGATCCTGGAATTCACCGCTGGAAGGATTGGATGTCTTTACAAGAATAAACAAACCTTTATTTTCTTCTTTGCAGACTTCGATAAACGGCTTTACTCCATCTGAACCCAGATATGGATTAACTGTTGCAAAATCCTCATCAAATCCTGCATATTTCTTGGATCCTACCTGAACATGTCCCAGATGTCCAACTGCATACGCTGCCGATGTGGATCCGATGTCTCCACGCTTGATATCACCAATGACTACAAGATCTTTTGATTTACAGTAATCAACTGTCTTTTTGTATGCCTGCAGTCCCGGAATGCCAAACTGCTCATACATTGCAATCTGTGGTTTTACTGCAGGAATCAGGTCATATGTTGCATCTACGATTCCTTTATTGAACTGCCAGATTGCTTCTGCTGCACCTTCCAGAGTCTCTCCAAATTCTGCAAAGGCATTTTCCTGGATATGTTTCGGTATGTAATTCAGCATCGGATCCAGACCTACAACGATCGGTGCATTGGTTTTGCGGATTTTTTCAATAAGCTTGTTGATCATAACTGCTTCCTCCTGGAATTTATATTCTTCATATTTCTTCTATACATTATCACTAATATCATACACGAAACAAACGATTTAATAAAGTGTTTTTTACATATTCACCTTGACATTTTTAGAAGTGGGAGATATAATTCTACTCATAGACGAAGAGAACCTTAATATAAAATCACTAGTTTTTAGAGATTATATATTACCTACGATATAGTCTCTAAAATCTGGTGATTTTTTCGTCAGATGGACATTTAACTTTTTATTTTTATGGAGGTAACATCATGAACAAGGGAACTGTAAAATGGTTCAACGCAGAAAAAGGCTATGGCTTTATCACAGGAGAGGACGGCGCTGACGTATTCGTTCATTTTTCTGCAATCAATGGTGAAGGATTCAAATCACTGGATGAAGGACAGGCTGTAACTTATGATTTAACAGAAGGCGCTCGCGGAATGCAGGCTGCTAACGTTACAAAATTATAATTCTGATACTTCAAGGTTGTAACAACCTTTCAAACCATTAAATAAAAACCCCCGGTTTTCACCGGGGTTTTTTATTATCTCATTTTCATTTTTACTGTGCATCAGACGAAAGATCTGAAACATAATTATCAATTGCAGAAGTATCCATTACTGTCTCTGTAACAACAGACTCCTGTTTTGCCTCGATCTTTGTATACGCGGAAAATCCAATCCACGCAACCATTGCCACACAGATTGCAATCCATGCAAGAATTTCCAGTTTGTCAATCAGTTTTTCTTTTCTGGATGCTTTTGAACGGCCTGCTTTGCCCGCCTTATAGCTGTCTACTTTTTTCTGACTCATTCCAAGAATCTCCTTTATTGTATAAGCTTAAACTTTTGTTATTATATCACACTCTCACACAAAAGGGAAGGGCTTATACAGCTACAATCACACCGCCATCATTCGCGTACATGCTGCTTACTCCCGCAGTATCCAAAATAATGATATGTTTTACAGGCATTCTCTCTTCCAGTGCATTCTTCAGAAGCACTGCTCTCTCCCTGCAGTTGCAGTGAGAAATTGCAAGGATTTTATTTTCACTGTCTTCTGTTTTGTCTACAATGTTCTGGGCCATTTTTACAAGGGCTTTGTTCATGCCTCTTGCCTGATCCAGCTGGCAGATTGCTCCTTCATCTGTAGAGCCCATGACAGGTTTGATTTTTAATGCGCTTGCCACAAGAGCTTTTACCTTGCTGAGTCTTCCATTTTTACGAAGCGTTTCCAGATTATCCAGGACAAAAAACGTGTGCTGGTCGGCAATATATGCTTCTACTGTCTCAATTACTTTCTCAAACGAATATCCAGCTTCTTCACATTCCTGTATTTTCATTGCAACCAGGGACTGTCCGACAGATGCTGATTTCGAATTAAACACATAAATCTGCTTACCAGGATTTTCTTCCTGCAAAAGACTTTTTCCCAGAACAGCACTGTTATACGAGCCACTCAGTTCTGCTGAAAGTGTAACTGCATATACGTGATCCGCATCACAGTCAAACGCTCTCATATAACGTTCCGGTGACGGACATGCCGATTTCGGGCATTCCGGGCATTCAGCTACTTTTTTTAAAAAAGAAGCCTGGTCAAAAGTTTCATCATCTATAATATTCTCACCACCAACGCTCAAAGTCAGTGCTACCGACTCAAAGCGAGGATTTTTTTTCCACTCATCCAATAATTCCCCACAACTATCTATGACAATTTTATAGCTCAATTATATCGTCCTCTTTTCCATAATATGTAGTATCGAATACCACATCTATATTACCATATAGCTACATATTTGAAAAGACTTTTTCGAAAAACTCTATTCTTTTTTTTGATTCTGTTTTATAATGGAAACTACACTAAATTATGGGAGTTCAAAAATGCTTGCACTTAAAATCAACGATGTCAAAAACTTTATGAATCAGTTACTGATTGGAGATACCTTCGATTCTTTTTCTCTCGTAGAAGCATCCATTACTACTTTCAGCAACTTCACGATTGACGGAAAAATCCACAAAGATTTTTTTGACACAGATACCGTGCAAAATATGAATTTTAACGATTCAGATTACTGTCCATGGAAAGAGCTGAAATCTTACTGTTTTTCAATCATACGCGGCAAATTACTGCCAATTCAGTTTCGAATCGTTTTTCAACTGTCCCCAGCTCAGTATTCACTATTATTTGCAGATTCTTCTTTTCAGATTTCTACTGATCAGATTCGCGGATTAAATTTAAACATTCAATATAAAAACAATGAATTATTCTGTACAACAGGAATTTCTTCCGATACATTTCTTCTGGACAGAAAGCCTGAAATCACATGGGATTCTGCAGTTCCGAAATTTTTCCAAAAACATCAACTGGATTTTGACAGGCTGTAAGGTTCTTTTTTTCTTCCACAATTGCATTTTCTGCATCCAGTTCTGTCTGGATGAGATAATATGCCAGCATATCTACGAACTCACTGTTTGTAGGTCTGTAGCGAAGAGGATAGCCTGCGATCCGATCCATCGTTTCTTTATTAGCTGTCCAACATACATTAATAACCGTCCGAATATCATGTTCAATATTAACTGGTGTTGATTTGAATTTTTTTGCCAGATATGGATAGATGTCCTTCGTGATCTTGATTGGATAATCCTGAAGTTCCATCGACATCATTACTGCTTCGGCAACATAATAATATCCTTTATATTTTGAGGTCATTCCCAGCTGTCTGATTAATCGATATACTTTTCTCATGTGCTCTCCCTCCGCCTTTTCCTGTTTTGTCATTATTATACGACAATTTTTTCTTATTTTTCTTTTCCATACCAAACTCGTGGTTCTTCGAAAAAAAACGACATTTTGAGAGTCACATTATTCATGTTATAACTACAAAATCATACATTCGCCATACAATTTCAGCATATAGAATTTATTGTTTTTTGTCAATAAAATATTAAAAAATCCCGAATTCTTTCCACATAAAAGAAAATATTCGGGATTCTTTTTATATTGTCTTTAAATTTTTGCTTTTATTTTGTAAGAAGCATCAGAATTTCATTACTTCTCTGCACAAATTTAGTCATTTCATCTGGTGATAACTGTTTATGACTCAGCATTGCAAGATCATATAACTGCTGGCAGATTACTGCTGCATGTTCAGACTCCTGATTTTCCGCAAGGTATTTTACCAGAGGATGACTCACATTCAGCACCAGAGTTTCCTGACCGCCAAACATTCCAGGATCCATTCCATACATATTGTACATCTTCATCATATCCTGCATACGACGACTTTCCTCCGAAAGTGTCATCATTGCTGCAACAGATTCATTCTTCAGATTCTCTACCTTAACTTCCAGTTTCTCCATATTCAGATTCTTACGGAATAATTCTGTCAGAGTTTTTGCAGTATTTTCATCTGCTGCGCCTTCACCCTTCAGTTCTTCTGTCACATCTGCATCAATTCTCTTGAACTGAATTGTCTGATCTTTCTGTTCCAGGTGAGAGATAAAAGTTGTATCAATATTGTGAGAAAGAATAACTGCATTTTTTCCTGCTTCTCTGAACATATTGATGTACTGGCTCTGCTGTACCGGATCTGTCACATAGAAAATTGTGGTTTTATCCGGTTCTTTGTTTTCAGCCTCATCTTTATTTTCAGAGTTTTCTTTTTTCTCTGTATCTTCTGCCTTCTCTGCTGTATCTTCTTTCTTATTCTGCTCTATGCAGTCTTTCAATGTCAGATATTTGCCATCAATATCTTTGAAAAGAATATAGTCATGAAGTTTTTCTGCAAATTTGCTGTCCTTGATACAGCCAAATTTAATAAATGGACTGATATCATCCCAGTATTTCTCGTATGATTCACGGTCTGTCTTGCACATTCCTGTCAGTTTGTCTGCAACTTTCTTGGAGATATACTCAGAAATCTTCTGTACAAATCCGTCGTTCTGCAGTGCACTTCTGGATACATTCAGCGGCAGATCCGGACAATCGATCACACCTTTGAGAAGCAGCAGGAATTCCGGAATAACTTCTTTAATATTATCCGCAATAAATACCTGGTTATTGTATAATTTAATTGTTCCCTCAATAGAATCATATTCTGTATTGATCTTCGGGAAATACAAAATTCCTTTCAGGTTAAATGGGTAGTCCATATTCAGATGGATCCAGAACAGCGGCTCTTTATAATCCATAAATACCTTACGGTAAAATTCTTTATAATCTTCATCCGTGCATTCATTCGGATGTTTCATCCACAGTGGATTCGGATCACTTAAAGAAACCGGACGTTTATTGATCTTAACTCGTTCTCTTGCAGGAGATACCTCAACAACTTCCTTTTCGCCTTTATCATTCTCTTTTTCTTCTGTCTTTGCATCTTCATGGATATGTTCAACTACAACATCATCATCTTTCAGATCCGCTTCATCGATAGTCTCATATTCCTGCTCTGCATTTGCTTTGGAAAGATAAATATTTACCGGCATGAACGAACAATATTTCTCAATAATTTCACGCATACGGTATTCATTACAGAATTCCAGACTTTCGTCATTCAGGAACAGCGTGATTTCTGTACCAACAGTCGTTTTATCACCATCCTGCATATCATACTCTGTACCGCCATCGCATGTCCAGTGTACTGCTGTTGCGCCTTCTTTAAAAGAAAGGGTATCAATATGAACTTCATCTGCTACCATAAATGCAGAATAGAAGCCCAAACCAAAATGACCGATCATCTGGTCATCAGTTGTTTTGTCTTTATACTTCTCCAGAAATTCTGTTGCACCGGAAAATGCAATCTGTGTAATATATTCTTCTACTTCATCAGCAGTCATACCAATACCATTATCGATAAATTTCAACGTCTTCGCTTCAGAATCAACAACTACCTGAACTGCCGGTTTATAGCTATCCGGAAAAGAATATTCTCCCATCACTTCCAGTTTCTTTAATTTTGTAATGGCATCACAACCATTAGATACCAGTTCTCGAACAAAAATATCATGGTCAGAATACAGCCATTTCTTTATGATAGGAAAAATGTTTTCACTGTTAATTGATAAATTTCCGTGCTTTTCAGCCATATTATCCACACTCCTTAGATTCTTTTTTTCGTTTTTCTATATACTAATCCCCTTTTTTCCAAAAGTCAAGAAAAAATTAGCACTCATTTTAAATGAGTGCTAACAAAACTTTTATCGTTTTTCATTTCTTTTTATTTTTTGTTTTTCTTTTTGTAAAATACCACTCCGCCAATCGCACCTGCCGCAATGATCAGGATACATACAAATGGAAGGATTGGTGTATTATCACCTGTTTTTACGGAACTCTTTCTGTTCGCTGCAGGTGTAAGATTTGTTCCAGGAGCAGTCACTTTGGCTTTTGCGATGCTGAAAGATACCTGTCTGGTATCCGTTGTTCCTGTTGCTTTCCAGCTGCTTCCATCATACTGTTGCTGTGCAAAAGCAACTTTCAGCGTATAATCCCCACTCTGTGCCAGTCCAAAAGACGCAGTATATGGTGCGGCATTCCAGACGTTTGTATTGATCACAGTCCAGCTCTGTGGAACATAACGGGTATCTCCCTTTTTCGGCGAATTGTTATCCATACCCGCTCCAACTGCTGTAAAGGAAATCTTTGTCTGTGTAGTATAAACTCCATTTGCGTCAATACCTGTGATCTTGTTATTTTCTGCAGATGCAACTTTAGCACTATAGGCATTTACACCGACTTCTATTGCCACAGACAGACTAATATTATTATCATTATCTACTCCGGAAGGCAATGTCACTGTACCTGCTACTGTAAATTTCTGAGCATCTGTACTGGACTGTTTATAAGAAGCTCCTTTTACATTCCAGGAAACAGCCGCTTTCACACTTCCTTCTGTTGTTTCAGCCACTACAGTAGATGGGAGCTTCAGCGAGGATGCATCCTTCTTCGTCCCATTTGCAAGTCCGGTAACTGCTGCAGGCTGCTGAATCTTCGTAAGAACTGCATTTCCCTTCACAACCTGAAAATTCACCGTAACCGATTTATCCAAAGACGAAGAAATCTTAAGATTCTCTGAATAAGCACCCACATCCAGTCCGGTCTTAGGCTGTACTGTATAAACAGCAGTTTCACCCGGTGCCAGTGTAAGCTGTGCAGGATCAACAGAAACTGTAAAGTTTGTCAGTGCCGGCTGTTCCAGTGTTTGTGTCACATTTCCATTGTTCGTGACCGTGAACTGCTGTGGAGCAATCTCACTATAGCCCTTCTTTGCTGTTGCAAAATCGAGCGTTGTTTTAGAAATATCCAGAGAATGACTTGCAGGATTTACCGTAACCGTTGCAGTGATTGGAATCGTATTTCCTGTTGTGTTATCTGTAATCGTAAATGTTTCAGTCGCATTCGCTGTAAGGTTCATCTTTGGCTGAATTGTAAACAGAACCGAATCACCACTCTTAACTGTCTGTGCCTGCCAGGTAATATCAAAATACTGTCCCTGTGCTGTTCCCGCACTGCTGACTGCCTCTGACAGATCTGCATCTGCATCTCCTTCGTTTTTCAGTGTGATTGTCTCTGCCGCCGGAAGTTCTGTATATCCTACTACTAATGGTCCAAATTCTGCAACCAATTTATCAGCTGTAACATTACTTTTTGCCGGAGCAGGTATCGTAACATTCACAGAAACTATAATCTTATTATCGCTGTTATTTTTATCTGCAAACAGAATATTATCCGGATAAGGCGTATCTGTTGCCAGATTTTTTGCCGGTGTAACTGTAAATGTCGCACTTTCACCAGCCGGAATCTCCTGTTCGGAAGGATCTATTGTCACTGCAGGCGCCGCACCTGTTGAAGAAGCAGCTACTGTCACTGCCTGTGCGGAATTATTTTTTACAGTGATCTGCTGGCTTTCTGTAGATTTAAATGTCAACCCGGACTCTGCAACAGTATCATCTACTGCCAATGTAACTTCTGTTGTGGTACTTCCATTATTTCCGCCATCTGAAGTGTTCGCATCATTTGAAGGATCTGTTGTACTGTCCGCCGGAGTTTCATCACCTTTATTCTGATCATCTGCTGTCGGATCTGATGTATTTCCTGTATCTGTTTTCTGATCATCCTGCCCGTTACCGTTCTGTGCATCATCCTTTGCTGCCTCAACTGTCATCTTTGCTTCAAAAGAAACTTCCGCACCTTCTTCACTGGTATATGTGATCGTATCATCATAATCTCCTGCTGCTATCCCGGCACGCGGAACGATCCACAGCTGCTGACTGCTGTTCTGTTCCATTGGATCTGAAATATCCTGAACCATAAAATGTTCCGGACTGATATCTGTAAAATTCAACGTAGTATTACCGGTATTCGTTACTGTTACATACTGCGCCTGTATACTATCTTCCTGACCGGAAATCACAGTTCCAAAATCTACGGTCTCAGAACTTCCGTCTCCAACAACGATACTTGCATCTGCCGTTGGAGTTTCTGTTTTTTCTGTATTATTATTTTCCTGGGAATCCACAGCATCTACTGTATTATTTGTCTGTCCATATGTGCCGTCTTCTGTCGCTTCCGGAATACCATCCACAGATTCAGAACCTGCACTTTCACTCTGCTGCTTCTCTTCATCTGTTGTAGCAGCAGGAATACCTTCTACATTCTCAGTTCCTGCCTGTGTAGAATCCTCCTGATAAGTTGTGTCTGTATCCTCGGACATATCAGTCTGTGTTGTTTCTTCTGTATCAGCAGAAGCATCTGTATTCTGAGACTGTTCATTTTCTGTTTCCTGTACCGCATTATCCGAAGCAGCAGCCTTTTCTTCTGCTGCTTTTGCCTCCTGATCAGCAGCAGTCTGTGCATCTACTACTGTATCTGATACAACTTTCAGGCTTCCGGTATAACCATTTTCTTCTTTGCCTGTGATCGTCAGAACAATTTTGGACCCAATGTCATCCTGTGTCACTGTATAAGTCTTGTCTTTTCCGAGTTCTTTCAGTTCAGGCTTCTCCCCTGCCTTCTCTGCCTCCTCATCCTCAACTGTTTTTCTCTCCCAGAGATAGACAACATCATCCTCCGTCACTCCCTCTGGCTTTACTTCTTTAAATTCCGCACTCAATGTTCTGCCTTCTGCTGCAGTTCCCTGAATCTTCAATTTACCATCCAGTGCCGGAATTTCTGCTGCAAACACTGTTGCAGGAATCATTGACAATACCAGAAATACTGACATAATGACTGCAAGAATTCTCTCTTTCCGCATGATTCATCCTCCTTTTAGATTTGGTCTGTCCTGATTTATTTCTTATAGAATTCGACTTTAACTTTTCTTTAATTCTTTGTCGGTATCTATACCCCGTCTCCTGTAAAAAATTATAACACAGGTTTTTTATCGAATGTAATTTGTATTTTACAGAACTGTTACATTACCACATTGTTCCTCTACACAAAAATATCCCCGGTCATATTACTTATCGACCAGGGATATACGTCTTTTTTATGAATTTTCTTATCCTTCCACGATCAGATAGCCGCCGGATGGAAGTGCAAATACTTCACAAGCATCTTCCAATTCCTCATCAGACATTCCGCTGACATCTGCACCGGCTTCATCCAGATACTTTCTGACTTCTTTGATATTCTTTACTTCAACAGCCATACAGTCTTCCAGAAACTCTTCTGCTTCCTCTGCCGTCTCAGCTACTGGCTCATCATAAAGTCTGCCCTGTTCTTTCAGGAAAACTTTAATGCTCTCTTCTGTATACATTATTTCAATACCTCCTCAATGTTTCCTTTCGCCGCAATCAGCTTTTTTAGTATCGTCTCTACTCTCTCCGTTTCATATGCCGCTGCCTGTTTTACTCCATCTTTGGCATGTGCCATTGCGAAACTGTACGGAACAGATTTCAGCATGGCAATATCATTGTATTCATCACCAAACACGATACATTCTTCCGGTCTGATTCCCAGAATCTCCTGATATTTTTCAACGCCTTTTGCCTTATTGGTATCAAAAGGAATAAAATCCACCCATGCTGTTCCGGAAGTCACAACTGTACATTTGTCCCCAAAGCGTTCATTCCAGTAATGAATCGTATCGTCCTGCAGTCCGCCTCTTTCATATACTGCCAGTTTCATACACGGTTCCGTGATTTCTTCAAAGCTATTGATTTCTTTGCAGACATTTCCAACGACATTGATCATCAGATCTCTGAAATGTTCTGTTTTCGGTCTGATATAGTAAAAATCTTTCGTGGAACAGGTAAATTCTGATCCTTCTTTGTCATAAATACTTTCTGCGATTTCACGGACCAGCTCCTGTTCAAAACTGTCCTGATAAAGAACTTTTTCATTATACACAGCAAGAGCGCCATTTTCGCTGATAAACGCCATATCATCCACTACTGGCCGGAACATTTTTTTCATATTTGCATACTGACGTCCACTTGCAGCCACAAACAGTATTCCCATTTTTTTTAACTGTCTGATCAGTGGGAAAATTTCTTCCGGAAGGCTCTGCGCCCCCTTAAAAAGTAAAGTTCCGTCCAGATCACTTGCAACAAGTTTAATCATTTTTCCATTCCTCGCATATATATAATAAATCCTGTGGTTTCTCAGCTACTTTTTCCGCACCATTACTCTCCAGTTCCTCACGGTCACGAAATCCCCAGAGTACTCCTACCGTATGCATTTTTGCCGCAGTTCCTGTTTCCATATCTGTTTTGGTGTCACCTACATACATACACTCTGATGGAGATACGCCAAATTCTGACGCCGCTTTCAAAGGACCATCCGGAGCTGGTTTTCTTCGTATTGAATCACTCTGTCCGATCACAAGGTCAAAATACCCATCAAACATCTTCTCTATTACTTTCACAGCTGCCACATGTGGTTTGTTCGAGCAGACTGCCAGCCTCATTCCACGTTTTTTCAGCTCCTTCAGCATTTCTTTAATGCCTTCATATGGTACAACTTTGTATAATGGATCTTCATCAAATTTTTTTCTGTAAATCCTGCGAACTTCTTCATAATGTGTCAGTTCTGGATCACCGGCATCTTTCAGACAGCGGTGAATGAGCATATCCGCCCCTTCCCCACTGTAATATTTAAAGTTTTCCACCGGCTGTGGTTTAAGATTCATACTCTTTAAAATCTCATTTGCCACATAAGCCATTGACTCCAGTGTATTTGCCAAAGTACCATCCAGATCAAAAATACAAGCCTTTATCATTTGTTTATCCTCTTAATTCAATCCCATGTTTCTTCATTTCATAAAAAAGTCTGCCAACCGGCAATCCCACTACGTTCGTATACTCTCCCCGGATTTCTTTCACATAAATGCCAAATCCGCCCTGAATACCATAGCTTCCGGCTTTGTCCATTGGTTCACCACTCGCAATATAAGTTCTGATTTCCTCATCGGAGACCGGGTAGAAAGAAACATCTGTACTCTCAGAAAATGAGATATCCTCCCATTTTCCATTTTTCTTTATCAGAACTGTTACCCCTGTATATACCTGATGTATATTTCCCTGGAGCATTTTAAGTGTCTTAAATGCATCAGACTCATCGACCGGTTTTCCGAGGATTTCATTATTATAAGAAACAATTGTGTCTGCTCCGATCACAACCGTCCCCTCTTCCATATCAAAATTCAGAGCAACTGCAGTTGCTTTCTGTTCCGACAGTTCTCGAACGATTTCTTCTGGTTTATCTGAAGTAATCTTCTCCTCTCCGTCAGCTGCACATACCTGAAAAATAACACCGGCCGCCGCCAGAAGCTCTCTGCGTCTTGGTGAAGCAGAAGCAAGTATGATTTTTCTCATATAAATAATATCCCTTTTCTTTGTTTTCTGTTTGTGTTAATCAAAGCATTTACTTCTGTAACAGTATACCCTGTCACCTAACATCGTGCAACCGTGAAAATGTAAAAAAAGTCGGCACCAATTCCCATATCCGTAAGGAATATATGCCAACTTTCACATTTACAAAAAAATAAAGCTGCTGACGGGAATCGAACCCGTGACCTCCGCCTTACCAAGGCGACGCTCTACCGACTGAGCCACAGCAGCATTTCCATAAGCGGACATTTCTGTCGCTCACAGTTGATAATATTAACAGAAAAAGCATACCCTGTCAACAGGCAATTTGATTTTTTTGCCTTTGTGTTTTTTTACATTTATTTCTCGATATTTTTCTCTTGAAATCTTTTAAATCCGGCGTTTTTATGATATGATTAACCTTTAAAGAAACATTCAGGAGGGAAAGAGATGGAAAACGAAACCGTTTCTAAAAATTTTATTGAAAACATCATTGATAAAGACCTTGCAGAGGGTGTTTATGATACCGTACACACCCGCTTCCCACCGGAGCCTAATGGATACCTCCATATCGGACATGCCAAATCCATTCTTTTGAATTACGGACTTGCCCAGGAATACAACGGCAAGTTTAATATGCGTTTTGATGATACAAACCCTACAAAAGAAAAAAGTGAATTTGTAGAATCTATTAAAGCTGACATCAAATGGCTTGGTGCTGACTGGGAGGACAGACTTTTCTTTGCTTCTGATTACTTTGGACAGATGTATGAAGCAGCCATCAAACTGATCAAAAAAGGAAAAGCTTATGTCTGTGACCTGACTGCCGATGAGATCCGCCAGTACCGTGGAACTCTGACAGAGCCTGGAAAAGAGAGCCCGTACCGTAACCGTTCTGTTGAAGAAAATCTCCAGCTTTTTGAAGAAATGAAAGAAGGCAAATATGCCGATGGAGAAAAAGTTCTTCGTGCCAAGATCGATATGGCATCTCCTAACATGAACATGCGTGATCCGGTCATCTACCGTGTTGCTCATATGACCCACCACAGAACCGGCGACACTTGGTGCATTTATCCAATGTATGACTTTGCTCATCCGATCGAGGATGCTATCGAGGGAATCACACACTCCATCTGTACACTGGAATTCGAAGACCATCGTCCGCTTTATGACTGGGTCGTTCGTGAGCTGGAATACCCACATCCGCCGAAACAGATTGAATTTGCGAAACTGTATCTGACCAACGTCGTAACAGGTAAACGTTATATTAAGAAACTGGTTGAAGACGGAATCGTAGACGGATGGGATGATCCACGTCTTGTTTCCATCGCAGCTCTTCGCAGAAGAGGCTTTACACCGGAATCCATCAAAATGTTCGTAGATCTCTGCGGTGTCTCCAAAGCAAACAGCTCCGTAGACTATGCAATGCTTGAGTACTGTATCCGTGAAGACCTGAAATTAAAACGCCCTCGTATGATGGCAGTTATGGATCCAATCAAGCTCGTGATCGACAACTATCCGGAAGGACAGGTTGAATATCTCGATGCTCCGAATAACATGGAAAATGAAGCACTTGGAACCCGTAAGATTCCATTCAGCGGTGAATTATATATTGAACGCGATGACTTCATGATCGATCCACCACGTAAATATAAGAGACTTTTCGTTGGTACTGAAGTACGTCTGATGAATGCTTATTTTGTAACCTGTACAGGATATGAAGCAGATGATGACGGTACAGTACGAGTTGTACATTGTACTTATGATCCGGCAACAAAAGGCGGAAACGCTCCGGACGGACGTAAAGTAAAAGGAACGATTCACTGGGTAGAAGCTACAAATGCCAAAGAAGCAACTGTACGTCTTTACGAAAACATTGTAGACGAAGAAAAAGGTGTATACAACAAAGAAGATGGTTCTCTGAACGTAAATCCAAACTCTCTTACAACTGTCACTGCTTATGTTGAGCCGGCTCTTATGGAAGCAAAAGGCTATGACAGTTTCCAGTTTGTAAGAAACGGATTCTACTGTGCAGACATCCATGACTCCAAAGAAGGTGCTCCGGTATTTAACCGTATCGTATCCCTGAAGAGTTCTTTCCGTCTTCCTAAATAAATCCTGACAAAATAAAAGCAGGCTCATCGGGCCTGCTTCTATTTTGTCTTTATTTTTATTCTTCTGTATCTTTGTCTTCTTTTTCTTCTTTGATCACTTCTTCAACGGCTTCTTCTGCATCTGCAGTCTCAGCAGTCTCAGCAGTCTCTTCTACTGCTTTTTCTACAGCTTCTTCTGCTTCATCCCAGGATGCAAAATCTTCGCCTGTTTCTTTCTTTTCTTCTTTCTCAGCAGTTTCTTCTTCGCCTGCCTCATCTTCGAAATCATCATCGAAGTCATCAAAATCATCTAATGGAGTTTTTTTGAATGCATATGCTGCAATGGCTCCTGCTGCTGCAGCAGCTACTGCTCCAACTGCTACAAATCCCCAGTATTTATTAATTTTTGCCATAATATACTTCTCCTTTCATATACAAGAGAGTCTCTCTCTGATATTCAGATGTGATGTCACAAATTTTATGCGCATCTGAGTAATTATTGTTATTTTACTACTTTTGTCCGGAAAAAGGAAGTGAAAAGTTTCGTATCTTTCCACGGATACGCTGAAGCGCGTTATCAATTGATTTGGGAGTTTTTCCCATAATCTCTGCAATCTTTATATATCCATAACCTCTGAGATAATAATCCAGTACTTTGTTCTCCATTGGACTTAAAACTTTTGTAATCTTATGCTCCAGATTTCGCGTACTCTCCTGATCAATAATAAGTGCCTCCGGATCTTCCGTCCATGAACCTTCCAGATGTTCCGACTCATTTTCATCACTCAGTGAGACATATGAATTCAGTGGAAGATGTTTCTGCCTATTAGAATTCTGAACTGCACTGTAAAGCTGTCGGTCAATACACAGACCCGCAAATGTCCGAAAGGATGCCTCTTTATCAGACTGATAATTCTGGATTGCCTTAAAAAGTCCAATCATCCCTTCCTGGATCAGATCATCTGTTTCTCCTCCGATTAGGAACATTGCTCTTGCCTTTTTGCGGACAAATTCTTTATATTTTTCCATCAGGTAATCCGAGATTTCTGTTTCCCCTTCTCGCAGCCTGACAATCAGTTCCTCATCACTGTACTGGTCATAACGGCCCATATAAGTTTCCCCTTTATTTACCTGCTTTTGCCAGTCGCTGTCTTACAATCTCATATGCAAGGACCCCTGCTGCCACAGAAGCATTCAGAGAATCTATATCACCTTTCATTGGTATGGATGCAGTAAAATCACATGCTTCTCTTACCAGACGGCTGACACCTTCTCCTTCATTTCCGATCACAAGTCCCATTGGTCCTGTCAGATCAAGGTCATACATAGTCTCACCACCCATATCCGCACAAACAAACCAGATGCCTTTTTCCTTAAGTTCTTCAATTGTTCTTACAATATTTGTCACCTTGGCAACTGGTGTATAATTGATCGCACCGGCGGAAGTCTTTGCTACTGTAGAAGTCAGTCCCACTGCACGTCTTTTTGGAATGATCACTCCATGCGCTCCTGCAAGATTTGCGGTACGGATAATTGCTCCAAGATTATGCGGATCTTCCACATTATCCAGGATAATAAGGAACGGTGCCTCACCTTTTTCCTCTGCTCTTGTAAGAATTTCATCCACGGTACTATAATCATAAGCAGCAACCTGCGCAATCACGCCCTGATGTGCATGCGTCTCACTGAGCTGATCAAGTCTCTCTTTGCTTACATAGTTAATAATGGTGTCTGTCTTTCGTGCCTCTCTCGCGATCGTTCTTACCGGACCATCCTGACAGCCATCCAGAATAAAAAGCTTGTCTACGCATTTGCCAGAACGGAAAGCTTCCAGCACCGCATTACGTCCTTCTATCTGTTCACTCATAATATGTCCTCTCCGATTCCCATACGGACCAAAGTGAGCATCCGTGTGTAATCCTCTTTCAAATATAAATATCCCATCAGAGCCTCAAATCCTGTTGCTCTACGATAATCTGCCATCGTCGCATGTTTCGCCATTGTCGGAGAATGTGCATTACGCCCTCTCCGATAAACACTCAGTTCTTCCGGTGTCAGTTCCTCTTCAATGACTTCCATGATCGCAGACTGTGCTCCAGCCTTTACGAGACTGCTCGCTTTTTTGTGAAGACGGTTTACCGGACAATTTCCCTTCTTAACAAGTATTGTCCGAATAATAAGTTCATAAACTCCATCTCCGATATATGCCAGTGTCAGCGGAGAATAACTCCGCAGATCCTGGTCTTCCAGATGAAATAGTTCCTTCAGCTGTATCAGATTCGTTTCCATTTTACGCCCTCGCGAGTGTCTTTCAGCTCAATCCCCTTATCCAGGAGCAGACCTCTGATCTCGTCAGCTCTTGCAAAATCTTTAGCCTTTCTGGCCGCCTGACGCTCTGCGATCAGGTTTTCGATCTCTTCATCAAGGATTTCTTCTTTCTTCTCAAGAGTCAGTCCGAGAACATCACAGAGTTTTGTCATAACTTCAAGTGTATGTCTTGCAAATTCTTTTGAGCTGTCTTCCTGTACATTGGTATTTGCAAATTTAACAAGCTCAAATACTGCTGCAAGTGCATCTGCTGTATTGAAATCATCATCCATGGATTCTTCAAATTTTGTTACAAATGCAGCTTCTTCCTGCATCAGTTTCTTCTCGTCCTCTGTTGCTTCCTGTACGGTTGCTGCTGCCTGACGGTCACGAAGTCTTGCTGCTGCTTCTGTAATTCTCTCAAGCGCATTTTTTGATGATTCCATCAGATCTGCACTGAAATTCAGCGGACTTCTGTAATGTGCATTCAGCATGAAGAAACGAAGCACCTGCAGATCATACTGCTCTCCGATCTCGCGAACTGTACGGAAGTTTCCGAGAGATTTTGACATCTTACGGTTATCGATATTCAGGAATGCATTGTGCATCCAGTATTTTGCAAATGGAACTCCATTGCAGCATTCACTCTGTGCAATCTCATTCTCATGATGAGGGAATACAAGGTCCTCACCACCGGCATGAATATCAATTTCATCACCCAGATATTTTTTGGACATAACGGAGCATTCAATATGCCATCCCGGTCTTCCGTCGCACCATGGAGATTTCCAGAACGGTTCCCCTTCTTTCTTTGGTTTCCAGAGTACGAAGTCAAGCGGATCTTCTTTCTGATCTTCACCGGATACCTGCAGGGAACGGAATCCTGACTGCAGATCATCCAGGTTCTTATGAGAAAGCTTACCGTATTCTTTGAACTTCTTTACACGGAAGTATACAGTACCATCGGCTACCGGATATGCATATCCTTTGTCAATCAGTGTCTGGATCATATCGATCATTCCGTCAATCTCCTGTGTTGCAAGCGGATGCGTCGTTGCCGGTTTTACATTCATTCCAGCCATATCCTTCTTGCATTCGGCAATATAACGCTGTGAGATTTCCTCTGCGCTCACACCTTCTTCAATTGCTTTTTTGATGATTTTGTCATCTACATCTGTAAAGTTGGATACATAATTCACCTCATATCCTTTGTATTCCAGATAACGTCGTACCGTATCAAAAATAATCATCGGTCTTGCATTTCCGATATGGATCAGATTGTACACTGTTGGTCCGCACACATACATACGTACCTTTCCCTCTTCCAGAGGTACAAATTCTTCTTTTCTTCGTGACATTGTATTAAAAAGTTTCATGTCTCTTTCCTCCGATATATTACTTCTTAACAGAATCCCAGAAAACTGTTCCCTGCAGATCAGTCCTGTTTCTCGATAAGAAGGCAGATTGCCTGAGAAGCAATCCCTTCTCCTCTTCCGGTAAATCCGAGTCCTTCTTCTGTCGTTGCCTTTATATTGATCTTTGATTCCGGAATTCCAAGTGCATCTGCCATATTTTTGCGCATCTGCGGAATATGTGGTGCCATTTTCGGCTTCTGTGCAATCACTGTTGCATCAATGTTTCCTACTGCATATCCCTGCTTCCTAAGCAGTTCCGCCACATGAACCAGCAGTTTAATACTGGAAATCCCCTTATAAGCCGGATCTGTATCTGGAAAATGTTTGCCGATGTCTCCAAGTGCAGCGGCTCCAAGCAATGCATCCATGACTGCATGGATCAATACATCTGCATCAGAATGTCCAAGGAGTCCCTTTTCCCACGGAATATCTACTCCACCCAGGATCAGTTTCCGTCCTTCCGTCAGTTTATGAACGTCATAACCCATTCCAACTCTCATAATCATTCTCCTTCTGCCTGACCGGCAACACCAGACCGTAGCAATGCATACATCAGTTTCTCACAGGTATCCGGATCTCCTTCTTTGATCTGTGTCTCTGATATCTTTCTTTCGGTCAGATATGTATCACTGCTGTTCACTCTTATTGCTCCGGAAAGGTTCAGTTCTGTCGGCGCGTTTGCAAAAATATCCGTATCTGCATATACGGCAATTGGTGCTTCCGCGGCTATCATTTTTTTCTGACCATTCCAGACCATCTCTGCTTCTGTAGATACAAAGCCTTCAGCACTTGCTGCTGTGGGGACGGAAATAAAAGGAATTTTATATTGAAAAGCCACATACCTGCTGATATCGTGCACAGTACCCGAACCAACAGCCAGAATCAGATCAATATCCTCATCCATATAGTTCTCAACAATTTCGATTGCATGCTGATCTGCCTGAAGATCATCCGCATCCAGAACCAGAACCTGACATCGGTCAAAAATATCTTCCATAAGTTTCTCCGTTGCCTTACACGTATTTGTGTCACAGATCAGAAGCGGAGATATATATTCTTTAAGAAATCCCTCTGACATAGCTTCTTCAAGCGCATTTACAGCTCCTGGTTCAATCAGTATTTCCTTTATTTCATGGTGCATTTTCCCGTCCCCGCAAGGTCGGGCAAAGTCATCTGCATCGACTCGCATTTATTTCTCTCCTCCTGTATTTACTGTCATCTGCCATCATTCAGCACTGTCATGTCAGCAGACAAAAAACCTATTTTATTACAATCTGTTATTATACATGATTTTCCGGAAAAAATCAACGAAAGCCATCGTACACAGCAACTACAGATTCAGATAATTATAGACAACTCTGGATATGTTTCGAATGTTGGCGATTGCATTGGACGCATTCTCCGACATCACACACAGAATATATGTTGTTTTTGTTCCATATACAATTGCGATATCATGCTGGTCTTCATCCGTCTCACCGGTCTTATTAGCAGTTGGAACGTCTACACCAAGTCCTTCCGGAATCTTAGATGTATTCTGCTGATTTTTCAGGAGATCCAACATCTCTTCTGATGCCTCTTTGCTCACACATTCTCCTCTGTAGATCCGTTCAAGAAGTTTTCCACAGTCTGTAACTGTTGTCTGATTATGCCCACCAAGTGTAATGAGTTTCGATGCTGACGGATGCAGTGTGCTCTGATAACTGGTCTTCGTATATCCCTCTTTTTTCAGATATTTATTTACCTGTTTTGCCCCATCTATAAAATCATATGTATCTGACTGCAATCTTCCCAGTTCATTACAGGATTCATTATCGCTGACCGTGATCATGTTCCACAGAAGTGTATTCACTTTGTCCTGTACTTTTGTATTATCCACTGTTGTTTTCATCTGTGCAGCTTCATTTTTCAGAACATCATCCATATCCTGATATGTTTTTGCCATAACAAATGCTTTGATCAGACTTGCCGAGTATAATGGTTTATCATTCAGTGCAAAATCTTCATTACTCTCAAGATCTTTTACATAAACACTCCATTCCCCGTCATATCCGGAAATCATGGCTTCCAGCTGTGGTTTCAACGTATCGATACCAAGATTTTCCAGACCGGTCACCTTGCCAGTCTCATCTACCGGAAATCCATCTTCTGTCATGCCGGCTTCCTGCACCAGCACTCCATTTGTTCCTCCAAAATAATAAAGCCCAGAAAACTTCTGTCCGTTCGAAGTCATTTCCAATTCATGTGTTCCCGGTTCCGTGACCATTTTGCCATTTTCGTCAAAATAATAATAACCGTCATAGGTTGTTTTATCGACCGTATAATTACTGATATAGCGCACCTGCGGTGCTGCCGTCAGTTTACCCAGATTATTGACCATATAGTATCCGTCAAATTCCACTGGCTCTTCTGCATTATCTGGATTTTCTGAGCAGCTGAGTTTTGTGAGCTTCACCATATGTGAACTGCCAGCCTGAAAGCAGCCACTTTCATCATGATAATAAAAGCCATCCAAAACGGTTCCATCTATTTTGACATGATCAAAATAATGAACTGCTGCTGTATCGTCCTTACTTCCATCATCTTTCAGACAGTAAAATCCATCACTTTTCATCAGATACTTTTCTGAACCATCATTGATCGGACGAATCTGTGCTTCATCCGTTACAGAAAGCATGCTGCTTGCCGATACCGGCAGTATCCCTGACATTCCCAATGTTATTACAGTCAGTCCAGCTGTCAAAAATTTCCATCTTCTCAAACTGTTTCCAGTTTTCATGTATTTCTCCTTTTTTGTATATTCTTTCTGATGCTTTGTTCACAGTATTTTCAATCTCTTCTGCATCTTCTTTTCAATAGTAATTGAACATAGTATACCTGATATTTTCTTTCTGTCAAGCAGACATATTTTGTCAGATTCCCGGCATCTTCTTTCTACCAGTTTATTTCTTTTCTTCCCTTTTCCAGAAAGCTCCAAGCTGCTGTTCTACATTTTCCAGAATGCAGACAGCCGCATCATTCCATTCTCGGGGAAACAGCATCCTGTAGTCCCGACCTGTAAATCTTTCATCCATCAGAAGAATCGTCCCCCTGTCTTTTCTGGTCCGTATGACTCTGCCTGCTGCCTGTAATACTTTGTTCATTCCGGGATAACGATACGCATAATCAAACCCCTGCTCTCCTTTTGCATCATAATATTCTTTCAGGATTTCGCGCTCACAACTCACCTGTGGCAGACCAGTTCCAATGACAGCCGCTCCGATCAGACGATTTCCGATCAGGTCGATTCCTTCTGAAAAAATTCCTCCCATCACACAGAAACCGACAAGCGTATCTGCACTTTCTTCTGTAAATTCTTCAAGAAATTCCTCTCTTTCTCTTTCCGTCATTGAAGCATGCTGACAGATACATCTCACCCATCCCGAGGAAAATTCCTCCTGATAAACCTGCCATACATCATCCATCAGCTTATAAGATGGAAAAAACACCATATAATTTCCTTTTTTCTGCCAGCTCATTCTTGCAATATATTCCGCGATCTTTCGGTATTCCTCATATCCTCTTCTGGTATACCGACTGCTCACATCCCTGCAGATCAAAAGGCATCTGTTTTTCTGTTCAAACGGAGATTCCACATACATCCCAAAATTTTCTTTCCTGGTACTTAACATCCTGCTGTAATATTTGAGCGGCAGCAAAGTCGCAGAAAAAAATACCGTGCTGATTCCTTTATCCAGACATTTCTGCAGATTTCCCGCAGGATTGACGCAAAACAGCTTCATATAAAATCTGCCATCTTCTCCGACTGCCGTATAGACTACATAGTTTTCATCCACCAGTTCTGATATATTCAAAAAATCCCGCACTGTGAAATAAAAATCAAGAATCCCATCCGTCACTTCCTGTGTCGGCGGTTCTTCCAAAAGCTGATCCATCTCTCCCTGTACAGACAGAAGACTGATTGGAAGTACCCCCGCATTTTCCTGTACCTTCCAGGAATCACATCCATTCTGCAATTCTTTAAGCTGACTGACCACTTTTCCAAGCTTCTTCCACAGTTTCTGACTGTAGGGTTTTATAAATTTTCGTATTTGTATTGTATCTTCAAGGCAGATTGATGCACTGTACATCTCACGACCTCTTTCTACAAGATTATGGGCCTCGTCTATCAGAAACAGGTATTTACCAGATATATTTTCTCCGAAAAATCTTTTCAGATATACATTCGGATCAAACACATAATTATAATCGCAGATAACTGCATCCATCCAGACAGACAGATCCAGACTCATTTCAAACGGACATACCTGCCATTTTTCTGCCTGTCGAAGAATCGTTTCCCTGTCAAACGACTGCTCGTTTGTCCACAATTCATATACTGCATCATTGATTCTGTCATAATGCCCCTTCGCATAAGGACATGTCTCTGGATTGCATTCTGGTTTTTCGCAGAAGCAAAGCTTCTCTTTCGCTGTGATCGTAACTGTCTTAAAAAGTAACCCGTTCTTTCTCAGAATTTCAAATGCATCCTGTGCAACAGTCCTTGTAATCGTCCTGGCCGTCAAATAAAAAAGTGTTTCCGCTTTTCCCTCTCCAATTGAACGGACCGCCGGAAAAACAGCTGACATCGTTTTACCAACACCAGTCGGCGCCTGAATAAAAATCTGTTCTTTTCTGGAAATTGCATGGTAAATCCCCGCAACCATCTCTTTCTGTCCTTTTCGATAAATAAATGGAAATTCCAGTTTTTCCATCGACCGATTTCGTTCCTCTCGCCATTTCATCTGATAAGAAAGCCATTTGTGATAAGAATCCAACAGTCTCTGGTACCAGCTCTCCAGTTCTTCCCTGGTCATCGTTTCCCTGAAACGCTTGATCATCTCCGTATCCAAATGTGCATACGTCATCTGAACATCAATCTCTTCCAATCCATGATCATCCAGATAGATCCAGGCATAGCAGAGCGCCTGTGCACGATGTACCAGGACCGGTTCCGCAAGCAGTTCCAGATTCTTGTACACACCTTTGATCTCATCAATGCAGATTTTCTCGTTCTGCGTAAAAATTCCGTCTGCACGTCCTTCCACCCGCAGGATCAAATCCTCATATTCTGTGTCTTTTTTCAGTGAAACTTCGGCCTGATAGTGGCTTCCCATCTGCTTCTGGATTTTTCGGTGCAGACGGCTTCCTTTCAGCATTGCTTCTTTATCGCCTGCTGTGCCGCCACTTTCCAGATCACCATTTCTTAATATAAACTCTACCAGGTTACGAACCGAAATACGGATTACCGGTTTTTCCATCATTCTCCTGCCTTCTATAAAAATGCTGCCATTCCTAAAGCCAGCTCAGTATCTTATTACACAAAAAGGCGCATACCCGTTCCCGGAATACGCGCCCCTGTTTACTGTTCACCTATTATGCTACAGCAAATTTTGCCATTACTTCATTAAATCTCTGACTCTCACCATAGCATCTTACTGTAAGTTCTCTGGTAAGATCCATGCTCAGAATACCTAAAAGAGATTTGGCATCAATAATAATTCTGTTATAGGAAATGTCGATATCAAAATCGCATTTGGTGGCTTCATTTACAAATTCCTTTACATCTTCCGTCGCATTTAATCTAATATGTCTTTCAACCATATGCTTATCCTCCTGTATCAGACTTTAGGCGTATTTTGTCACTACGAGGAGAATTTGTCAACAGACTTAAAATTTTATTCATATTTTTCAATAAATTTCATAATTTTGAATTTCTATAGCACAAATTTTTGTGATTTTTTCTAGTGGAATTCTATCATATTTGAACAAAATTTGAAAGAGAAAAAGATCCGGTTCGGCGCCGGATCTTTCTTTTTATTCCGATTTTTCTTATTTACATCTGTGTCAAAACAAAAATATCATAAATTGCTTTTACAGCTGTTTCGAAATCTCTGTTTTCCACACCAATGATAATATTCAACTCACTGGATCCCTGATCGATCATTTTAACATTAACATGGGCATGTGCCAGTGCAGAAAATACACGTCCTGCAGTACCTCTCTGAGATTTCATTCCACGTCCTACCACCGCGATCAGTGCAAGATCGGACTCCATTTCCACAAAATCCGGCTGTACTGCACGATGAATACCTGCGATTACCTGCTGTTCTTTTTCTTCAAACTCATCCTGATGAACATATATCGTCATCGTATCGATTCCGGATGGAACATGTTCAAAGTTGATTCCCTGATCTTCAAATACCTGAAGAACTTTTCTTCCAAAACCAACTTCACTGTTCATCATGGACTTTTCAATATTGATCGAACAGAAACCTTTTTTGCCTGCAATACCTGTAATCACATATTTCGGCTTGCGGCAGGTACTCTCTACAATAAACGTTCCCTTGTCTTCCGGACGGTTTGTGTTACGGATATTGATCGGAATACCTTCTTTACGAACCGGGAAGATTGCATCTTCATGAAGAACAGTTGCTCCCATATAAGAAAGCTCTCGAAGCTCCCGATATGTGATAGTCTCGATCACTGCCGGGTTCTCAACGATTCTCGGATCTGTTACCAGGAATCCGGAAACATCTGTCCAGTTTTCATAAATATCTGCATGAATTGCTTTTGCCACCAGAGAACCTGTAACATCAGAACCGCCTCTTGAAAACGTCTTAACAGTTCCATCTTCCATTCCACCATAAAATCCTGGAATAACAGCTCTTTCGCATTTCTGAAGTCGTTTGGCAAGAAGTTTGTCAGTCTTATCGGCATCGAAATTTCCGTTTTTGTCAAATCGAATAACTGTCGCAGAATCAATAAACTCATATCCAAGGTATGCAGCCATTACTTTACCATTGAGAAATTCTCCACGGGATGCAGCATACTCATTTCCTGCATGTGCCTTAAAATCTGCTTCAATCTGCCTGAATTCCTCTTCAAGAGAAAGATCCAGATTCAGTCCTTTAATGATTTCATAAAAGCGGTTTTTGATTTCTGTAAGAATATCGCTGAAATCTTCACCTGCTTCTGCTTTGTCATAACATGCATATAAAAGATCTGTTACCTTTGTATCTGCGGAAAATCTTTTACCCGGTGCGGACGGTACCACATAACGTCTGCTCTCCTCGCTTCTGATAATGTCTCCAACCTTCTGAAACTGTTCCGCATTGGCCAGAGAGCTTCCTCCAAATTTTACAACCTTTTTCATAATAATACTTCTCACCCTTCTGTTTTCCTGCCGCTGTCACATTCCCTCACAGCAGTTTTTTCTTTTCAGTCAGAAAATCTGTCTTTTATTGTATTGAAAAACACAGGGATTTGCAAGTATTTCTTTATAAAAAACTAATTTTTATGCACAATATTCACGGAGAATGCTTTCAAGAGCAGACGCACTGCTTGTATGACATCTGCAGACCGGGATAGACTTTTTCTTTGCTTCTTCTACCGCACAATTCACCATCTTATGAGAAACAGTGCCTGTAAACAGAATCATAAGATCCGGTGCCCCGATTTTTTTCTTCATAGCGCCTTTTTCTTTGGCAAATACCTTTGCTTTACACCCATATCCTTTACAGATATCCTCATACTGACATACCATACGTTCATTACCACCTACGATCACGATGCTCATATCATCACCTCTCCTTTTGTTATTCTAAACTAACTCGCATTTTAAAAGTAAAGCGGACCATAGATCCGCTTCATAAGCTTTGTGTTAGTATATGCTAACTGTATATAAAAATATTATCATACATTGTTTTGTTTGTCAAAGGATTTTTGCGATGAAAATTCTGTCACATCACAAACCGTCAGTATATCATCTCTCACCTGAAAATGAATATCCTTATGTCCATATGCCAGTCCATACACTTTATCCGGTCTGTTCTGATAACGTGGACGTGGATCATTCGCCAGTACCTCAAGAAGTGCCTCTCTCTGTCCCGTTGGAATTTCTTTTATCAGTTCTTCCGGAAATTCCACCTGTAGCCGATAATCTCTGATATGATCCGTAAATCCTCCCTTTGCATCCGGATGACTGTCTGCATAAGGAAGATATGGTTTGATATCATAAATCGGTGTTCCATTCATCAGATCCGCACCTGATATATGCAGAATTGGTCCAAGTTCCTGATCAAATTCTATCTTTTCCAGTTTCACAGAAGAAAGCCCCAGATTATTCGGACGAAACGGAGATCGTGTTGCAAATACTCCCATCCTGGTATTTCCGCCAAGTCGCGGCGGTCTTACCGTCGGCGACCAGGTATCTCTTACCGCTTCCGAAAACTGCCAGATCAGCCAGATATAACTGTATTCTTCCAATCCGCGCAAAGCTTCTGCTACTCGATATTCCGGTTCAAATACAATCGTTGCCTTCAATGCTTCCAAACGGTTACTCTGATGCGGTATTCCAAATTTAGTCGGAAAATCATTATGAATCCTTGCAATAACCTTCATTTCGTATACTTCTGACATGAACATCTCCTGTTTTTCTGCTTCTATTTATACTTCCGGCAAGTTCATCCAGTCTTTCAGTGCTTTCATACGGATACGGGCATCTTTTCCTCCCAGATCATATACCTGCTGAATGACCTCCAGATTATTTTCCATTCGACTGATATCCAGTTTCTTATCCGGCTGGATCACGAATACCTCACCTTTCCGTTCAAGTTCCTTAATAACATCCAGACTATGATTATAAACATTATGTCTGTTCTGCAGTGTATGCACAAATTCCGGATATTTGTGATAGCGTATTTCCGCCATTTTTACATTTTCCGGTTTTTTAACAAAACCGGTTTCTCTGGTAAGTACGACTACGATCCGGTCATATCCCATCTTTTTAAATGCCTCCACGGGAATGCTGTCCGCACATCCTCCATCAAGAAGTTTCATTCCTTTATAATTTACAATTTTAGATACATACGGCATCGATGCAGATGCGCGCATCGCATCGATCTGTGTCATCATATCTGTGATCTTGATATATTCTGCCTTTCCTGTTTCTACATTTGTACTGGTCGCATAAAACTCTGTATCTGATTTGATAAATGCTTCATAGTCAAACGGATCCAGGCGTTCCGGAATATCATGATAGCAAAATTGTTTTCCTACTACTTCTCCTGTATGCAGAAAACTCCACCAGCTCATAAAATGTTTATCGTTACGATATTTTCTGAAATAACGAAGACTTCTTCCTTTCTGACCGGATACAAAAGAGCAGCCATGCAGTGCTCCCGCAGAAACACCGATCACTCCGTCAAAATGTATCCCCTGTTCCAAAAAAACATCCAGCACTCCGGCTGTATAGATTCCGCGCATTGCGCCGCCTTCCAAAACAAGTCCTGTTTTCATCTTCTGTCTCACCTCTCTGTTGTCCAATAACTCCTGATTCTGTCATATGTTTCACTGAAACTGAGCTGATTTCTTTCTGCCAGTTCCGCCACATTCTCATATTCCGGATAATATCTTATATTTCCATCCGGTAATGTGCATGCTTTTACAATTGCTGTTCCAATCGGTGTATCCTTCTTTTGAATTTCTCTTTGCAGAATCGTACGTTCCATTTTCACTTTTCGAATACCGATCGTCGTTGTCTCTGAAAAAATCAGATTTTCCAACTTTTCTCTTTCACTCTCTTTACAGATTACCGTCAGCGTATAGGCCGGTCTGTTCTTCTTCGTATAAATCGGTGTATAATGCACCTCTCTCGCTCCATTTGCCATAAGAAGCTTCATAACATGGCCCATCATTTCTCCACCACAGTCATCCATATCTGTCTCCAGTTTCCAGATTGTATCTTTTATCTGTAGATCTGTTGTCTCCTGGAGCAACATAGCTCGCAGGATTCCCGGACAACGATACTGGCGTTTACCAGCTCCAATGCCTGTTTTTAACATAGTAAAATCTTCCGGTAATCTGTCCGATGTACGAAATGCAGCCACCACCGCAGCCCCTGTCGGTGTCACCAGTTCTCCCTGTATGTCTGTGATTTTTAATTTTAATTTATGTGTTTCTGCAATATGTGTTACGGCTGGTACCGGTACCGGAATCTGCCCGTGCTGACAACGAATAAAACCGGTTCCCTCATACAGCACCGGTACGATTACATTCGAAATATCCAGATTATCCATACATATTGCTATTGCTGCAATATCTACAATGGAATCTACAGCACCAACTTCATGAAAATGAACTTCTTCGACCGGAACTCCATGCGCTTTGGATTCTGCCTGTGCCAATATAGCAAATACACGCATTGCCATTTTTTTTGCTCTTACAGTCATTTCCGACTTCTGAATGATCTCTGTGATTTCTTTCATTCCACGATGTTCGTGAGGATGCTCATGACTATGCGTATGTCCATGATGATGTTCATGATTCACCTCATGACTGTGTTCATGATGCCCTGTATATGATTTCTCACTTCCATGCAGATATTCCATATCATGATCGTGATTATCCTGTTCCAGAATAACTGAGAAATCACAGGCATCTAATCCGGATTTTTTTACCCTGGTGATTTCCGTCCGAAATCCACCTACCGGAAGACTCTCCAGTGATTCCTTTAATACCTCCTTGTCAGCTCCCAGGTCCAGAAGTGCTGCAACTGTCATATCCCCACTGATTCCCGAATAGCATTCCAAATATAATGTTTTACTCATAATAGTCCCTCTCTGCCAGCCGATTGATCTGCGTTGCAATGTATCCTGCCCCATATCCATTATCAATATTTACCACTGCAATTCCATTTGCACAGGAATTGATCATAGTAAGAAGTGCAGAAAGTCCATTCATGCTCGCTCCATATCCAACCGATGTCGGCACTGCAATAACCGGTTTATCCACAAGACCGCCAAGTACACTTGCAAGCGCCCCCTCCATTCCGGCAACTGCAATCACGCAATTCGCATCCTGGATCACATCCAGTCTGGAAAACAATCTGTGAATACCACTCACACCTACATCAAAAATGCGTTCCACATGAGAACCAAAATACTCTGCGGTCTGTGCCGCCTCTTCAGCAACCGCAATATCCGCAGTTCCTGCTGTACATATCGCGATCTTACCGATGTGCTCTTTTTCTTTCTTTTCAATTTTAATAATGTGAGATAATTCGTCGTATTCCACCCCTGGAAGAAGATCTTTCACAAGTTCATACTGATGTCCGGATGCCCTTGTACCAAATACTTCTCCGTTGTCCTCATAAAGTTTCTTGAAAATATGAACAAAATGCTGATCCGCCTTACCGCTGCAGAAGATCACTTCCGGAAATCCGGATCGTATTTCTCTGTGGGAATCCAGTTTTGCATAATCATCCATTTCTTCAAACGGTTCTTTGCGAAAATAATGCTCCGCCTCTTCCATAGACAGTTCACCATTTTTAAATCTGGTCAGTATCTCTCTGGTTTCCAAAACTGCACCTCCTAAAAGCAAGGGAGCATGCTCATCACATCCTCCCGTTCATTACTATATATGATACAAAATCATTCCGCCTTTTTTGTCATATCCTGTATCCCACATTTCCTTCAGGGAAAACCATTTATGTTCCCCATACGAAATAGCTTTGACCAGAAGATCATCCTCTTTTTTTTCATATCCGGCAAGGATAAACCAGTGCCAGATATAGTCCTCCAGTGGACCCTTCTCATTTTTATGTTTCAGCATCAGATACGGGATCAGACAGGCTTTGTCGATCTGTCTGCATACAGTTTCAACAGCTTCCTCATATGTATGTGTTCCATGAAAAGCTTCCATCTGCACTCTGTCATCATGCACATCTGCAAGATATTCACCAAAACCTTCCATAAAAAGTTCCAGCGTATCGATTCCATTCGGTCGCGGACAAAGGTAATGTTTCATTACATATGCAAAATCATGATATTCGTTCCAGCTGATTTCCTGTGCCTGATGTGGATAAAGATTCTTTATTCCATTCGTTCTGGCAAAATAAATACAGCTCTCACAAGCTGCTATTGCACCGCATCCTCCATCACGCATCGTTACATCAGGAAACAGATCCTGATTGCCTCCGTAGGATTCCTCTACAAAAAAGTATTCCAGTTCATTTTTATCTAATACGGTCTGCTTCACCGCGAATTCCCCCAGTCAAGTTTCTCTAATGTAAAAACCATATTTGTAACTATATCATATTTTTTTATGAAATAAAATAAATTTTCCCAAAGAATTTCCTTCTATATTACAAGATTGCAGGATTTCTTGACACAAAATATGCGTACATGCTATAATTTTCGTTATATTTTGTATGTTTAAGAGGATTTCTGCCAAACATACCACTTTTTGAGGAGGAGAAAAAATGAAAAAATTTTATTCCTGGTATCAGAAGCATATCACCGGTGCGATTTTTATCGGCCTGCTTCTCGGTATCCTGACAGGACTGTTTCTTGCTGACCGTTTTGCACCGGTTCTGACAGTTACCAGTCTTCTCGGCGGCATCTACATGAATGCCCTGAATATGATGATCTTTCCACTTGTATTCTGTTCCGTTGTCATGGGAATCTGCAGCATCGGAAACATCAAAACCACCGGTAAGATTACCGGTGCATCCATGGCGTTTTTCCTTTGCACAACTGCACTCGCCAGCCTTGCCGGTCTGATCATCCCGCGTCTGATCCATCTTGGACGAGGTGTTTCTTTTGAAATGGCAACATCTGATATTGCAGCTACAGATATGAGCAATATCCTGGATACCATCAAAAACCTGATTCCGTCCAACCCTGTATCCGCTTTCGCACAGGGAAACATGCTTCAGGTTCTTGTATTTGCCGTTATCATCGGATTTACTCTGATCGCAGTCGGTGAAAAAGGTCAGCCACTTCTGAATGTAATCGACTCACTGAATGAAGTATGCCTGAAGATCATCAGCACGATCATGTACTTCACCCCAATCGGTGTTTTCTGTACTATCGTACCGGTTGTAGAAGCAAATGGTACCGAAACGATCATTTCACTGGCCACACAGCTGATCGTCCTGTATCTTGCATTCTTCATCTTTGCGTTTGTTGTATACGGTCTTGCAGTCAAAATAATCGGCAAAGAAAGCCCATTCAAATTCTTAAAAACAATTATGCCGGCTGCTCTTAATGCTTTTGGAACCTGTTCCAGTTCGGCAACTATCCCGATCAGCAAGCAGTGTATGGAAGATGGAATGGGTGTTTCCAATAAGATCACAAGTATTGCGATTCCTCTCGGAGCAACCGTAAATATGGATGCTGTATCCATTCTGATGTCCTTCATGATCATGTTCTTTGCCAATGCATGTGGAATCAACGTCAGCGTATCCATGATGGTCATTATCCTTCTGGCAAATGTACTTCTTTCTGTCGGAACCCCAGGAGTTCCAGGAGGTGCGATTGCATCTTTTGCAGCACTTGCAACCATGGCAGGACTTCCGGCAGGAGTTATGGGGGTGTATATCAGTATCAATACACTGTGTGATATGGGTGCAACCTGTGTCAATGTTATTGGAGACCTTGCCTGCTGTGTAGCACTGAAGGGCCGCCTCAAAATCGACGAAAAATAAATAAAACTCCTTACATAAAAACAAAGTGATCAGCCAGTTCTGACTGATCACCTTGTTTTTTGAATTATAATCTGTACGCATTAAATCCAAGAGTTTTTAATGACATATTAAGTTTTGATCTCAGAATATATTCTGTTCCGGCCATAGCAGCCTGCAGTGTTGCATTTGCAGCCTCCTGAATCTCTGTATTTGCTTTACTTCCGCTTGTATTATAGAATGTGATATTCTGTTTACCAGTATAAGTGGATGGTTTCATATTTGCTGTTGTATAAAGTTCCACTCCACCGGAAAAGATTCCTGAATAGACTTTAGCTGTATCAGGTTTCGCACAATTTACAACGACATCTACTATACTTACAATATTCTCTTCTTCAACACGTAAAGTCAGTCCCATATCAAGCTTATTTTCTTTTGGATCATAAGAAAGAACTGCTGTTGTGTCTGCATCGATCGCCATTTCGATGTATCTGCTTCCATCTTCGCTGTATCCGCCATTTTTATTGAGATAATTTTTTACTTTTGTATAATTCTGTACCGTCTTATTTGAAGAAGCCGATGCTTTTTTTACCGTAACCGTGCAGACAAATTTCTTTCCACCAAGTGTAGCGGTAATTTTAGCTGTTCCTGCTTTTTTTGCCGTGATCCGACCTTTTTTATTCACAGCTGCAATCTTTGAATTACTTGATTTCCAGGCCGGTGCAAGCTTTGTACCATTGACTTTTAATGTATATGACTTGCCCGGATTCAATGTAATTCTGGAACTGTTCAGTTTCAACGTATACAGTCCTGCGATCGCGGTAACTCCTTTTTTGTTATAACTGCTGAATGTCTTTTTTCCTTTTGTTGTTTTAAATGCTTTCACGCTGTAGGTATACTGTGTTCCCGTCGTAACTTTTGTGTCAGAAAATGATGTTTTCTTTGCACCTTTTACTTCTGCCACATTCTTCCATTTGCCACCTTTTTCCTTACGAAAAACCGTATAACCACTGGCACCTTTTACTGCTTTCCATTTAAAAACGATTTTGGATTTTCCTGAAGCTTTGGCGGATACCAGCTTTGGCGTTGCTACTCTGGCTGCAGCCTGCACTTCCGTCACATACGCAGCCTCCGGTATTGCTGCCGGAACTGTTACAGCGACCATCAGACCTGCCATCAGCCCACATAATGCCTTTTTGATTGTTTTTCTCATACCCCCATCTCCTTTCTTTTCATACCTTTTATGGTTACCTTCAATTTACTACATCCGTTTCTGTTTTTCAACCAGATAATAAATATTATATTCTTTCTGTTATCTTTTCTGTTATCTTTTCTGTTATTTTTTATCCGGAGCCTCTTTTTTCTGATATAATAGATGCAGAAAAATTTACGGAGGTTTAATATCATGCGTATACTTGAAAATGGCCAGCTCCGTGTAACGATCAGTGATCACGGTGCCGAATTATCTGGTATCTTTGACAAAAAAAATAATCGTGAGGTACTCTGGAATGCAGATCCAGCTTACTGGAAACGTCATGCCCCGGTTCTCTTTCCGAATGTAGGCCGTCTGTACAACGACACAAGCCTGATAAACGGAAAGACTTATACATCTGGTCAACACGGATTTGCACGTGATATGGAGTTTGTCTGCACGGAAGAAACAGAAGCTTCTATTACACATTTACTGGAAGCAGCTGATGCCACAAAAAAAGCCTGGCCATATGACTTCCAGCTGTATATCACCCACACTCTGAACGGACGTGATCTGACTGTTTCCTGGAAAGTAGTAAACAAAGATCAGGATACCATGTATTTCACAATCGGTGCTCACCCGGCCTTCAATGTTCCGGTGCTTCCGAACACCACACAGGATCAGTATCACCTGACTTTCAGCGGACAGAAAGAACTCACCTACTGTCTTCTGGATGCTACACTTGGAACTGCTCTTCCAGATCAGCCGCACACTCTTTCCCTCGAAAACGGAACTTGCCTGATTGATGCACATATGTTTGATGAGGGGGCTCTGATCTTTGACAATAGTCAGATCACAAAAGCCGGAATCACTCTGCCAGACGGAACTCCTTATGTAGAAATCTCCTGCGAGGGCTTCCCAAACTTTGGTATCTGGTCTGCAATCGGTGCACCGTTTGTCTGCCTGGAACCATGGATTGGCCGCTGCGACAATACCGGATATGAAGGCGAACTGTCACAGAAACCGAATATCAACACCCTGAAACCGGCAGAAGTATTTGATAAATCCTATGTAATTTCTATTAAATAAGTTTATCTGGTGTTATTCTTAAAGAAAAATTCCTGGAACAAACGATGCTTTTATGCTTTCGCTCTATTCCAGGAATTTTATTTCTGTTTACTTACATATGTTTCTACTCAAACTCTTTATTTCTTAATATCATCGGTACGAATTGCAAACTGTACCAGTCCGATATCTTTATTATCTGCTGAAACAAAGGATACCGGTGTATAATCGCTTCCTGAGATTTCATCCAGCATTTTATCAATCTCATCTTCTATCTGCTGATCAATATCCGATGTTTTATCTTTGAACTCAGCAGTTCCATCTTTCAGTTCCTGTGCCCCATCGTCAAGATTTTTCAGACCATCGTTAAGCTGTGTGCTTCCATCATTAAGAGAATCTGCACCGCTCTTTAATGACTGCATGCCACTGAGAGCACTGGTGATTCCTCCGGATACCTGACTTACTCCGGATACCAGGCTGGATGCCCCGCTTCGAAGGGATGATAACGATGCAGCCAGTTGGTTTCCTCCAGAGATTAGTTTGACATCATTTTTCTGAAGTTTTGTGAATCCATCATTCAGCTGTTTGATTCCTTTTGCGGCAGTTGGAAGGTCTTTCGTCGCACTCTGGATCTGTGTCAGGCCATCACCAACCTGAGCGATACCACTCTGCAGAGCATTTGCTCCCTGACACGCACTGTCGATTGCAGCCTGCAGCTGACTGATCATATTCTGCATATCGTCTGAAATATTGATCTGTCCTGCCATTGCTCCAAACTGATCTGCTGCGGACTGGAATCCGACTGCTGCTTCTGATAAAGAAGAAGCCGATGCACTGAGCTGTGCTGTCTGTGCCTGAATAGCTGCATCCTCACCCGGCATGGAAATTGATACGGATGAAGTATCCGGTACAGACACACCACCAACGCCTCCGACACCTTCTACACTCACTCTGGAAGCCTCCAGACCTCCAATGATCCCGAACGCCTGATCTCCGTCGATTGCTCCGGATGCAACCGCAGAATTAACAGCAGCGATTGCCGCATCGATCTGGCTGTTTGCAGAAGCTGCACTTGCACTTAACTGTTCATTTGCTGTGCTGATCTGACCGTTTGCTCTCTCAACCTGTTCATTTACCTGTGCCGCCATACTTGCTCCGCCTGATACAAGCTGTTCGTTTGCAGCTGCCGCCTGACTGTTCAGGTTCTCAAGCACTGCACTGTGACTTGCACTGATGGACTGTGCCATTCCCGCATCCGCCTGCAGAAGCTGAGACAGCTGAGAAGACTGCGCAGAAAGTGTATTCAGGGAATCTTTTGCCTTTATGAGTCCCTGTACCAGAGCTTCCAGCTGCTGTGCACTTGAAGATGCTGCCAGTTCGTCCACCTGTGTCTTTAACTGTGCCAGCCCGGCACTTAACTGTGCGGAACCGGTTGTCAGATCCTGGCCACTTCCGTCTCCGTTTACTGCCGCAGAAAGCTTTGTCACTGCTGTCGTGATATCCCCGAGGCTTTCCAGTGCTTTCAGCTGTTTTGCTCCATCTGCAAGCTGTCCGGTTCCTTTGATATACTGTTTCATTCCGGAGATCAGACTTGCTGTTCCGGATGTATACTGTTTAATTCCACTCTGAAGGCTGACTGCTCCGGATAACAGAGACTGACTGCCGGTGTTGAGTGTATTTCCGCCACTCAGAAGTGTTCCTGCCCCCGTTGCAAGTGTCTCTGTTCCATCCGTCAGTTCCTGACTTCCATCCAGTGCTTCTGCTATTCCGTCTTTCAATTCCTGTGCACCGTCATCAAGATCTTCTGTCGCATCGGTGATCTCTTTTGTTTTATCTTTCAGAGATGAAGTATCGATAGAATCTTTGTCAATATCAAAGCTCATCGGAACACCTTTGAATGTAATGCCATCCATCTCGAAATCTTCTACATCTGCTTCAATCTTGATGTCTTTTTCCTGATCTGCCATGATGTTATAGAGAAACTGGCGGTCTTTTCCTACATTTCCGGCTGTCGCCCCGTCTGCTTCGATATTGGAGCAGAGCTCTGTATTCAGAACGACCGTTACCTGGAGAAGATAATTTTCGAAGAAAGTACTGTTGCAGTTTTTGTTTTCACTTGTTTTGATCTCGATTTCCAGATGTCCGCTCTTACCAGCCAAATCAGAAGCACTGATTTCTTTTCCGTCCAGTTTATAGCCAATGGAAATATTCCACGGAATATCTTTCGTCTCCATATTCCCCTGATAATAGAATTTTCCTGTTATGACATCTACCGAGACTTTATCACCATTCTGCGTGATTTCTGAATCTGTTGTCAGGTTTTTTACAGAGCTGTAATTTCCGTAATCTGTGACTTCGCTGTCTGATGTGGAGGTAAATTCATTTACAACATATACATTTGAAACTGTTCCATCTTCCATCAGAGTGACATATACATTTTCATCTTTCAGCAGACTGGTGTCAGCTGCCAGTACCGGAAGGACGCTTCCTGTGCCGAGTACTGCACTCAGTGCGATCGCTGTCGTTTTTAAAATAATGTTTTTGCGTTTTGATGTATTATTTTTTCGATTTCGGTTCATGATGTTTTACCTCCCTGTAAAATTTTGTATGCATCGTTGTTTTTTCAATGACTCTGTCAAAAAGCATCAGCAGTACCGGCAGGACAGTCAATACCAGGATAAAGGAAATGACTGCACCTCTTCCGACCAGTGTTCCGAGCTGGCTCAACACAAGGTTTGTAGAAATCTTTCCAAGTGCAAGTCCTGCGATTGTCAGGATTCCTGCTGATGTAAACAACGAAAGGACACACATGCGGATACTTTCTTTTGCCGCCTCTCTCTTATTTCTGGTCCGACGTTCTTCCAGATATCTTCCGGTGAACAGGATCGCGTAGTCGATCGTTGCACCGAGCTGTACGGAACTGATGATCAGGTATGCAATATAATGAAGTGTCGTTCCCTGCACATATGGAATTGCCAGGTTGATCCAGATGGACAGCTCGATCACCAGCGTCAGGATGACCGGAAGTGTGATCGACTTAAAGTTAAACAAAAGGATTGCAAATACGAAGGCGATTGCCAGGATGTTGACCCTGCTGTTATCCTCTGTGATCGTCTCTTTCAGGTCCTTTGTACTTGCCAGGTCGCCGGCGATTTTTGCCTTATCACCATAATATTTCTCACAGATCTTATAAACTTCGTTCAGTTTTTCTGTCCAGCCATCTTCAGATTCCTCTGTGCTTAAAGTCACTACAAAACGGCTGTAATTCTCGGAATAAAGCTGTGAGAGTGAATCCAATGGAACAAACCCATCCGGAATCGTTGAGCCGACGCTGTCTACATAAGAAATAACAGAAGTCACATTTTCATTGTCTTTCAGTTCTTCGCTCAATGCACTTTCTTTACTGGTATCACCTTTTGGTACCATGATGACAAGCGGATTGGATGCTCCATATTCATCTTCAATACTTAGGAGATCACGCCCCATCTGTGTGGCATCTGTGCTGTAAATACGACTGCCGCCATAGAGAAAGGAGTTTTCTCCCTGTGCGATAAAGCATGGAACTGCGATCACAACTGCGATCAAAAGTGCCGGGATGCGAAGTTTCATAACAACTCCGGCGAATTTATTGAAATCCGGGAAAAACGGCTTATGCTGTGTTTTATCAATCAGTTTATAAATGCTGATTGCCAGTGCAGGCAGGAAGCAGAGTACACAGAGAAGACTGAATACGATCGCCTTTGCCATGACCCATCCCATATCCGGTCCGATCTTGAACCGCATCAGGATCAGTGCAGCAAAGCCTGTTACCGTAGTAAGTCCACTGGAAAGTACGGAGCCCGTTGACTGTTTTACAGCCGCTACCATGGCATCCTGTACATCTTTACCCTCGGCTCTGTTTTCTGCAAATCTGTGAAGCAGAAAGATGGAATAGTCCATCGAAACTGCAAGCTGCAGAACACTTCCCGCTGCATTGGTAACAAAGGAAATTTCTCCAAACATCAGGTTTGTTCCCCGATTCAGCATGATTGCGACACCAATCGTGATCATAAAGAGTACCGGTTCAAACCAGGAGTTTGTCGTCAGTAAAAGTACAAGAAATACAACCGGCAGTACAAAAAGCATGATTTTCTGAATATCGGAAGATGTATGGAATGGTGACAGTGCATCGGTAACTGCCGTTCCTGACATGGCGTTGTCATCGCCGATAATGTCACGGATCTCATCAACTGCTGCCTTTTTTTCTGTCTCATCGTCAACCACTGTAATGGAATACAGAGCGTCCGAATCTTTGTACCATTCATCGATTGTATCCTGATCTGCATTCTCCAGAGGTTCGTAAATGTCAATAGCATCATCCAGCCAGTTGACTTCCTCTACTCCTTCGACCTGTTCCAGTTTTTTCTTATAATCCAGTGCCTCGGGAATCGTCACATCGTGGATGACTACCCTCATATTTGGTACCGGCTGGCTGTATTCTTTTTCCATCGTATCAAGTGCAACTGTAGATGCGGCATCGTCCGGCAGGTAATCGGCAAATTTATAATTAACACCGACTTTTGTGGAAAGTCCTGCACATACCACTGCGAGGAACACGAAGACTACGATGATCATTTTTCTGTGTTTCAGAATAAATGAAGTATAGCGTTCCATTTTTTTCCTCCCTTTTTTCTTTTTCCGAAATCAACACTTGTTTATTTTTCAACTCGTGGTATAGTATAGTCAGAAGGCAGGAAAAACTCAATAATCAATATTTTTACAGCTGTTTATTTTTCAACATGTATCTATATTTATGTTCCATCTTTTACAAAAATTTTTGAGTTGTTCTTTTTTGAGCAGCAGAAATGGAGTTATTTTATGAATACAAAAAGAAAAAATCGAAGTGTACAGCGCACACAGGCGTTGCTCAAAGACGGGCTGACTGAACTGATGATGACAAAACCGGTACAGAATATCACAGTCCGGGAACTGACGGACTACGTCAATCTGAACCGTGGAACGTTTTATCTTCATTATAAGGATATCCCGGATCTTCTTGAGCACATGGAAAATGCGATGTTGGATGAATTTGTGGATATCACCAATGCTCATCAACCACAGGACATGAACGGAAAGCCATTTCCTCTGATCTGTGACTTATATAAATTTCTTGAAAAAAATGCGGAATTCGTCAAACTTGTGCTGGTCACCAATCAAGAATATAAATTTAAAGAGCGTTTAAAAAAAATCATCCAGGAACGCTGCATGAATGACTGGATTGAAGTTTTTGACAATGCCGATTCCAAACTCAGTGAGATCTACTCTTCCTACGTACTCTCCGGCTGCATCGGCATCATCGAAAACTGGATTCAGAACGGCACCCGCCAGAGCCCGGAGGAACTTGCCCGCTATACAGAGGATATTATGCTGAATGGGCTGAATATATTGAAATAAACTAGGCAGGGCAGCCTCTCCCGACTGCCCTGGTACGCACAAAGCCCATAACTGTGGTCTTACAGTCATGGGCTTTTCTTTAAATTTTATATTATATTTAATCAGTTCTGCTCTACAATATGTCTTGCTACATAGATACCGCTTGCAGATGCATGAGACAGTGAGTGGGTAACACCGCTTCCGTCGCCGATTACGTACAGTCCCTTATGGCAGCTTTCAAGGTTGTCGTCAATCTCAACTTCCATGTTGTAGAATTTAACTTCCACGCCATACAGCAGAGTATCGTCGTTTGCAGTTCCCGGTGCTACTTTATCCAGGGCGTAGATCATTTCGATGATGCCATCTAGGATACGCTTCGGAAGTACAAGACTCAGGTCACCAGGTGTTGCTGTGAGAGTTGGAGTTACGAGACCTTCTTCCACACGTTTTACAGTACTTCTACGTCCGCGGACAAGATCACCGAAACGCTGTACGATAACACCGCCGCCAAGCATGTTGGAAAGTCTTGCGATGCTTTCGCCGTATCCGTTACTGTCCTTAAATGGCTCGGAGAAATGTTTGGAAACAAGAAGTGCAAAGTTGGTATTGTCTGTTTTCTTCTCATCTCCCTCATAGCTGTGGCCGTTTACGGTAATGATTCCGTTGGTATTTTCGTTTACTACGATTCCATTCGGGTTCATGCAGAATGTACGGACGTTATCTTCGAATTTCTCTGTACGGTAAACGATCTTGCTCTCATACAGTTCATCTGTCAGATGTGAGAAAATTACTGCCGGCAACTCCACACGAACACCGATATCCACACGGTTAGATTTGGTCGGAATCTTCAGATCTTTACAGACAGTTTCCATCCATTTACTTCCGCTTCTTCCTACAGAGACAATACATTTCTTGCACTCATAGGAACCTTTTTCACAGATCACACGATATCCGTCTTCCAGGACTTCCAGTTTCTGTACCGGTGTGTCAAAGTAAAAATCTACATGGTCTTTCATTGCATTGTACAGGTTCTCAAGAACGACATAGTTGATATCTGTTCCCAGGTGACGTACAGATGCATCCAGAAGATTCAGTTTATTCTGCAGGCAGAGTTTCTTGAATTTGGTTCCCGCTGTGGAATAAAGCTTCGTTCCCTGACCGCCGTATTCCATGTTGATATCGTCAACATACTTCATCAGCTCAATTGCCTGGCTCTTGCCGATATGTTCGTACAGAGTTCCACCGAAATCGTTGGTGATGTTATATTTTCCATCAGAGAATGCACCTGCACCGCCGAAGCCGCACATGATGGAACATCTCTTACAGTTGATACAGTTCTTTATCTTCTTGCCGTCGATCGGGCATTTTCTCTTTTCAAGGGAGTATCCCTCTTCGAAAACTGCCACTTTACAGTCCGGCTTTTCTTTCATTAATTCATACGCTGCAAAAATTCCTCCCGGGCCAGCGCCGATAATGATCACATCATAGTTCATGCATTTTCCTCCTTGTAAGCATTGCTTCCCATTTGTTTATATCCCTCATCCACATGTATCAGGGTGATCCCCTGTTGCATAAAAAAAGCTGTCGCAGAAGGTATCGTAACGGATTCCGTCACTTCCATTCATTGCGGCAGTTGGAAAAATGTTCAACATATGTATTGTTAATCATAATCCTTATCTATACTACAGGATTCCCACATCTTTGTCAAGCATTGTTTTTCCAAGAAAATCAGATGTTTTTCTGCAAAACACAAAAATGTCTGCTCTCTATGTCAGCCCACGCAAAAAGCACCGCCTTCTCAGACAGTGCTTCGTTACTGCGACTCTCCTCAGTTGAGCAGAAAAATAAAGAAATTCAGATAACCAGCAAAGGTCAGCCACACCAGATATGGAATCATCAGATATCCGGCATTCTGTGAGATTTTTGAAAATGCCTTCATGCAAAGGTACACCAGATACCACAAAAGAAGCAGCCATGCAAATGCAAACAGATACCATCCCGCATTAAAGAAAAATACTGGCCACAGGAAATTTACTGCAAGCTGTACCCCGTACAGGATCAGCGCCTTCTTCCGCTTTTCTGTTTTCGGCGAGATTGCTACAAGATACGATGCTGTCCCCATCATTGCAAACAATCCTGTCCATACCACAGGGAACACCCAGCCCGGCGGTGTCAGTGGCGGCTGTTTTAATTTTTCAAATGTATCCATGCTTCCCTGCGTAAGGAATCCCGAAACTGCCCCAACACCCAGAGGTATCGCCAGCGCAGTCAGCAGAGTTTTTGTTTTTTTCTTCAAAAAAATTCCTCCTGTTCTCATCATCACTGTCTAGTGTATGAAGAACAGAAGGAATTATACGTGTCTAAGATTTTATTTACATTTTATGTTTCTTTGCAGCAAAGAAATCTTTTGTTTCTTTCGCAACAACTCCGCTCAGTGCAAACAGTGCGATCATATTTGGAATTGCCATCAGACCATTGAAGATATCTGCGATAGTCCATACCGCACTTACTGTCATGTAAGGTCCGATAAATACTGCAAGGATGTATAACCAGCGGTATACAATGATTTTTTTCTGATGTCCGTTTGTCAGATATTCCAGACAGCGTTCACTGTAGTAATCCCATCCAAGGATTGTTGTGAATGCAAAGAATACAAGACAGAGCATCAATACAAATGCTGTAAACTTAGCCGGGAACGGAAGTCCATGCTGGAACGCATAAGTGGTAACCTGTACACCTTCAATTCCCTCTACCTGCCATGCACCTGTCAGAACAATGGAAAGACCTGTCATTGTACAGATAATGATCGTATCAATAAAAGTACCTGTCATACTGACCAGACCCTGACGTACCGGCTCTTTTGTCTGGGCTGCTGCCGCTGCGATCGGTGCACTACCAAGTCCGGCTTCATTTGAGAAGATTCCTCGTGCAACACCTTTCTGCATTGCTACGATCATAGAACCAACCACACCACCGGTAACTGCTTTTGGATTAAATGCTGCTGTAACAACCGTCACGATTGCCGCCGGAATTTCTGTAATATTACAGATAATTAATGTAATACTGAAGAAAATATAGATCACTGCCATAAAAGGAACAATGATCTGACTTACAGTTGCGATTCGTTTCAGTCCTCCGATCAGGATCGCGGCTACACAGAATGCAAGGATCAGAGAAGAAACAACAACTGCTACAGAATACTGTCCCAGGAACGGGATATTGATACAGTTTGTCTTGTCCGGGTCAAAGAAGTTCTGTACGGCACTGGAAATACCATTTACCTGGCTGAATGTACCAATACCGAAAAGGCCTACACAAACGCCGAAGAATGCAAAGATCTTGCCAAGCCATTTCCATTTTGATCCCATACCTTTTTCGATATAATAGAATGGTCCTCCAAGGCTGTGTCCGTCTTCTGCAACCACACGGTATTTAACTGCCAGAAGACCTTCAGAAAATTTTGTTGCCATTCCAAAGAATGCTGCCACGATCATCCAGAAAAGTGCTCCCGGACCACCGGCACAGACTGCTGTTGCGACACCTACGATATTACCGGTACCGATCGTAGCACTCAATGCTGTACACAATGCCGCAAAACTGGAGATCTCACCATCTCCCTCTTCTTCATTCTTGAACATCCATTTCAGTGCCAATGGAAGACGACGTACCTGAAGGAACCCAAGTCTGCTGGTAAGAAGAACGCCACCGGCTATGATCAATACCATAAGCGGTACGCCCCAGACCTTGTCATCCACTGCAACTAAAAAATTATTGATTGCTTCCCACATCTCAAAAAGTTCTCCTTACATATGTATTTTTCAGCATCATAAAAAGGGGAATAAAGAAATAAGAACCGTTCTCCGTTGAACTGCTAAGAATCAAGATGAATCAGACAATTAAAAAAGAATAAAAATAAAGAATAAACTTCAGGATGTAATTATCAAAAGCATCCTCTGTCCTTTTGCCTGAGAGATTCAAGACGCTTACGCGTCGCTTGCACCTTCGGCCCCTGTACTGAAACAGGCGTCTCCAGAGATACGATCCATTTACAGTTTCTGTCCGACAATACGGATACCTGAGAGTTTTACTCCTTCGGTGGGCTTATACCTCTTTCCTGCAAACTTCACCTCGTTATTGCTGTTACTGCGTTATACTATAGTGCTAAATCAGAAAAAAGTCAAGATAGAAAAAAATATTCTTCCTTCTTGACTTTTTTTGGTGTTTTTTTACGTTTTTATTTCGGGCTGACAATCTTTCCAGCCACTGCACATGCTGCTGCAGTCTTTGGAGATGCCAGATAGATTTCTACTTTGGAAGTTCCCATACGTCCAAGGAAATTACGGTTATTTGTTGCTACAACACGCTCTCCATCTGTCAGAATACCACCTGCACGTCCACAGCACAGTCCACATCCCGGATGTGTGATCATTGCGCCTGCTTCTGCCAGCGTATCAAGAATACCAAGTTCAATTGCCTGTCTGTAGATCTTGCGGCTTGCCGGTGTCACGATCAGTTTTACATAATCAGCAACTTTCTTACCTTTCAGGACTTCAGCCGCTGCTGCCAGATCTTCCAGACGTCCATTTGTACAGGAGCCGATAAATACCTGATCGATCTCCGTTCCTTCCAGTGTGCTGACATCACGGATCTTATCCACCTGTGACGGGCATGCCATGACCGGAACAAAATCCTCCCCACGGTAAGTCATCGTCTTGAGATATGCAGCATCCCCATCCCCGACAAGACTCTTCTGAAAATCGTTCAGTTCAATCTCACAGTACTCTGCTGTCTTTTCATCTGGTGTGAAAAGTGCACATTTTGCCCCTGCCTCGATTGCCATGTTTGCGATGGTCATGCGGCTTGCAACGGACATATTTTTGACTGCACTGCCTGTAAATTCCAGTGCACGGTAAGTTGCACCGTCTGCGCCCAGATCACCGATCAGACGAAGAATTACATCTTTGGACATAACATTCTCCGGAAGTTCTCCATCGATCACAACCTTGATCGTCTCCGGAACTTTGATCCACATGGTTCCTGTTCCAAGAATGCTTGCCATCTCTGTATATCCGATACCGGAAGAAAATGCACCGACGCATCCGTAAGTAGTTGTATGACTGTCTGTACCAAAGACAATATTACCCGGTTTGACATAACCAGCCTCTGTCATCAGCTGATGACAGATTCCATCGCTTCTGTGTACGTTTTTCATTCCGTATTTTTCTGCAAATGCATCTCCCACATGGAAATGTCTGGTATCGTCCAGCTGACTTGCCGGTACAAGGTGGTCATAGATCAGAACAACTTTGTCCGGATCCCATAATTTCTTGAATCCCATCTCTTCAAACTTCTCTGCAACAAATGGAATAAAAATATCATGAATCATGACTCTGTCTACATTAACGGTCACGATATCGCCAGGTTTTACTGTATGACCCACATTATTTCTGATAATCTTTTCAATAACTGTTTCGCCCATCTGCTCTTCCTCCTTAGTCCAGTCCGTTCAGTTTGCGCATGGCTTTTACAAGTCCACCGGCCTGAATGATACTCATCAGATTCTCCGGCAGGGAAGCGATCGGGTACTGTTTTCCATCATAGTCTACATGTTCATTCATCACAACAGTAACGGTATCTCCCTCTTTGATATCATCGTGAAGATCCGGCTGCTCGATCAGCAGAAGTCCGTTGTTGATAGAGTTTCTGAAGAAAATTCTTGCAAATGATTTTGCAATGACACACTGGATTCCCAGTGCTTTGATAATCTCCGGTGCCTGTTCTCTGGAAGAACCGCAGCCGAAGTTTTTGCCGGCAACAATGATGTCGCCTTTCTGGATCTGTCCAGCCAGTTCCGGACGGAGCGGGCTGAATCCATACTGTTTCATATCATCAATTGTCTTGAGTGCCAGATACTCGGTTGGGATGATGATATCGGTATCGATGTCATCACCAAGTACCCACACTTTGCCTGTAAACTTTTCCATAATCTATGTTATCCTCTTCTCTTTCTCAGATTTCAGACGGCAGTGCGATCTTGCCTGCAATTGCAGATGCGGTAACAGTTGCTGCAGATCCAAGATATACTTTGGAGCTCGGATGTCCTGCACGTCCCTTGAAGTTACGTGTTCCTGTACTGATCAGGACTTCATTTTCACCGATGACACCCTGGCAGCTTCCCCAGCATACACTGCAGTTCGGGTTCATAACAATCGCGCCTGCTTCCATGAAGATGTCGATCAGCCCTTCTTTTAATGCCTGACGATAGATGGTCTGGCTTGCCGGAACAACGAGGAAACGTACCTTGTCAGATACTTTCTTTCCTTTGATAATCTCAGCACCTACGCGCAGATCTTCAATACGACCGTTATTACAGGACCCAAGAAATGCTTCATTAATCTCAATTCCGCATGCTTCTTCTGCCGGAACAACATTGTCTACGAAATCCGGTTTTGCAACTACCGGACGAACTTTGCTGAGATCGAAGGTATACTCTCTTACATATTTTGCATCCGGATCACTGTGGAATACAGCCTTTGGTTCGCGTCCATGTTCTTTGAGGTATTCCATTGCTTTTTCGTCTGCTTCAAAGATACCTGTCTTAGCACCTGCCTCTACTGCCATGTTGCAGAGAGTCATACGATCGCTGATGCTTAATGTTTTTGCGCCTTCTCCGGTGAATTCCATTACCTGATAGTTACATCCGTTTGCACCAACTTCTCCAATGATGGTAAGGATCAGGTCACGGGCGGTAACACCTTCCGGAAGTTTACCGGTCAGATTGAATTTTACAGATTCCGGAACCAGTACCCAGGAAGTTCCTGTTACCATTCCATAAAGAAAGTCTGTACATCCGACACCGGTTCCGAATGCGCCAAGTGCACCATAAGAACAGGTATGGCTGTCTGCGCCAAAGATCAGTTCACCCGGACGAACATAATTCTCAATCATAACCTGATGGCAGACGCCTTTGCCTTCCCAGAAATCAATGTTATTTTCTTTTGCAAAGTCTCTCATTTTTTTCTGGGATGCTGCTGTTTTCGGACAGTCAGACGGTACGTTGTGGTCAACGATAAAAACAAGTTTTTTTGTATCTGCAATATGCGGATTTTTTAATTTATTATTATACATATCTACAGTCAGATGTGTGGTTCCGTCATTACTCATCAGACGGTCAAGCTGAACCGTATGGATATCACCAGGTTTAACACTATCCACACCGGCTGCTGCTGCGATGATTTTTTCTGCGATTGTCATTCCCATGGTTATTTCTCCTCCTTGTTCAGTGAAGCGATCAGGCCGCCCTGATTCAGAATACCCTGCATATATTCCGGAAGTTTGGTACAGGTATAAGTCTTTCCGTTTGCAACTGCTGTACCATCAGACATATGAAGTTCCATGGTATCTCCGGTCTGTACATCATCTGGAAGATCTTTACAGACAATTGCCGGAAGTCCGATGTTGATCGCATTTCTGAAGAAAATTCTTGCAAAGGATTTGGCGATAACGGCCTGTACCCCAAGTGCTTTGAGTACGCCCGGTGCCTGTTCTCTGGAAGAACCACAGCCAAAGTTCTCACCGCCAACTACGAAATCTCCCGGTTTTACTTTCTTTGCAAAATCAGGATCCAATGATTCAAATGTATGACCCTTCATTTCATCCAGATTTGGCAGAAGCAGATACTGGGATGCAATGATCTGGTCTGTATCAAGGTCATTATGAAATTTAAAAATTGTACCTTTTTCCATAATAATAGTTCCTTTCTATGTATAACTATTCATTTTCTCTCTATTCTACCACAAATTTACGTAATAGCAAAATGTATATTTATAAGAATTTTGCATTAAAAACTTATTCAGATTTTTCCAGTAACTCATATGCAATACGCGGGCTTCCATCCGGCACATACACGATTCCACACCGTACAAAGCCATATTTTTCAAGTACATGCTGCATTACTTTATTATCCTCATGTGTATCTATTCGTAAATGCGGTATCTGTGCCTTACAGTAGTCCATGATCTTTTCCAGCACATTACGGACCGTTCCATCACTCGCAACACGGTGTACTGCAGCATACTCTGTATCCACCATCCAGCTGCCCTGTTCAATTTTCAGATAAACAGGATCCTCTCCTTTTATAAAAGCAAATACTGCATGGATTATTGCTTCATCTGCGACCGCATCTTCCAGTACATACAGATCTCCCTGAGAAATATCATCTTCCAGCAGTTCTTCCGGTCTGTCCCCTGCTCCCCACTGTGCCTGATTTCCGTTCTCCCGCATAAATTGTCTCGCTGTTTCATAAATCTCATAAATTCGCGGCAGGTCCTCCTTTTCCGCTTTTCTGATCATATATGACATGTAGTTCCTCCTGAATCTTCCTTTTTACATTTTTATTATAATTAGTCGATGTTTTTCTGTAAAGTCAGCATTCAAAGCGGAGCGTTTTTGTGTAATAGGAACATTACGTAGTAATTTCCTATAACGTAAAAAATGCTGCCGGATCTGCTCCTCTCCGGAGAAATCCAGCAACATTTTCAACTATATTTCAGGGATGATCATGATTTATTTTTCGCCTCTGCGATGTTTCAGTCGAAGTGCCCAGAAAGCAAGTACAACATCAACAAACGCAAACAGGAACATCATTGCAGAGCCTGCAACCTTTGTCTCATCTGCAGTTTTTACACCATCTGTTTTCTGTGAACCAGATGCATTTCCTGCAGTATTTGTTCCATTAGAATTTGTTCCGTCAGAACCGGAAGCGCCGCCATTTCCACCATTATTTCCAGAATCCGCGTTTGTTACAGCCGGGGTCGGTGTATCTGTTGCATTCGGAGTTTCCGTTGCATTCGGCATTTCTGTCACCGCTGGTGTCGCAGTGGTATCCGGTGTTACACTTGGATTTGGTGCTTCACTCGGGTTCGGTGCTTCACTCGGGTTCGGTGCTTCACTTGGGTTCGGTGCTTCACTCGGGTTTGGTGCTTCACTCGGGTTTGGTGCTTCACTCGGGTTCGGTGCCTCACTTGGGTTCGGTGCCTCACTTGGGTTCGGTGCTTCACTCGGGTTTGGTGCTTCACTCGGGTTTGGTGCTTCACTCGGGTTTGGTGCTTCACTCGGGTTCGGTGCTTCACTCGGGTTCGGTGCTTCACTCGGGTTTGGTGCTTCACTCGGGTTTGGTGCTTCACTTGGGTTTGGTGCCTCACTCGGGTTCGGTACTACCGGTTCTGTCGGTGCCGGAATTACTGCACTTGCAGTTCCGAATCCGAAGTCCATACCTGACCACGGAATAACGAATCCGTTAGACCAGTATTCTCTCCATCCAAGACTCGGGCACATATTACTTTCATCCCAATAATTGAATGACGAAGTAAATGTCATTGTCTGTGTATATGTTTTTCCCGTTTCCGGATCTGTAAATGTCACATCTTTTGTAATAGATACTGTGTATTCAATCGGGCAGGCATATGTTCCTGTCGGAAAGACTCCTGCAATGTGGATCTGTCCCTGTCCCATAACGATTGCTCCCACATAATCCGGAGAAACTGTAATGTTTCCAAGATCTCCTTCATCAAAGACCACTGTCTGAGTTAAAGTTTTATCTCCAACCGTCAATGAAGCAGATGCCACTCTTGACATGTCAATATGACTGACTGTACCTGAAACAGCAAGACCCGCTTCTTCTGCAGCTGTACCATCCTCTTCTGCTGCAAGTACTTTTTCACTTTCTTCCGGTGTCTCCTCCGGGTCAATCGTATTCTCTGTTACATCTGTTTCTTCTGCATTTTTTTCAACATCTTCACTGCCAGCTTCTGATTCAGAATCCTCTGCTGTATCCTGTTCCTCAGAATCCGTTTCTTCCGAACTTTTTTCTTCGTCCGCTTTTGTTTCTTCTTCGTCAGTACTTTTTTCTTCAGTATCTGTATCTGTACTTTCCTGTGCATTTTCGTCAGAAGCTGTGGTTTCCTGTTCCGTAGGATATTCGTCAGAAGCCATGGCAATGCTTGCGCCCTGCATGATCATTGCAGCACCAACAAGGCATACGGCAACCTTTTTCCATCCCAGCCATTTTCTATACATTTCTTTCTTCCTCCTCGTTTTCAGAGGCAGCGCCCGGCTGCCCCTGCCACATAAATGGATTTTATTTCTTATTTAACTTTAACCTTTGATGATCTGCGGCTCCAGGATGACCAGATTTCCCTGCCGTTTACGGCCTTGCAGCTGCGTACACGAACGTAATAATTCTTTTTGCCTGTAAGTCCCTTCAGAACAGTCTTTCCAATCTTATTATTCGTGATTGTTACAGTTTTTGTGGACTTACCTTTAAACTTTTTACTCTGGCTGTACTGTACAACATACTTCGTTGCCTGTCCGTCACGTTTCCAGCTTACATTCAATGTTCCCTTTGCACCTTTTTTAACAGAAGGTTTTTTCAATGTCTTAAGCTTGATCGTAAAGGCTGCCTTGCCTGCGTATTTTGCAAATTTGCCCTTGCCTTTAACGATCACGGTTGCGTAGCCGACCTTTTTATTATTTTTATAAGTTACTTTATAATACTTGCTGCTTACTTTCTTTCTTCCGTTATACACAGTAACCTTTGGTTTTGCATTCTTTCCATTATATACATAAGATGTTTTGGAAAGTTTCAGTCGCAACTTTTTCGTATAAGTTGTAAAGTTGCTGATTAATTTAATATTTCCATTTGCATCTGTACTTACGGAAATATTATATCCTGCCGGAGTTCCAACTGCCTTGCCGGTATACTGAATTCGTTTTCCGGCTGCATTTCTGTCAAGACCCGAAACGGTTGCTTTCCAGTTATTTGCTTCTGTCAGAGTTACTCTCTTGCCTGTTGTCTTTCCATTTGCATAGATTTCAACAACCAGCTGAGCCGGACGGGAATCCACCACATTATCCAGATCATTCCATGCATTCTGAACAGTCACATTCATTTTCTGTACATTATGCGTGTACTCTGCTTTATATCCCTCTAAAGCACTACCGGTTACTTTTACGGTATATCCGGAAACAGCATACGCGATCACACTATAAGCGATTTCTTTTCCGGCTTTATATTTTGGAAGATCTGACCAGGTCTTTGTCCACTCTTTATTTGACTCAATAACTGCTTTGTCACCAAGCGCTGTTCCGTCTGCATAAAGCTGAACAAGTGTATCTGTCGGACGGATTCCATCCTGGTTATTTGCGTCATTCCATGATGCTCTTGCGCTGACATTTACCATTGCCGGAATATGTTTATAAGTAAGTACAAGACCTTTTTCATCAAGAATATCTCCAGCTACAGAAACATCATACCCATCTGCCTCTGTACCCTTTACTTCATATTTGATTCTTGTTCCGTCTTTCTTCACATCTACAGATGCAAATTTTGTTGTCCAGTTGTTCTCTGCATTCAGAGTCACTTTGTTTCCTGTTGCTTCTCCGTTTGCATAAAGCTCTGCTTCTACTGCTTCGATACGCGCTCCATCCTGATTCTCCGCATCATCCCATGTTACAGAAACCGGAATCTTAACAGATGTCGGCACATACGTATTGGTTACAGAAAAACCATCTGCTACAGTTCCGCTTACAACGGATTCATATGTTTCCGCAAGACCACTTACTTCTACTGTATACTGGATTTCTTCTCCGACATTACCTGTTCTGTATTTCTGCAATCCGGTCCATGTTTTTGAAAAACCATTTGCTGTATCCAGTATGATCTTGTCTCCTGACTTAACACCATCTGCCATAAGCTGTACACTGTATGAAGTCGGACGATTTCCGTCCTGGTTCTCCTTATCATTCCATACAGTACTTACAGTCACATTAACAACTGCGGTCTTATGTGTATACTTCAGTGAAAATCCTTTTGCTCCACTTCCAGTTACATCACAGGTATAGTTTTCGACTTCTGATACCTGAACAGTATACTCAATCGTCTTACCATCTTTCTTCAGTTCTTTCTCACCAAAAGATGCTGTCCAGTTGTTTTCTGCATTCAGAGTTACTTTATCGCCTGTTGCTTTTCCATCTGCATAAAGCTCTGCTTCTACTTTTTCCGGACGAACGCCATCCTGATTCTCTGCATCGTCCCATGTCGCAGACACTGCGATCTCAGCTGCTGCCGGAACGTGAGATGCTTTAAATACAAATCCATTTGCTGCATCACCGCTCGTTGTTACAGTATATTGATCTTCTTCTGTTGAAATGTCACTTACTTCTACTGTATAAGTAAGTGCTTTTCCGGCTTTATATTTCGGAAGATCTTCCCAGGTTTTCGTCCAGTTACTGCCAGCATTCACCTTAATAGCATCACCAACATTTTCGCCATCTGCTTTCAGCTGGAAGCTTACAGACTTCGGACGGATTCCATCTTTATCATCTGCATCATCCCATGTTACAGATGCTGTGACGGATGTAACCGCTGCTTTATGAGTAAATGTAAGTGTTGTTCCATTTGCTTCACTTGTATATTCTTCTACATCCTTTGTAGTTTTCAGGGTATACGCAATGGCTTTACCAGCTTTATATACTGGCATTGCGCTAATTGTAGCTGTCCAGTTTTCATCTGCTTTCAGAGTTACCATTTTATCTGTTGCTGCGTCACCTGCATAAAGAACTGCATCAATAGATGCCGGACGAACACCATCCTGGTTCTCTGCGTCATCCCATTTAGCGGATACTGTCAGGTCTTTGACTGCTGGTGTGTAGGAGTTCTTAACTGTGATTGCTCCTGTTTCTTCGTCTTTGCTAACTGTAAATGTATATCCTTCCGGAAGTCCGGATTCTTCTACTGTGTATTCAACTGCCTGACCAACTGCACCTTCTTTGTTTACTGGAAGGTTTGACCATGTCTTGGTCCAGTTTCCTTCGCTGTCTGCTTTTACAGTGATGCCATCGCCAACTGCTTCTTCATCAGCTTTGAGCTGTAAGGTTACTTCCTTCGGACGCTTTCCATCCTGGTTGTCTGCGTCATCCCATGTTACGTTTGCTGTGACAGCTGTTTTTTCGATTTCATGTTTGTATGTAACAACAAAATTATCATCGGAAGAAGTTCTTGTTACTTCTGCTGTGTAATTGTTTGCTGTTAATGTTTCATCTTCAACTGCAGTTACAAGGTAGGAGATATGCTGTCCATCTTCATCCTCGGATGCCAGATTCTTCCATGTATAGCTCCACTCATTGTCTGCGTTCAGTTCTACCGGATCGCCAACGTTTTCTCCATCTGTTGTTGTCAGCTGAAGTGTTGTTTTTTCCGGACGTTTGTTATCACGGTTGTTGTCATCATCCCATGTAGTTGTTACAGTGAGTGTTCTACTTGGAACTACAGAAACCTGTACTGGGTCAGATGTAATGTCGTTCCAGGTTGCAGCTACACCAACGGTGCCTTTTTTCACACCTGTAACTACACCCTTGTCTACAGTTGCAATACTTGTATTATAGCTCTGCCATGTGATTTCCGGATTCTCAACATACTGAGTACCGTCCCATGCCTTTGCTTCAATTGTTGCTGTATCACCCTGTACTACTCTCAGTTTATCTGCCGGAGTAAGTACCAGTCTTGCGTCAGATGTTACCTCTACATCACAGGTTGCTGTAAGTGTTGAAGTATCAAACTGTACTGTGATGGTTGTTTTACCAGGAGCAACTGCGGTAAGTTTCAGGACACTTCCATTCTTTGGATCAGGTGCTGCTGTTACTACATTGGTATCTCCATCGATCATGTGAATTGTTGAGAAATCAGGATGCTTCTCATTAGCCCAGCTCCCCCACTCTTCACCGTTTTCTGTGATGTAGGTACCCTGGATTGTTGCCGTATTATTCTCACCCATTTTCATGGATACAGAAGATTTGTTCAGATACAGACCTGCTGCACCGGTAACCTTAACTGCAATACCCTGCCAAACACCACAAAGCTGTCCGGTTGTAAGCGGAATATAATATTTGTGGCTCAGATATGCATAACCCTGAGAAGGTGATTTTCCTTTAACACTTGCAGTTGAACCTGTGCCATCTACAATTTCAAGGTAATTTGCACTGCTGTTAAACTCGCTACCTAAACTTCCATGACCAGCCTTATAAGCACCAGTTTTCCATGTATTCGTATTATCATTGCCGTTGCTGTCAGCATGTTTCTCTCCAGCTGTTCCGGCAACATCTACTGTTGCACCAGTTGCGATTGCCTGATTCTTAACTACTGTTACTTTAACATCTTTTACTTTGGTTCCTTTGTAACTTACGCTTACTGTTGTTTCTGCTGTTTCTTCTCCATCAGGAAGATCTTTTGCAGTAATAACGCCAACAGAATCGACAGTTACTAAATCTTCATTTGCAGATGTCCACGTTACATCAGAAGAAGTATTGTATCCCGCTCCTGTAGATCCCGCGGAATATTCTCCCATATCCAAGAGCTGCCATACAATTTCCTGTGTGCTTTTCTGAGCTAATGTTACTTCGTTCTGTGCATCAGATAAATATAGACCAT
>NZ_CAKRXI010000015.1 GCF_934424005.1 uncultured Blautia sp.
CTATACACTTCCCACTATCTGGGCGTGTTCGGGACTTACACCCGTTAGAGCGCGCCCATGGCGCGCAAACTGACAAAAGCTCCCGTTTTTAATGATCGGGAGCTTTTTTAGCTTGCTGTTTACAGTATTTTTTATTTCATTGTGATATCCGCCAGTTTTCCATTTGTCACTTTCAAAAGTGCAGCAAGCGGAACTTTCAGCGTCAGTCCGACACGGCCTCCACTTACATATATTTCTTCAAACCCACCCGCGGATGCATCAAACACGACCGGATATGGTTTTTTCATTCCAAGCGGACTGCAGCCGCCTCTTACATAGCCTGTAATTTTCAGAATATCTTTAACATGGATCATATCTACAGCCTTCTCTCCAACTGCTTTCGCAGCCGCCTTACGATCCACTTCTTTTTCGATCGGTACTACAAATACATAGTATCCGCCGCTTTTCCCTTCCATAACCAGTGTTTTAAAAGACTGTTCATATGGTGCCCCAATCAGATCTGCACTGTGAAGTCCATCAATAAACTCATCACATTCATATGGAAATGCTTCATATTTCACTTTCTGACGATCCAGCATTCTCATCGCATTTGTCTTAGCTTCTTTTGCCATGTTGTCCTTCTTTCCTGCCTTCTACCCGGCATCTTTACTGTTACTTTCTTTTTTTATGTGTATCATCACGTCTGGATATCTTTTTCCAGAGTTCTTCTCCCTCCCGGTCGTCTTCGTCCATCATTTCTCTCAGCACTTCCTCATCCAGTTCATCCTCATCAATTACAACCGGTTCTTCATAGTCATCATTCATTGGATGATAGGAATCTTCTGTATCAAAAGATCCCAGCGGAAGATCAATTTCTTTCTGTCTGCTCTTTCTCGGTCGGTACGGAATTGTTTTTTCTGATTCAGGTGCCACCGCATCCTTTTTATGTTTTCTTCCTTTATTTTTTTCAAGTCTAAAATCTACCTGCTGCGCACTCCGAGATGCTTTATGAGAACTGTTCTGCGCTCTTCCCGGCGTATGCTTCACATTTTGTCTCTGTGGTGTTTTTCTGACTTCTTTCTGTACTTTTCTTTCTGATTTTTGCGGCATATAATCCCGGAAATCCACATAATCGGAACTGTCCTGTCCATCCGCCTGCACATCCTCTTCGTATTCTTCTTCCTCGTCACCATCTTTGCGTCTGTTTGTCGCAAACTGAATCAGCATTCCAAGAAGCGCAAATCCCGCACTCAGTCCCAGACCATACGGAATATCAGCAAGCCCGCCTAATTTCGCAGCAGAAAAGCCAGCCATTGCGCCTCCCAGAAGACTTGTCCCAATGATCAGGACTTCCCTCGCCTGCTTCATGGCCAGCACACCAAGACCTACCCCCAGAAGAAGGCAGAAAAAGAATACCAGCGAAGTAGTTGGATGAAAGACATAAATACCAAGTCCAATTCCAATGCCTGCTCCCAGAATAAAAATTCCAATCTTATAACTCAAAAATGCAATCACGGCCAGTAGTACCCCTGCTCCAACCATAAAAACTGCATACATATATTTCTCTGTCACACCACTGGTATACGCTGCACCAAATCCAATTCCAGCTCCAATGACAAAACCACAGAGCATCATCCAGAAACGCAGAAGCCGATATCCCAAAATACAGTTGATCACTCCAAAAATCAGCAGTACTGCAAAACCGATCATCGAAAAACTGGATATAGACGGTACTGTCCGTGTATTCTCAATCATATTCATAACCTGCTGCAAAATATCATTCATAAAAAAATATCTCCTCTAAAACATAAAATATATCGTTTTCAGATTATCCAGAATACCATAATGATACTCTACTGTACTGAGCCCATACATTTTCAGATAATATTCAGCAATTTTCTGAACATATCCTTCCTGTATCCACTGCTGACATGCTGCGTCAAAAGCTTCCTGCGAAGTAAATTTGAAACGTACCACCGCTGCTCCATTCTCAAGACGCATACAGCAGAAATCATAAATCTGCTGTTCATCATATGTATCAAAACATGCCTGATTCAGCACATAAAAATTAAGATTCGTAGCAGTACACTCCGGAACCGGAAATTCATCGGATGCTGTATATAATTGCTCATATTCCTGTGGAAAAGGACACAGATAATCATAAATTGTTGTCTTATGTTCTTCCAAAGAAACCGCACCGCCTTCCAGAAATCCCGGCTGATCCCCGTTTGTAGCATCTACATAATATTGCTCGCCATTCATTTCTACGATATTCCAGGCATGTCCTTCGTCACTGTCCCTCGCATTTCCCTCTACATAAATACACGGAACTCCAAGCTGCTCCAGAAGATATTGTACTGCCCTCGCATACCCGGCACACACAGCTTTCTTTTTCCAGAAAATGCCCGCAATATTCTGATCATCATCCGATGCTTCATACTCTGCATGATCTATCAGATACGTATAAACTATTTTGACCTTATCATAGACAGACATATCCTGTGTAATTTGCGCTTTCACTTCATCCAGCGCATGTTCCATAGATACCGTAATTTCCTGAATTTCCTGATCTGTATAGGTATATCCCGGTGAAAATCTACAATAATCACTTCCTTTATACGCAGTCGTATATACTTCCTCACGATTGTGCACCCAGAAAAGTTCCGGATGATCTTTCAACAATGCATGGTAAACTTTGCTGATCAGTTGTTCATTTGAAGATGTCAGATAAAACTCATCTTGTCTCTCCTGTATTCCGTTCAGCATTTCACGATATATTTTTTTCTCATCTTCTGTCAGCAATCCAAAATAATATTTCCTGCAATTATCATCGGTCTGCAGAATCTCCTGTTTTCTTAATGACCTGACTTCAGCAGGTTCCTGTGAAAGAAGATTACTCTGCCAAATGACACCCATAAACAGGACTATCAAAACGCAGAAGATTCTGCGTCCAAATCTTCTTTTTTTCTTCATCTGCCACTCCCTTATCTCTTGTACAGTCTTATATTATCAGACTTCTGTCATCAATAAAAGAGCTTGCTGTAAAAAACCGAACGACTCTTTCGAATCGTCCGGCTTTGTTTATTATCAGTCTTCAAAAGTAACCTGAATATCGCTGTTATCCGGTTTTTGCGGAAGAATTTCCGCAGAACTTCCAGAAACCGAAATATTCTGATTCAGGATTTCATCCAGTGTATCTGTTACTTCCACACTGCCAGTCGCAAAATCGGAAGTCGTCTGATCTCCGGATTCATTACCCATATCCTCAAATGTTATCTCAACATCCTCAGTCGCATCAGCAGGAGCTGTAATTGTTTCTGCTGTATCATCTGTCACTGTATCATTCATATTCAATCCATCACTGAGAGAGTTTGTTGTTTCTGCCACAAGTGTTGCTGATGTTGTTATATTATCTGTTATCAGATTTGTTTCTGCATTGTTTGCACTTGCACCCTGATTTTCCATCTCTGCAACTTCCGCCTGCGTAGGATAGAATGAAGGCTGACGGATATAACGGAAGCTTGCACCATAAGCTTCTCCGACTGTTACTCCATTCTTACTGGAAGAACAGTGCACTGCGATCCAGTCGCCTGCATCTGTCTTGCCACAGATAATACCTACATGGTTATTACTGCCCGCTTCCGGTCCATTCTGAAATACAAGGTCACCCGGCTGCGCATCCTGTTCACTGACAACATTGGCATTCTCCCACTGTTCAGAAGTACCGTCTCCCACACTGCTCTGCATACCCTGATTCAGATATCCATTGATCACTGACCATGTAACAAATCCACTGCAGTCAAGACCATATGCACGGACAGTTCCACTGCTAGCACTGCCTGCAGCAGATACTTTTGCAGCAGAACCCCAACTGGAGTCTTTACCGATCTGTGTTGATTTGCCACCCCAGAAATATCCAACTTCACCTACCAGTGAATATGCTGCAGTAATGACATTTACACGTTCTTCAGAAACATCATCCCCGACACTCTGACGTACAAATCCTTTCGCATCTGTAACGATCGCACAGAGCAGCTTGCAATCTGTTTCTACATATTTCTTAAGTACTGTCCTGTTTTCCTGTGAAATATTATTCTGTTTAATATAATGGTTAATGTGATAGTTTCCATAAGAAACATGTGTAATGCTTTCTTTATCACGGACAACCGGATTCATCTCAGCAAAGATCTTTGCCAGTTCATCCTTCGCTGATGAATCAAGAGTGAACTCCGTGTTTCCTTCCTGGCTCTGCTCATAAACATAGATTGCCAGGATATCCTGCCAGTTACGCACGAGCAGAGAATCTGCTGAAGTCGTCAGGCCGTCAGCCCTGCTGTCGCTAGCGTCTGTCAGTTTGTTTTTTTCTTTATATTCTTTTTCAATTTCATCCATCACAGAAGAAAAATCATCAGAAAAAGAAAGCTGATAATTATTTTTCAGACTGTCCAGATAAAATTCTTTGCCTGCATGAAGGTTCGACACATAATAAACCGGTGTTCCTGTCTTGCCTGTAACATTTCCACTTCCATCAGAAATATCTGTTGCATTCCCCGCATCCTTCTGATTCTTCTGCAATTCTGCAATCTTGCTTTCAAAACCAACAAGAAGATCGTAATTTGTAATAAACTTCTTCTGGTCTTCCGGCAGGCTGTCATATTCTGCTCTGAGTTCTTTTACCCTTGCCGCATGATTTACTGTAAGTGTCTCCTTCGCAAGTGCATTGATCTTTGCTACCAGATTCTTTGCAGCTTCAGATTCTGTTACATTTGTCGGTGCCGGACTCGGTGTTGCAGTTGGATCCGATGGTGTCACAGTCGGCTCCGGTGTTGCAGTTGGATCCGATGGCGTCACAGTCGGCTCCGGTGTTGCAGTTGGATCCGATGGCGTCACAGTCGGCTCTGGTGTCGGCGTATCTGGTTCCGGTGTTGGTGTATCTGGTTCTGGCGTCGGCGTATCTGGCTCCGGTGCCGGTGTGTTCGGTTCCGGTGCCGGTGTGTTCGGTTCCGGTGCCGGTGTGTTCGGTTCCGGTGCCGGTGTGTTCGGTTCCGGTGCCGGTGTGTCCGGTGTATCACTTCCATCAGAGATTACCTCACCACTTCCATCGCCCAAATCGCTTGCAGTTTCTATATTCTCATCCGCAGCCATGACTGACATCGGACTGGATAAAACCATTGCAGATAAAATTGTTACACATAAACTTCTGGTCAGATATTTGTTCTTCATTCTGGTAAAATTGCTCCCTTCTGTCAAGAACATATCTTTATTCCCCTTATAAAGGTATGTTTCTCACTGCTAACTTACTTACACAATAACTGTGGTTAGTTTAGCATAAATTTCCAAAAAAATCAACCGTCGGGATAAATACCCCGACGGTTTCTGGATAAAATTCACATTCTTTTCATATTTACATAACTGCATAAGCATAATCCGCTGCACCATTCTTCCGACATAACTGAAACAGTCCCTGAAATACCTGATAGCACACACTGAGGATATAATGAATATCATCATCTATATTTCTCTTACAGTTCAGATATCTCCTGTGATGTTCCTTAATGTACTGCAGAAGCTGGTTCAGCGTCTCAAAATGGATTTCATTCTCCGTATACACATCAGCCTTACCTTCCAGAACAAATGCTTTCAGCTCGTTCTTCAGATGCTTTTCATAGGTGTTGTGCTGACGAAGTGTACCATCAAACGTCTTATTATGTGGAAAAGTAAAATAATCTGCTATATAATGCATGACCTCTCCGGATCTCCGCCAGAATACCCGGTCGTTATACCTGGCCCCTGACTGAACCAGTCGTCGTATCTTGCCCTGAACCTCATCAAAGGTACCGAAATACTCATGTCTCTTGGTTACAAATGAAGGCTGGATGTCCGGCAGGATATTGCCCAGACAAAATGCTTTTCTATGTGACTGTAAACTTTCATTAGCCGGCATCTGGTCTGCCAGGTACCTTGCCAATAATATGTGCGATTTCTTACGCAAAATAAACACTTCTTTCTCTGATAAAAAACAGTTTACCGTAACCATATCTACTATAGCAGATTTACTTTTTTAATTCAAATAAAGTTTTTATAAAATCCTGACACTTTTTGGTACAAAATCATCTTTTCAAGACACCAAGTGCCATACTGTGCTGCGCAGCATGTCTTTTTTCAACCAGTGTTCTTGGATATCCAACTACTCCATTGTTATCATACGGATCATTAAAATAATACTTTTCTTCATCATATCCCACCAGCAGCATACAATGTTCGTTCGATGTCCAGCAAAATCGTTCTCCTGTATCCAGAAGTTTCCATTCCGGTCCCTGGATCTCCCTGCGCATGTTGATACATGCCCAGAATACCACCGGCATATCCTGATCGATATACTTTTTCAGAAGTGTCTCTGTCGATGTTCCCGTCTCATCCAGAAATTCATAATGATCCCCTGCGGCTTTTGCAAGCGCTTTCTGAAGTCCTCTCGCATAAATCCCATAAGATTCTTCATCATAAGGACTTCCACAGAAAAATTTGTTCGGATCCGGGCCGTACAGAACACCATCCCGTATTTCCATCTCCCGGCACTCAAGACAGTTCTGAATAAACTCATCTACCGTAATCTCATAGCCAAGATACTTCAATAACATAACTGCCGAAACGCTCTCGCATCCGGTTGGATATTTTATGCTCTGGTCAATATATGGTACCTGAATCTTACGCACCTGCTTTTGTCTCCTCTTCTTTGGAAGATGTGATTTTTTTGATCACTGTAAGCGTAAGCAGAAGCAGGATCAGGCTGATTCCAAGAACCGCCCACCAGATATGTACAAATCCGGCAATGATATACCCGATAAAGGAGATCACTGCAACTACTGCTGCATACTGCATCTGCGTAGTTACGTGATTGATATGATTTGACTGTGCCCCTGCCGAAGACATAACTGTAGTATCAGAAATCGGAGAAACATGGTCACCACATACTGCTCCTGCCAGAACTGCTGATACAGAAATGATCATCATCTGAAGATTTTCAGACCCTGGGAACATTGCGATTGCGATCGGAACCAGGATTGCAAAAGTTCCCCAGCTTGTTCCTGTTGAAAAAGAAAGGAACACAGCAACTACAAACAGGATTGCCGGAAGGATCACACTTGCAGATGTATTACTTCCCACGATATTTTTAACAAAAGTACTGATTTCCAGTGCATCGCCCATACCTTTCAGTGACCATGCAAAAATCAGAATCGCAATTGCAGGGATCATCATTTTGAATCCTTCTACAAAACTGTCCATAAAACCTTTAAAGGTAACCACTTTTCGTGGCAGATAAAGAATCAGCATAAAAAATACCGTGATCATCGTAGCAAAGATCAAGCTGGTCTCTGCATCACAACCGGAAAAAGCAGTCACAATATCTGTTGCACCGCCAAGGAATCCTGTATAGATCATTGCTCCGATTGCAGATACGATAAGTACCAGTACTGGCAGCACAAGATCCATGACTTTTCCGTTTGCTGAGATTTCTTCGTCTTTAACCTGATCAAATTCCTCTCCACCTGAAGTAAAAAGATCTCCCTTGGCCGCATTGCGTTCATGTACCTTCATCAGACCAAAATCAAGTCCGGTCACAATGATGAAAACTACCATCACAAGTGTCAGGATTGCATACAGATTATATGGGATCGTTGACAGGAACAGCTGAAATCCTGTAATACCGGCATCATCCGGTACATAAGAATTGACTGCCGCCGCCCAGCTGGAAATTGGTGCGATAATGCATACCGGTGCAGCTGTTGCATCAATAATGTATGCCAGTTTGGCTCTGGATACCTTGTAACGGTCTGTGACAGGTCTCATAACAGAACCAACTGTCAGGCAGTTAAAATAATCATCCACAAAGATCAGGACACCAAGACCTGTCGTTGCCAGCATTGCACTTTTCTTGGTCTTGATCTTACTTCCCGCCCATTTGCCATAAGCTGCCGATCCGCCTGATTTTGACATCAGGACAATGATCATTCCGAGCAGTACATCAAAGATCAGAATATTCAGGTTCATACTGTTTTTCATGATATCAAAAAATGCCACAAATGCATTCCACGGATGAAAACCAGTATACAACAGTGCCCCTGCTGCTACCCCGATAAAAAGTGAACTGTATACTTCCTTTGTTACTAATGCCAGCACGATTGCCAGCAATGGCGGTACCAGTGACCACCATGTTCCGATAAACATCGAACCATCCATTTCATTTTCCCCCTGCATATTATATTTTCAATGCTTTAAATCTATTATACACTACCATATTTGTCCTGTACACAAAAAAAGTGCGAAGCCCGGTGGAAATATTCTCCAGGTTTCGCACTTTCTTTATAATATTCTTTAATCCATCAAACTACTCGGCCTTTTTACTCAAACGAAATACTGTCAAAATCCGGTGTTCCCATCAGGTCAAACGGAGTACTCTGGTATACGTAATAATTCAGCCAGTTTGTATACAGATTATTGGCATGAGCTCTCCAGAGAAGCAGCGGTTTGTTTTCCGGATCATCATCCTTATAATAGTTCTTCGGCAGATCAATCGGAAGTCCCTTTCCTACATCTCTCTTATATTCTCCATCCAGTGTCACACGGTCATATTCCGGATGTCCCATGACAAAAATCTTACGGCCGCCCTGTGCCATTGCCAGAAAAAGCCCCGCTTCTTCTGATTCTGCAAGAATCGTGATATCTTTGCATGCACGGATATCTTCGATTGGAACTTCTGTATGTCTGGAATGTGGTGCAAGAAAAGCATCATCAAATCCTCTGACCAGCGGGATCTTACGATTCAGAACTTTGTGCCAGAAAAGACCAAACATTTTGTGATCGAGCTGACGTTTCTGAAGTCCGTAAAAATAATACAGACTTGCCTGTGCAGCCCAGCACAGAAAAATCGTAGATGTCACATGGCTTTCTGTCCAGTCCATGATCTCTGTCAGCTCGTTCCAGTAATCCACTTCTTCAAACTCCATCTGTTCTACCGGTGCACCTGTCACGATCATCCCATCAAACTTCATGTCTTTGAGTTCCGAAAAAGTCTGATAAAATTTATTCAGATGATTGGCAGAAGTATTTTTTGCCTGATGGCTCTCAACCGCCATAAAAGTCACATCCACCTGTAATGGTGTGTTTGACAGAGACCGCAAAAGCTGCAGTTCTGTTTCTTCTTTCAGCGGCATCAGATTCAGGATCAGAATCTGAAGTGGACGAATGTCCTGATGTACCGCTCTCCCCTCATCCATAACAAATATATTTTCTCTTTCAAGAATTTCTTTTACCGGTAAATCTCCCTGTATCTTAATCGGCATTTTCTGTTCCTCCTTTTGTCCTGATATAATCTTTTATCTTTCTGCCAGCTTCAGGAAATCTTCCTCTGACAGAATCGGAATTCCAAGTTCCCGGGCTTTTTTATTTTTTGATGAATTCGAAGTCACATCATTATTGATCAGATAATTTGTCTTACCTGTCACCGAACCGGTTACTTTGCCGCCCAGTGATTCGATCAGATTTTTGGCTTCTCCTCTGTTGCTGAAATGTTCCAGGCTTCCGGTAATGACAAAGTTCATTCCTGTAAAGATCTGCTCACCGGAAATTTCTTCTTTATTAATATGAAGATATTTCAGCAGATGATCTACTTTTTGATTATTCTCCGGATTACTGAAATACTTTGTCAGACTCTTTGCAATAACCGATCCAATTCCATCAATTGCACTGATTTCTTCTTCATCTGCCGAACGGATCTTGTCCAGATTATCATCAAAATGACGGCAGATCACTTTTGCATTGGAAAGTCCGATATTTGCGATCCCAAGACTGTAGATTACTTTTGCAAGTGTTGTTTCTTTTGCCTTTTCAATACTGTTCACCAGATTTTCGTAAGACTTTTCTCCAAAGCCTTCCATCGTTACGATCTCATCTCGATATTTTTCTATCTCAAAGATATCTCCGAAGTTGTGTATAAAACCTTTTGCAATAAATTTCTCCAGCGTTGCCTCCGACAGTCCGTCAATGTTCATGGCATCTCTGCTTACAAACAAAGTAAATGCCTTGATCTTTTTGGCCGCACAGTCCGGATTCATACAGTAAAGCGCCTCTACATCATTTTCTCTGATCACTCTGGCTTCCTGGCCGCATGCCGGACAGATTTCCGGTATTTCCAGCTTACTGCTTCGGGTCAGATTCTCAGCAATCTGCGGAATGATCATATTGGCTTTATATACCTGGATCGTATCCCCAATTCCCAGCTGCAGGTCTTTCACGATACTCACATTATGCACGCTGGCACGGCTGACTGTCGTTCCCTCCAGTTCAACCGGATCAAATATGGCAACCGGATTAATGAGCCCTGTCCTTGAAGGACTCCATTCAATTTCACGAAGTGTCGTCTCCCTCACTTCATCGGCCCATTTAAAAGCAAACGCATTTCGGGGAAATTTCGCAGTACTTCCAAGCGATTCTCCATAAGCAATATCATCATATAGTGCAACAAGTCCATCTGATGGAAAATCATTTTGCTCGATCGCATGCGCAAAGTAATCCATTGCTTCGTCCAGATTCTCTCCTGTAACCATACGATATTCCACCACTTCAAATCCCTGTTTTCCAAGCCATTCCATCTGATATTTTCTGGAATTATGCATATCTACATCCTGTGCAGAAACCAGAGCAAATGCATAAAAGCGTACATTTCTTTCTGCCGTGATCTGATTATTCAGCTGTCGGACCGAACCACTGCAGAGATTTCGAGGATTTTTGTATTTTGCATCGATATCTTCAATCGTATCATTGATCTTTTCGAAATCAGAATACGTAATGATAGCTTCCCCACGCAGGACCAGTCTGCCCTGGTACGCAATTTTCAGCGGAATGTTCTTAAATACTTTTGCATTATTTGTAATTACCTCTCCCACGATACCATTTCCTCTGGTAACGGCTTTAAGCAATTCTCCATTTTCATATGTGAGAACGATCGTAAGCCCATCCATCTTCCAGGAAAGCAGGGTTGGATGTGTCCCGATAAATGCCCTTAAAACTTCTCTGTCCTTAGTCTTATCCAACGAAAGCATTGGAGACTCATGTGTTTCCTTTGGCAGTGCATCGACCGCCTCATATCCCACATTAACAGTTGGACTGTCTGCCAGAACGATTCCTGTTTCCTTTTCCATTTTTTCCAGTTGATCGTACAGTGCGTCGTACTCTCTGTTGCTCATGATCTCCCGGTCTTCCTGATAGTATGCCTTTGCTGCTTCGTTCAGCTTCTGCACCAGTTCTTTTATTTGTTCTGCCGCTGATGTTTCCATGCTGTCCTCCTGTTCTGATTACTGTCTCACTGGAAGAATCCCGTATCAGTTCATTCAGTTTCTTCCATTCATCTCCACGTATTTCCCGATACTCTCCACATTTCAGACCGTCCAGTGTGAGATTCATGATACGGATACGTTTCAATGTACATACATGATATCCCAGATATTCACACATTCTTCTGATCTGGCGGTTCAATCCCTGGGTCAATATAATAGAAAAGCTTTTATCACCGGTCTTATATACCGTACACGGGCGCGTCACGGTTCCAAGGATTGGGACACCACTGCTCATCTTTCTGATAAAAGTTTCTGTAATCTCTCTGTCTACGGTCACTTCATATTCTTTCTCATGGTAGTTTCCTGCACGCATGATACGATTAACCAGGTCACCCTGATTCGTCAGCAAAAGCAGTCCCTCCGAATCTTTGTCCAGACGTCCTACCGGATATATTCTCACCGGATAATCCAGGAACTCTGTTACTGTCGTTTCCTGTCGCTGCTTTTTTGTACTGCACACAATGCCCCTTGGCTTATAAAAGAGCAGAAGTACCTGCCTGGTCTCTGCCTTCACCGGTCTGCCATCCAAAAAAACCTCAGCATCTGCCGGAATCCTTTCTCCGGTACCGATCACTTTTCCAGCAACCGTGACCCGCCCGGCATCTGTCAGCTGATCTGCTTCTCTTCTTGAACATACTCCTGCCGCACTCAGGTATTTATTTATTCTTATTGTAGTCTGATCTGTTGCTATCTTTTTTTCGTCCATTATTCCATTATATAGTTTTTTCTTTTTGTCCGCAACCGAGACCTTGTTTTTTTTTACCACATATTGTATGATAAAGTTATTGTTTTATCATTTCAGATACACAAAGGAGGGAAATTATGTCTGATAAGAAACGACGCCTGAATCCCCTGCTGCTTCTGATTGCAATTTTATTGTGTCTGTCTGCTGGATTTTTATTCCATCGAACTTCTTTTGATCCAAATTACAAAATTCCTGTCAGACATGCATCTGTAATAAAAAAATCTCCGGTCACGCCAACACCTGTTCTCACCCAGAAGCCAAAGGCAAGCGTCAGCATTTCTGCTACACCTACCATTACGGTTGAGCCTTCTGCCTCTCCTTCTGAATCCATATCACAAGATGAGACATCTCCTGAGGCAAGCCTTGGAATCTGGACTTCAAGCGGCAGCAACTGGATGTTTATGGTTGACGGTGTTCCTTACACAGGCTGGCTGATCGATACCGACGGCAAGCACTATTTCTTTAATAAGGATGGTATCATGCAGACCGGATGGGTTGATGACAATGGCAAACGTTATTACATGGATCTGGATGGTATCATGCAGACCGGAACGATCACCGTAGATGGTCAAAATTATGAACTGCTGGCTGACGGCTCTCTTAAAAAATAAGCATTGAAAAAGACACAGGATTCATCCCGTGTCTTTTATTTTGTCTAAATATTTTACTGAAGCAATCCACTGTATACATATCCGGTCTGACCATCATATTCAATCTGGATCCAGTCACCTTCCTGACCCATTTTCTGAACCTGATCCCCTTCGTCAAGACCACCAATAATTTCACTGTCACTATTTGCTTCAGCTCTGACATTACACCCTTCTGTAACTGTCAGCATCGTGCCGTCTGCACTCGTCTCAGAAGAAGAAGTATCTGCTTCTTCACCCAGTCCGTCAAGGAACTGTGCAAGAGCTGTGTCATCCTTCTGTGCCTGCTCATATTCCGCCTGCACCTCAGCTGTAAGCTTCTTTACATCTTCATCAGATTTCAGCGAATCCATATAAGCGGAAACTGTTGTGTTCTGTTCAAGGTCACCCAATATTCTATAGGTACCATCGCTGTCTTTTACAACATAAGAACTCCAAAGAGACGGTGCCGGTGTATCAATCCCCTTACAGATGAAACTTCCTTTCGTATATACAACATACGAATTATCATCCAGTCCTTTCTTCATATACACTTTGCTGACTTGATATCCTTCAATATAATCCTTTGCATTTGTAATTCTGGATTCATCAGAAGGTGTCAGATTATTTACCAGTGTTCTTAATGTCGTAATATCTTTTTCCCCTAAAGCCTTGTAGTAGCTGTTCATAAGTGCAGTAACTTCTTCACTGCCATCCTCCAAGGGATTCGTGTCTTCTTCTTTCTTCCCGTCGTTTGTCTCCCCATCATCTTCCGGAGAAGAAGGATCATTTCCCTGGCTGTTGTCCTGTGCTGTAGTTTGTTCTCCGTCCGAAGTCCCCTTTCCACTTCCGGTACAAGCACGTATGCTAAAGAACAATACAGCTACGATTATCAAAATCACTCCGCCAAGCATAAAATAGCGAAGGTTATCTGATAACCATTCCCTGAAATTATCCAAGTTCTTGTCCTCCTTAATTATTACTGTTCACTTCGTTCACAGTAACTTACAACGCACCGAGGCAGACCCATTACCTCGTGCAACACACCTGAAGGGAATCGAACCCCCGCACATGGTACCGGAAACCACTGCTCTATCCACTGAGCTACAGGTGCAAGCTTTTCCTAAAGCTTTTTATAATATAGCACATATTTGAGTATTTGTAAAGTTTTTGAATTATTCCTACTTTTTCAACTATTAATTCAGAATATATGCATTTTTGTTTTAATACTACGATTTATACTACTTTCCAGACACGGTAGTTTTCGGTCTGTCCAAGCACATACATAGTCGTCCCCGACAGATACTCATCCAGCTCCGGCGTTGCGGATATAATATAATCCACTTTACTTCCTCTGACCAAACTCTGAAATTCTTCTGCCGGAAGAGAATAATCATGATAATAATAGACTGCTACGATTTTTTTCATCCAATCTTTGATCTTTTTCTTCTTCATAAATTTTTCTTCTGAAGTTTTTTCAATCTTCTGAAGTATACGACGACTCACATAAGATCTCACATCCGGATCATACTGCCTGTAAACAAGAAGCAGACCATCACTCAGTATTCTTGGCTGTTCAATTCCTTCACTGTGCATAATACTGGAAAGATCCAGAATCTCCTGTCCGATAAAATACGCATTGGTTGCCTTTTTATATGGAAAATCTTCTGTTCCCTTGAAAACAGGAATTCCCAGTGTTACGATCAATGCAAGACAGATTCCACCCGTCAAAATCCGTAGCCATGTTTTTGCAGATGCAAAAATGAGTAAAGTCAGAGCATAACCTATTGTAATAAAGAAGACAATGATCCACAGAAATCTGACAAAACGTGTTCCAAATCCAAATATATCCAGAAGGACTTTCACAACAAACGGATTAAAGATCGTAAGACATTCTGTTACAAAAACACCGATAAATAATTTTCGATCTCCTTTTTTTCCAAGAAACCAGATTAGAATCATCGCCACCGGATAAAGGATCCAAATCGGATTGTTTCCCGTATAGGTCTGGAGGGACTGTATCAGAAACTGTATTGTTTCATTTAAATTTTCCAATCATTCTTCCTCCTTTTATACCAGGTGGCTGATCAGCATCCAAAATGCTGATGGCAGCAACACAATTATATATCTTTTCAGCAGATGCCACTGTTTTTTCAGTATTCCATCACATAAAACATACGGAAATAATGTAGCCCCGATCATACATGGCACAATAAACAGTGCAGAATTACTGAACGCAATTCCACCTGTTCCACACAGAAACAGTCCGCACCATGGCCACAGACTCGTCTCCTTTCTGTATATTGCCAGACAGAATCCAAAAATCACAGTCATATACAGATATGCAATGATTGCTTTTCCTTCATAAGTTCGATATGCAAAATACTGAGAAACCCCACCAAGACTGTACGAAAACAAAAGCACCAGATCTGCCAGTATCACAAACACTGTTTTTTCTGCTTCCTTTTTCTTAAAAAATCCATTTGCACACTGGTACAGTCCCATCTCAAAAAGAATCACCATCGCAATCGTAAAGCTCCATTTACGTTCCATAAGTGGATGAATATTCAGTACCTGATAAACAATTGCACTCTGCAACGTATCTGTATTCATAATATAGAACTGTTCCGGTGCCTCCAACAGGGTTCCTGAATAAGGTGCCACTCTGTCCAGTGTATTAGAATACACGGATGCTACCGGCAGTCCAATATAATTGTTTGAATCATACGTTGACAGTGTATTGGTATTAAATCCAAGCAACACTGCGAGACCTACTGCTGCCAGCAACAGAATAAGCACAGATATATTCTTTTGCGTACTGCCCGGTATTGTCCTGACACTGTCTGCCAGAACTCTCCGTCTTTTCCATATTACAAAGAGAAAGAGAAGGATCAGCAGGCATCCCCAGATTACCGTCAACTGTTTCAGCGAACAGCACAGATATTTCATTGGAAATGCCACAATCTCAAACAGAGTATAATAAAGCAAAAATCCGGTAATACACATAATCGGGAATTTCCCTGACTGGAACTTTTCCGGGATCAGTGCTCCAAACACCCAGAACACAACAAGATATCCCACCGCCAGCAGGGTTCCCATTATCATATTTGTCATGAATTTTCGTCGGTTCCTTTCTTTTTCAGGATTCCCATCGCTATTTTTTCAGGTGTGATCGGAAGTTCTCGAAACCGTACTCCGGTTGCATTATAAATAGCTTCCGCAAGCACCGGACATGGTGTATCGATCACAAGTTCTCCGATAGATTTGGCTCCAAACGGTCCACTCTCTTCATAACTGCTTTCAAAATCCACTCGGATCTTTCCGATATCCATTCTGGTTGGAATCTTATACTGCATAAAGGAGTTATTTCGGATTTTTCCTTTATCGGTATACTGTACGTCTTCAAAAAGGGCCATACCAATTCCCTGCGCAATGCCACCTTCTGTCTGTACACGTGCCAGATTCGGATTGATCGGGGTACCACAGTCAACGACTGCCACGTAATCCAGCACATCCACCTCACCTGTCTCTGTATCCACCTCAACTTCTGCCATGCCAACCATAAACGGCGGCGGTGACAACGGTGAAGAATGCTGTTTGACCACCTGCAGTTCAATATTATTAAAGAAGGTGCCTTTCAACGCCACCTGTTCCAGAGAAACTTTTTTCTCTTCTTCCTCATCCTCATCCACAAATACATACGAACCGTCAAACGCAACCTTATCTACATCTGTTCCCAACATCTGTGCACCAACTTCACATATTTTACCTCGAAGCTCTTTGCAGGCTTTCATGACTGCCATACCTGTCGTATAAGTAGTGGCGGATGCATAAGATCCTGAATCATATGGTGAAATATCAGTATCTACACTGAATACAACAATGTTTTCCATCGGAGTTTCCAGACAGTCAGCCGCGATCTGCGCCATGATCGTATCACAGCCAGTTCCCATATCCGTACATCCAAGTGCAAGAGTATATGAACCATCCTCGTTCAATTTGATATCTGCACCACCAACATCAACACCGGCAATAGAAGATCCCTGCATGGCCATTGCCACTCCGACTCCACGGACTTTACCATTTCCCATATCACGGAATGGATACTTAGAATCCCAGTCCATCATTTCTTTTGCTCTGGCCATACATTTATCCATCGTACAACTCTGTGCATAAGGTACATCCGGATAACCCGGAAGCGGTCCACCTTCAACTGGCATGTTTAATTCCTTGATTCTTACCGGATCCATTCCCATTTTGTGAGCCAGCTCATTTACTGCAGATTCAACAGCAAAAATTCCCTGCGTTGCACCATATCCACGATAAGCCCCTGCTGCCTGCACATTCGTATAAACAACATCAAATGCAAAACGATAAGCTTCTGTGTGTCTGTAAAGGCCAATTGATTTGTGTCCGCTCAGTCCCACTGTAGTAGAACTGTGTTCACCATAAGCCCCCGTATTAGACAACGTATAGACATCAATTGCTCTAATGATACCATTTTCATCTGCACCTGCACGCACGGTAATTTCCATTTCATGGCGTGGTGAGGAGCAGATCATAGATTCATACCTGGAAAAGATCATCTTGGACGGACGACCGGTCTTCCATGTAACAATTGCCGGATAAATTTCACTGACGGAAGTCTGTTTTGCTCCAAATCCTCCACCAATTCGTGGTTTGATAACACGCACTTTGGAGGCCGGAATATCCAGTGCTCTTCCAACAATTCGTCTTACGTGGAAAGGAATCTGCGTAGAAGAAAGTACGATCAGTCTTCCAAAATGATCCATATAACAGGCTGTACGGAAGGTTTCCATCATAGTCTGCTGGTTCGCTCTGGTATGATAAGTATGTTCTACTGTGTATTTGCATTCGCTGAGCACCTTGTCCACATCTCCATGCTCTTCCAGTGCAGTTGCACACAGATTTCTCTTATGGTCTCCACCAAGCGGAATCTTTAGTTTCCAGTCTTCTTCCGGATGTACAAGAATCGGATTATCTTTTGCTTTATGCATATCCAATACTGGTGCTTCCACTCGATATTGTACCTTAATTCTTTTTAATGCTTTGTCTACTGCATCTTCTGTCTCTCCTGCTACAATTGCAACCGCATCTCCGATAAATCGAACATGACGATCCAGAATCAGGCGATCATCCGGGCTCATTTCCGGTGCAGTTTGTCCTGCCAGAGTAAAACGCTTCTGTGGAACATCTTTATAAGTAAGAACACATGCGATACCTGCAACTTTTTCTGCATTTCCGGTCTTGATCTCTTCTACCCATGCATTTGCATACGGACTTCTTAATATCTTAACGATCAGGCAGTCCTTTGGTGCCAGATCATCCGTATAAACTGGTTTTCCTGTCACCAGCGACATTGCATCTGTTTTACGTACAGGCTGATTTACATATTTCATTTTTATGCGTCCTCCTGTGCTTTTTTATATTTTAAAAACTTGAGGATACTTGTTGCCTGAGAAACAAACCCAGAACATCTGCACAGATTTCCGGCAAGATATTCCTTGATCTGTTCTTCCGTCGGCTCTTTGATCTCATGAAGCATGGCAAATACATTCATAATAAATCCAGGATTACAGAAGCCACACTGTTCTGCACCCTCATTTGCAAGAAAGCTCCCGAATTCCTGTGCTTCTCTCTGCATTCCTTCCATCGTCACTACTTTTTTTCCATCAATACGAGCAGCCAATGTGGAACATGAAAGAATCGGTCTGTCTTCAACCAACACTGTACAAAGTCCACAGTTTGCAGTTTCGCAGCCTCTTTTGACGCTATAACATCCTTTTTCTCTCAGAAAATCAATCAGCAACATTCCAGGCTCGATTTCTTCCTGTCGGTAAACTCCGTTCAGCCAGAAACTAATATTCATTCTTCATTCCTCCTACTGCTTCCCAGGTTCTTCTTATCAATACCTTTACCAGAAGAGTCCTGTATTCTGCGGAAGCCCGCATATTACCTGCTGTAGTCACATGTTCTGCCGCATATTCAGTAAACTTTTCAATTGCTTCTCCGCGCTGTTTGTTGGTCATATGCTTGAAATTTTTAAGGATACTTTCCTTATCTTCCACAACAACCGCACGTGCCGGTCTCGCACCAATAACAGTTCTCACTTCTTCGCCGATCAGAGACGCCGCACAAGTCAGTACCGGAAAATCCGTCTTTGAATTTCGCTGACTCATATAACAGACAAACAACGGCTGTTTACGTACAATGATATTCACAAGAATATCATTATCTTTTTTACGGTTTACAAATTCTGTCAGTGGAATTCTTCCTGCATCATACAATTCCACCCATGTATCCATTGCCAGAAACATTGTCAGTACATCCGAGAATCCATACCGTCCCCAGATACTTCCTCCAATTGTTGCACAGTTTCGAAACTGTACGCCAACTATATGGCGCAGACTTTCTCTGACTGCTCCATGTGTATACTCATTCAGTCTCTCATTTATTTCAAGTTCTCTCAGCGGTGTCATGCAACCGATCACAAACTCATCATCTGTTTCCTGCACTGTATCCAGCCCCAGGCCGGAAAGATCGATCGCTGTAGAAATATTACGATTTCCCATCTTCAGCCAGACCATACCGCCAAGAACAAGTGCTGTTTTTTTCTGATTCAGTTCATACGCTTCTGCAATGCTTTTTACCTTCACATAGCTTTTAATCTTTAGCATCTGTGTACCGATTCCTTTCTTATTCATCCAAACTTCAATATGTATAGGCATATGTTATTTAATTTTAGCAGAAATTTTATCATTTTTCCATAGAAACAATTTATTCTGTGAAACATGCATAAAAAAGCCCTGTCCTTAACAACAGTTTTTACAACTAACTGTTGAAAAGGAAAGGGCTGTTCTGATTGTGATTATCGGTTGTTGATTGCAGTTACCAGCGCATCAATGGATGCACGAATGATATCCGGATCAACGCCAGCACCCCAGGAAAGTGTTCCGTCCGGTTTCTGGATACCTACATATGCGATTGCCTTGGAACTACTGCTCTTTTCGAGTGCATGCTCCTGATAGGTTACCAGCGTAAATTTCATTTCGTATGCCTTCTTCAGTGCATTGCTGACCGCATCCAGACGTCCGTTTCCGGTTGCCTCTGTAATAATAGTCTTTCCGTTAAAGGTAGATGTTACCTGTGTCGTAATGCCTCCATCTTTCTGCTGGAAATGCACCTCATTGATACTATATGGTTCTACAACATTCTCAAATGTAGATTTAAACAGATTAAAGATTTCATCCGGATGAAGTTCTTTATGGCTGTGATCGGAAACAGCTTTTGCTGCATACCCCATAGCTTCACGCATCTTAGGCGGCAGGTTCAGGCCGTATTTTGTTTCCAGAATATAGCCAACTCCACCTTTACCTGACTGACTGTTGATACGAATAACATCTGCATCGTAATTTCTTCCAACATCAGTCGGATCGATCGGCAGATATGGTACCGTCCAGCGATTCGGATCTTTTTCATCTCTCCAGTGCATTCCTTTTGCAATTGCATCCTGGTGAGATCCTGAGAATGCCGCAAATACCAGTGCTCCACTGTATGGACTTCTTTCATCCACTTTCATTCCGGTACATTCTTCATATACTTCACAGATATGTGGCATATCAGAGAAATCCAGTTCCGGATCAACTCCCTGTGCAAACATATTCATGGCAAGTGTCACTACATCCACATTTCCTGTACGCTCTCCGTTTCCAAACAACGTACCTTCTACTCTGTCTGCACCAGCAAGCAGACCAAGTTCAGAGTCTGCAACGCCACATCCACGGTCATTATGTGGATGCTGAGAAAGAATTACATTTTCACGATATTTCATATTCTCACTCATGTATTCAATCTGACTCGCATACACATGTGGCATAGACAGTTCTACAGTTACAGGCAGATTAATGATTGCCTTATTCTCCGGTGTTGGCTGCCATACATCAAGAACTGCATTACATACTTCCAATGCATATTCAGGTTCTGTTCCGGTAAAACTTTCCGGGCTGTATTCAAACTGGAAATTCCCCTCTGTTTCATCAGCCAGTTCTTTCAGAAGCTTGGCACCATCGACAGCAATTTTCAGGATCTCTTCTTTTGATTTTCTGAATACCTGCTCACGCTGTGCTACAGATGTTGAGTTATAAACATGCACGATTGCCTTCGGCGCACCTTTGACCGCTTCAAAAGTCTTACGGATAATGTGTTCTCTGGCCTGTGTCAGAACCTGAATCGTTACATCATCCGGAATAAGATTCTGCTCGATCAGTGTACGTACAAATGTATACTCTGTTTCAGAAGCTGCCGGAAAACCTACCTCAATTTCTTTAAATCCGATTTTTACAAGAAGTTTGAAAAACTCGATTTTCTGTTCCAGACTCATCGGAATGACCAGTGCCTGGTTTCCGTCACGAAGGTCTACGCTGCACCAGATCGGAGCTTTGTCCACATATTCCTTCTCTGCCCATTTCATACATTTCATTGGCGGCATATAATACTGTCTCTGGTATTTTGTTACGTTTTTCATGTTTTTTCCTCCTGTTTCTCTAACATATAAATTCTCTGTATGTTTTCTGTTTCTGAACAAAAAAAAATCTCTCATCTCTACAGACTACTGTAAGAGACGAAAGACATCTGTCTTCGCGGTACCACTCTTATTTATGAACGGTTCATACACTCATGGGATACGGAATATTTTGTATAATTCTTATATCCTCTCCATATAACGGTGGATACCGTCTGCGCCTACTTTCCGGATATTCGTGAGTTCGGACAGATGCTCCAAGGCGAGTTCCATGACTTCTTTCTACTGTCTCACACCACCCGACAGTTCTCTGTGCTCCGGTCCTCATGTACTATTCCTCATCAAAGCATTTTGCATATTTTTTCGATGACTAAAGACTAACATGTCCACTGCTCCTTGTCAAGAGTGAATTTTTGTCTCAGTCTTTCTGGTTCAATCGGGGCAACAGGATTTGAACCTGCGACCTCACGGGAATTTAGCAAAATTGCCAGACCTTGATTTTACTGGTTTTTTCGACTGTGCAAAAAAAGCGTAATCATCGACGTAATCATTTTGGGCAAAAAAGTGCCATTTACAGCCCCACAGTCTCTTTGTTAACCACTGACACAATTTGTATCTTCTGGCTGAAATCACTCACATCATATGTGTAATATTTTCTGTTAACTTCTTCCGAATGTCCAAGTAATGATGCTGCTACAGTTGTAGGCACTCCATTACATTTCATCTTGGAATTCAGTGTTCTTCTTAATGAATGGCTTCTTTTCATAATCTGCTTCAAATTGTCTGTACAAACGTTTCATATCAAAATCAGAGACTATTCTTTGTTCAGCTGTCTTTTTCTCATCGTGACAATACTGATAAAACATTTTTGCCCTCAGGAATTCCATAGGATTGTCTGTTATGTACTTGTTTATCATAGCACTCCTGATAATATTGTTAATATCACCATATAGCGTTTTACATGCCTGCTTGCATAGCTTTTTCTTCTTTACAGACTGACAGATGAATACCTTCACTGTTTCTTCAGTTATTTCAGTAATCGGAGTATCAGAAAACTCTTCATCCTTGAAATATCTTTTGTAGTCACTGTCATATTTTGTAATTGTATTGTCACTGACAAGTTGATCTTGAACATTTCTCCACTTGAAATACATTTCATCAAACGTGATAACTTTTTTATCGCCTGTACCACAATAGAATTCGACAATGTAGCCTTCTAGCGACTCTTTCTTCTTTCGTCTGACTAGATTTCGGCCATTCGGACTATCTGAATCTGGAAGGTATGTATACCAGTATTCATTCTTTCCTTTCCATATAGAGTATGGATGCTGATTAAGAATTCTTTCTTTTTGTTTCATTTCAAATTTTTCTTCAACACTTGCCACATTTATTATAACAACATGACTGCTGTTGTAAGCATTCAGCACTATACAGATTATCACTTCATCGTCAAGGATCACAAGATTTCACTGAAGGCATAACATTGTGAATACCTGCTGCTAGATCTTCCAAGGCAGCAGGTATCACTGCAAAGCAAATGAACATATTCAGAAGGGCGGTTTTATTATGGCAAAAGTAAAAATTGAAAAAGATATGCGGCCACACGAAACATCTTCGCAATGGAAGGAAGATCTTCTTGCTCTTATGTCTGACTTCTGCATCTCACCAGATATTGCAACGTATATCATTTATAAAACAGAAAAAGAAGCTGCTGCCGGTGAACCATGCTGTGAGATGTACCGGAGAGGATGGCGAAAATTCAGAGCTGTCTTTCTGAAGATGTAGTCATTCTAACGTATCACCAGAAAAGTAGTAAAACTGTTAACTTTTCTTACCTTTGCAACAGATATAATCCCGTATACATTTAAAGGAGCCTTAGATTTACCACATAGGGAAGTAAAAAGAAATGAACAGATATTTTGGTTATGTCAGGATCAGCACACCTCAACAGAATCTTCAGCGTCAGATTCGTAACATTCTTGCTGTATATCCTCAAGCTGAAATCATAGAAGAAATCTTTTCTGGAAGGAAATTCCAGGGTCGAAAAGAATTTGATAAGCTTATAAAAAAAGTAAATACCGGAGATACGATCATTTTTGATTCTGTCAGCAGAATGTCCCGTGATGCTGAAGAAGGCTTTGCCATGTACAATACTCTTTTCAGCAAAGGGATCAATCTGATCTTCCTGAAGGAACCTCATATCAATACAGATACCTATAAGTCTGCACTTCATGGTGGCATTCCTTCAACCGGTACAAACATTGATTGTATCCTAGAAGGAATCAATAAATATCTCCTGGCACTTGCCAAAGAACAGATCAGGCTTGCATTCGAACAGTCAGAAAAAGAAGTGCAAGACCTCAGGCAGAGAACCAAAGAAGGATTGCAGACCGCCAGACTTAATGGTAAACAGATCGGACAAATCTCAGGAAAAAAGCTCACAACAAAAAAGTCTGTTGCTGCTAAAGCAATCATTCTGAAGCACAATAAAGCTTTTGGCGGTTCATTGAATGATGTTGAGACAATACAACAGACCGGAATCTCAAAGAAGACATTCTACAAATATAAGAAGGAATTGTTGACAGAATCAACATCCATGTTCACAGAGTCAACTTCTGCTTGTTGATTCTGGTGCAATCGGCTATAATATTGATAACGACAATACAGTTTTTGAAGGGAGTGTTATATACAATGCCAGAAATATCTTTATTCTATGGAATACGTGTAACAATGTACTACCGTGACCATATGCCACCACATTTTCATGCAGAATATAACGGCAAAAAAGCCTTGATTGATATTACCAACATTCAGGTTATAAAAGGTGCTTTACCAAATAAACAGCTTCGCCTGATTCTGGCATGGTGTACAATTCATCAGGATGAACTGATGCAGAACTGGGAACTTGCTAAAGATATGAAGCCTTTAAATAGAATTAATCCACTTATATAAGGAGGTAATCTTTATGGATGAATATTTTCCGACAGTTGTACAGGTAGTTCCACTAGATAACTTCCATGTGCAAGTCTTTTTTGATGATGGAAAAATTGTTGAATATGACGCATCCGCTGATCTACAAACAGAATTATTTGCTCCATTAAAAGAAATAGAAGCATTTAAAGAAGCATGTACTGTAATGAATGGTACATTGGCATGGGATTTATCAGGAAATCGAGATGAATCAAATTGTATTGATATTGACCCATTTACACTGTATGAGCTAGATTCCATCAATAATCTGATTGCTTGAAGGTTGTTTTCCTCTACCTTCAAAAATCAGCACTTTTCCAAAAACAAAAAGTTGACGTTTGTCCCTTATATTTCAAAGGATTTGCGTCAACTTTTTTCGTTCTAAAAAATCATGTTTCTGTTCTGGTCAGATTTCATATACGATTCTGGCCATGTTTTTTTCGTTCATTTCTTGCATGAATCACAATGCATTTTTCCAACTTTTTATATTCTGCTTATGATGTATCGTATTTAGAATCGTGTGCGGCAGGACATTGTAGTTACTACGTTTTATAATTCCTACTCTTTTAGTCGGATTTATTTTTTCTTGTGATGTAGTTACTATGTTGATTCTGACCAATCATATCAACAGATCTTCTTCTCGAAATCATGCAACGTACTGCTGCCGATCTGGAAGATGATCTGCTGATAATGTTAGTTGTGATTAATCATTAAAATACGCTGTGATTACTTGGATTGTTAAGCTAATAGACAGTGTGTCTATTATCGTAGATGGTGGGTGATGTAGAGTGAGACTTATTCAATCGGAGTTCCTGTATAAACCGAACTCTGGCTATATTCCACTACCGCATCCCAATCAATGGTATTTTCTGCTGAATGTTCATAATAAGACTCTGCAATATCAGAGACACTTGATGGCATTACCTTTCCACCTGAATACATGATATAATCTGTAACTGTCCCTCCAAAACTATTAGTGGCAGTACATCTAAATATTAAATCCGAATCATGTTCTCTTACTCCATATACCTTAATGCTATTAGGATCTTTTAATGAATCTTTAACAGCAAAATACGCTTTAATAACTTCCTCATATTGTGTATTACGCTCATCCGTAACATTTTCTGTCTGCTCTTGTTCTTGTTGAATATTTTCGTCAACCGTAGTCTTTTCGTTATCTTCAATAGCTACATTTTCGTCATCTGGCTCTACTTCAAAAGAAATTGTAGTTCCATCATTATTGAAAATATATTTGAGACCATCTTGTGAAAATTCTCCATGTGGATTTAAGTCAGTCATCTTTGATAAAATCTCTTTAGCTGCATCTATTGTATGTTCCTTACTTACAGTTGCAATTACAGTTGCAGCCGGTGAAGCTAAAAGACCTCCCTGAGTTCCCTGAACTTTAATTTTACCAAAAGATTCTGCATCTTTATTTGAATTAAATCCAATCTTCTCAAGTAATACTTCTACCGTTCCATCATTATATGATATTGTAATTGTATCTGTTGTTCCGTCTTCAGGAGTTGTTGTTCCACCAGTAACATCAATATTTGTGTAATCGTCCTCTAAAGCTAGCAGATTTTGTTTTAACACCTGCACATACTCCTGCGGCTGCCAATAAAATTTACCATCTATATATCTTGTTGTTTTCATTTTTTCGTAGCGTTCTATCAATTCACTACTATCTTTATAACCTTCAATGTCTTTCAACAATTCTTCTGCCTTACTATAGGCAAAATTTTGTTTAACCTCTTGATAAGCTTCTTGATAAACACTTTCTTTCTCTGCATCCACATTATTTTCTACAGCTTCACTGGCATCTGCATAAACAATTTGCATAGTTTCCGGTAATATGGTTGTTACCATACCCCCAATCAATAACATTGCAATTATTTTTTTCATCGTTATACACTCCCTACATCTCAATCATATCAGCATTTAACCACGGAATTGTTATTGTTCCTGCTCCTACAGATTTATAACTATAAACTCCAAGTGATGTACCATATACAGTAATGTTATCATCATCTAACAGTCTATATCCTAATAAATCGCTTTTATATGTTACAAACAAAACTGTATCAATGTTAGAATTTAACTCAATTCGTGCATAACAAATATCATCATCATTTCCAGCTTCAAGCACTTTACCTGTAAATTTCATTTTTTGACCTTTATATGTATCAGGATTTCGTGCTAACTGATCGTATGTATAGTCACTGCTATACTCAGCTTTCGAAGCTTCTTTTTGCACTGCATCCTGTACCTTCTCTACAACATTCAGTGACTGTAACAATTCATCTGTCACAAGCCCATTAACCGTTAATCCTTTATCGGTCTGATATTTCGTAACCGCTTCTGTTGTTTTACCGCCCGCAACACCGTCTGGATTTCCACAGTTATATCCTGCATCATTCAATGCTTGCTGTACAATTCTGATGGTAGTCGCATCTTTGTATTCTACTACAGGTTTCTGCTCTGTTTCTGGTGCTACTTCTTCCTGTGCAGGTTCCTCTGTTGTTTCTGCTGTCGGCTCCGGTGTAGGTGTATCTTCAGTAGGAGCTGCTGTTGGTGCAGCAGTTGGTTCAGTCTCTTCCTGTTTCTTTTCCTCTTCCGCTTGATTCAACTTATCTTCTAATTCTTTATTTTTAGATTCCAGCTCACTATTTTTATTTTCTAATTCTTGATTTTTGCTTTCAAGTTCACTATTTTTACTTTCCAATTCGTTATTCTTGTTTTCTAATTCCTTATTTTTATCTTCTAACTCTGTATTTTGAGTTTCAAGAGTTTCAATCTTCTGAGATAATTCATCATTCTTGGCATCTACTTCTGTTCCTTCAGTGTCAGATTCTTGAGTATCACCTGCCGCTGAGTCTCCCGTAAATGCATCTCTTTGAGCAACAACATTAGTCTCTAGTAATACATCATCTGTATCAGAAATTTTTAAGGTTGCGTCCCAAATTTTAAAATCTTCTATATCATATGGCTTAAAATCATTCTCCCATACAGATAAATCAGCAATTCCTTTTTTGCCTGCATTTACTGTATTTCCACCATATGTACTAACATTAAAATCATCCACATATGAATCATACATACTTATAGTAACATCTTTGGATGAATTATTTTCTATCATATATTCAATCTGAAAAAATGGATTTCCATAGTTTTCTTCGTGCGATAATTTTTGAATCGTTACCTTCACATCATTCTCATCATAAACAGTCGTTCCAACGCTGTCTTTTGTAATTTCTATACCACCATCTTTCTTCTCTTCTTTACTGGATTCCTCTGTTTTCTTCTTGCCGTCTGCTGCCCAGCTCGCCATTGGCATGCTCACAGATAACACTGTAGTCATACAAACCATTAATAATTGCCTTACTATTTTGTTCTTCATACCCATATCCTCCATTTTTTGATTATAAAAAAGCATCACAATTCCATTCAGGAAAAGTAATGCTTAATTATCATAAGTGCAACTGGCTATCATACATTCGCTTAGACCCTGTAGTTTTGCGTCACCGGATTTCCCCGGCTATGCCCTATTCAGTTTTATATGAAATTCACAAACATTTCACAATTCGCTATAACGAATTATACTCCTTCAGTGCATAAATGTAAATATGCTGTGAGTATATTCTAAGAAGATCATGTCAACTTTCACATCCAAAGATTCTGTACACTCAGAACATTTCAGAGATCCAGACCTTCAACTCTAATCTTCATCCAGAATTCGGAAATCTCCGTATTCTTACTATTGATGGAGAGCCTTGGTTCGTAGGTAAGGATGTGGCAGAGGCTCTGGGATATAGCGCAGAAAGAAATGCAATTTCTCGACATGTTTCAAATGAAGATAAGCTGACGCACCGAATCAGTGCGTCAGGTCAGATGAGGACGGTCACAATTATCAACGAATCCGGCCTCTACTCTCTCATTCTCAGCAGCAAGCTAGAGAAAGCTTCGATGGGGTACTCATCTGACACCCCATCATTAGTATTAGCAAAGTACTCCATCCTGCTGCCACTCCCTAGAATCTCTTCACCATTCTTCTTGTGCAATCTCTCAATTTGCAGTATTCTTATATTATCAAGATCCGAAGGAGGAATCGACATGAAAAAGAATCTCAAAAAATACCTTGTCATTCTTCTTGCTGCAATCATGATATTCTCACTTCCACTTTCAGCATCAGCGGCAACTAAGAAGAATGTCACAAAAACGTACAAGAAATCTGTAACCAGAATGTTACGAGGATTTGACAGTTATTTTGGCTATTGCTGTGGCAAGAATCAGTACTTTAAATTTGACAACTATGCAAGAACAACTATGGTTCTTATGCGTAATTATCCTTCCGATAACAGATTATCTACCGTCAAGAAAAAACTCCGTCCACAGCTGAAATTATATTTCAACACTTCAACTGTTAAATTCAAGAAATTTACCAAGTACGAGTTTCCAAGAAATCCTTCTTACTTATTCTGCAATAAAAATGGAAGGATTGTCTATAACGGTGGCAACTGGGGTGAAGTTGTTCCAAAAGGATTTGTTAAGAAGATCGTCCGAACCAGTTCAAAAAGATACGAAGTAACTTACAGCATATATATGTACGATGATTGGGCTAAAAAGAATTACGGCCATATAGGAACATACAAAATATACCTCAAGAAGGCTAAAAATAAGAACGGCTTCGTCATTACTAACATCAAGCAAACAGCTAGTAAAAAGATTTGGCTATAAGATTATACTGAAGGCACATCCGCTATTCTGGGATGTGCTTTTTTATGTTCTACGTTATTTCATACTCTTTCCTCCGACTCGTCATAGTACTAGTTCTATTCGTCTGTATGTACTCTAGAATCGTTTCGGTGATCGTTCATGTAAACTTCTCTGGCTTTTAGCATAAAACGGCTTGCAGGACAAAATACAAGGTCATATGAAAAATAAAAGTAAAAAAAGGCTCATAAACTATCAGTTTTCGTTCTGATAATCTATGAGCCTAGATATACTCTGCTATTAAATTGTATTTCATCATATCTTATTTTTTATCCTTCCATTCGTCAGATGTACAGAATTTCCTCCTTATTTTTTCATAAGACCATAAAAGGTAATAGAAAAGGTAATAAAAGTAATAAAAATTACAAATTCCTAAAAGTCTGGAAACCCTTGATTTTACTAGCTTTCAATCGGGGCAACAGGATTTGAACCTGCGACCTCATGGCCCCCAGCCGTGCGCGCTACCAAGCTACGCCATACCCCGATGGATGTTATTATAACAATCCGTTTTTTATTTTGCAACTATTTTTTAGATTGAGAGAGGGCAGATGCCCCTCTCTCATGATACCGGAACTATATTTGTAACTACATCTGTATGACTGTAACGATCATACCTTGTTTTCTTATTTTTAAAAGTTAACGCAGCTTTTCTCTGCGCCAGGCTTATCGAAACAATTCCCGTTTTATCAGAAGCGGTCACATTGGCTGTATCCGGTAAAATATACTCAAACTGATAGCGCAATGTCGGCAATTCACTGACCGTATATCTGCCTGGCTGAATTCCGGTAAAAGAACATTTCATCACAGCATCTTCTCCTGCCATTGCATATTTTCCAGGTTTAAATTCCACATATTTTTCATAAACATGCGTTGTTCCCAATTGATCTTTTCCCGTTATTCTGAAACGAAATACCGGGTTTCCGTGTGCCCACGTGATATCTGCTTCTCTGATTCTTTTTGTCACAGTGATCTCGCCGTCAGTAAGCACTGTATTTCCTTTTACCCACGACTGATTTGTATTCTGCGTGTCCTGCATCCTGTCTGAAACAATTGTTCTCGATGCCGTATTTTCAATCGCATAAAACTCATTCGATCTCTGATAATGATTATGCGAATCAATTTCCTGGTTGCTTCCTGCCTGTACTTTTATCCTGAAATAATACGTCACATTGTTATATGCTTCGTCTGTTTTGAGGAAACTAGGATCAGCACGAAAAACAATCGTATTGGAACGATTTTCAATATTAAAGAAACGTGTCACATCATTTCCCAGTGCAGTCATGACACTGGCACTTCGATATTTCAGGCAGGAATCCAGAACATCTTTCAATTCAAAAGAGCTGTAATTTCCCGGAAGAAGCTGCTGTCTGATAACATAATCAAAGTTTTTTCCCTCTGTGATCTCATATGCCGGATCATTATCTGTGAATGTATGCCTTGCCATGGAATCAAAGGAAGCATTTTCATCTCCAACCCTTTTTTCGGGTCCCGGATTCGGTTCATAGCTTCCAATCGTCTGTCCCGTTGAAAGGTAAAATGCATTCTGCGCGCCTGTACTGTTTTTCCATGAATCCTGGGCCAGCCAGTTGATAACAAAAGAGCCATTAAAGTCCAGCTGGCACCAGCCTTCCACATCATCTGTAGTTATATTTCCTCCATCTGCTTTTCCGCGTATCTCGCGAAATGCATTTCCATTTGCTGTCGTTCCCTCTGTTGCTCTCAGATAATCATAACCACTCCTGAGGTATATGTGATCAACACCCCAACTGTCATATGTCCGGATTCCCTGCCCGCTGTCCAGATCTACTGCCGTTATATGTCCTTTGGGATAAATCTGCACACTTGTATTATGCTTCAGGAATTCAAACTGAAATCTTACCGATCCAACTGAAATGGTATTAAATGCAATTCTGTCTTTGTAAAACAGCACACATGGTGTAATCTTTGTTTTATCTTTTCCGACATGGCCATTGTTCACGGTTCCCCAGGCCGGTACGGTCACTTTCAGATCTACGATCTGTCCCTGATACTCACCTACATTGCTATAGATTGCTGTAATGGCATCCGTATTACTTGTATTGCCAATTGCACAGGCATAAAAACTCTGACAATATTCTGTCGTATATCCCTTATTGTCTCCAAACCAGTTGTGTATTTTATTGTTCAGGCTGTCGTTTTTTCTGCTTATATAAGAAAGCTGTGTAACTCCTTTCCGGAAAGCATAGGTAAAAGCATATTCCGGTCGCATTTTGTAATTCGGCCCTACCCAGTCTACGGGAATACCGCTTCCTGCATATGTAGCAATTGATTTTTCATTATCCATGAAAAGATCTTCTTCTCCCATTTCTGCATCCAGTTCCAGCTCCTGTTCTGGATTCTCTTCTACTTCAGTCTCTATGCTCTCCTGTTCTTCTTCAAAAGAAATTTCTGTCTCTTCTTTTACTTCCGATGGATTTTCCTCAACCTCTGTATCATTTTCGGGCGAATCAACTCCTTCATTTTCAGTATTTTCCTCGTTGTCTTCGGATGTCGAATCATCATCATCTTTCACTTCTGTCTGGTTTTGCGAAATATCATCTTCCATACCATCTGCCTCCATACTGTTTTCCCACAGCCTGTCTTCTGCAGATGCCTGAACTCCTGCCATCGCAGAAAATGTCAGCACCGAGGCCAATATGATTCCCGCTATTTTTTTCTTCATGATTCGTTTCCTCCTTTAAAGCATCTGATACACAAAGTGATTGCTCCGGAACCCAGAAGAAGAATGAGCATTACCAACGGTTCAGAATCATCTCCTGTCCTGACGGGATTTTTTCTCCGTGTTTTTATATCTTTTTCTTGTGCAGTTCCACCAGCACTCTCACTACCCATGTTCTCATAAGAAGAGGACTCTTTTTTTTCACTTTCTTTTACCGCAAATATCCATGTGATATCTGTTTTTTTCAATGCATACGCATTATCCCATTCCCGTGGAATTTCAAGCTGAAACTCCAGACTTCCTTTCTGCCCGCTTTTGAATTTTCCAAGGGATCTCGCCTTTGCGAGTTCAGCGGCATCAAGAGTTCCTTTATAAAGGACTTTTTTGTTTTGACTGATTTCAAAACGAACTTTTTTCAACAGATTCATCTGTTCTTCTGATCTTCCATCCGTATTCGTCTGAAAAAAGAGTTCTGCTTCCTGATCTGTTGTGTTTGCAATCTGAACAGTATCCTTCAGTATATCTCCTGGCATGGCAGATTCCAGATTTGTAAAAAAATCATCCGGTACAGCAATCAATTTGTGTGCTTTTCCATTAAATTCTACAGATAATTTTGTATTGCCTTTTTTACAGGTCAATGTACCATCCTGCTCATGCACACATTTCTGTATCACCTGATTTCCCCATGGTGACATTGCACTGAAATCCGGTTTGAAATTAGCAGCCTGAATCGCATCAGCCTGAATATCCACTGCAATTTTCTGTTTTGCATGTTCTTCCGTCCAGGTATCTGGAATTGAAATATTCTGAAACAGATCTATGCTCTCCTGTTTTTTCAATACTTTCGTGTAATAATAATATTCTCCACGTTTTACCCATTCACCTGATATTCCTCCAATGTTTTCATCTTTCAGACATTCCAGTTTTCCGTCTTCCCCGGCATATGTGATTCTGGCCCTGATCCAGCAAGGAAGTGCATTGTTTTTTATTCTCGGGATTTTGGATATCGTCTGACCGGGAACCACCTCCGATGGCTGCGTGTACTTTACCTCGCCCTTTCCCTTCCTGGCATATTCCGAAATAGATATACTGATATCTCCCACGGAAATATGATTCACTACAGCCAGCCTGTCCGAAAAAGATGCGAAGACCGCCGCTGCCGAAAGGGTAGCCGTCAAAAGAAAACCTGTTATGATTTTTACTGATTTTCTCATATTTTCACCTGCCTTTTATAATTCACCAGTATAATACTCCCAGGCTTTCTGATAATTTTCAAACGGTCCTGCTTCTACAGATTCCTGATATACCTGTATTTGGAATTCATTCAACAGTTTCCAGTATTTTTTGTCAACTCTGGCATGATCAATAAGAAATCCTGTACAAAGCTGTGTTGTTGCCTCGCCTTCCCTGAGGATCTTTTTGTAATAATAAAATCCATCATCTCCGAAGATCCAATTTTCGCTATCTGTATTTTTCATAGTAACAGCTTTTCCAATATCGCTGTTTGAATATCCGACAGCCACACGTACATAACAGTCTGTACTGGTCTGATTCTGTCCGGAAGGATTGTTTGACACCCATATTTTCTTGGCTATGTCAATATCCTTATCCGGAACGATCGTGGGTGGATTCGGAAAATCCTCTCCAATTTCTGATGAAATATTTCCTGGTGTCACAATATTTCCAGCCTTATCATATGCAGACTGATAAGCAGCGGTTCCCTGCACTCCGACAAGGACTCCCAGTAAAATCCCCATACCGGCAAATATTCTTTTTTTGCCTGTCATATGTTGTCACCTGCTTTCCACATTATTATTCTGTAACTTGTCCCGGCTGGTTTTTGTTCTGATCTACATATTTCTGATATGCATTTCTTGCCTGTTCAACCACATTCTCAGCATCACCACCGGTATAGGATGCCTGGATCGCATAAGCTCTTACCGGAATTTCCAGTTGCTGACCATCCAGCTGTCCTTCAATGATATTCAGGAATTTCACCGTGTCAAACAGCGATTCTGTTGTTTCCTGCGGTTTGAGAATTTTATTATACGCAAAAACATATACCTGATTGTTTCCACTCTTCTGTGAATTCAGTTTTGTCCAGCTGGCTTTTGACTGAAATGTAAAAAGTTCCTGTACCCTTTTTTCCAGTCGGCTTCCATTATCTGCCGCTGCAATCACATTTGCTGTCGGTATTGAAATTTCCAGATATGCATAAGCATCATTAATTCCGGTATTTTTAATTCTCGGATCTTTACTGATTACCTTTCCCGGCTCTATCTTTTTATGGTCATCAGGTTTCCAGTTATCTTCTGTCAGTTCCACATCTACCTTTCCTACTGTAAACTGATTGGAAACCTTATCATAGTCTGTCAGATATGCGGATACTCCACCAACTGAAGCCAGACATAAAACACCTGTCAAAAGTAAAATTTTTTTCATGTTATTTTTCATAGATTCTTTCTGCGCTTTTTCTGCTGCGCTCTCCTTTCCATTGTATAAGTAGGAAGAATATTTCCTGTAAGATCATGACTGTCAGTATTCCAAATATCGTTCTCTGTCTGACAAATACTGCTGCATAACCAAGACAGGGAAGCGAAAAAATCACTTTACCTATAATCTGATCTGCAGTCACAACCGTCGGATCTTCCCTATTATTTGCATCACCTTTTGTTACATATCCTTTGTGTTCTTTTCGGATTACTCTGTGTGTCACCCTGGTTTCACCGACCTGATAAGTAACAATATCACCAATTTCCGGTCTTCGTTCCTTCGTATCCGTAAAAACGATACCCCCTGTTCTCAGTACCGGCTCCATCGACCCTGACATGATCGAATCAACAGAAATACCAATCTGTGGAAGAAACAGTAACATCACACCCAATATCCCGATCAGTGTAAAAAAAATTCTTCCGGCTTTTTCTGCCGTTCTCATATTTCTCCTTTCCTGTGTTATTTTGTAAATCTAAAATGGATTGTTTGCAGATCTGCATGAATTGATAAAAAGATTGTCTTAAGATGCCTTTATCTTATGCTCTGTGGAATTAAATGTCAATAAAATTCGTTCGTCATATTCTGACAGAAGAATATAACAAAAAACGACATGTCCAACCAAAATTGAACATGTCGTTTTGGAACTTCAAATTACGCTTCGCTCCATTTGAAGAGCGCAGGTATTGAACCTCAAACTCCGTTACACTTCGTTTGAGTAGCGTAAATTTCCTTACGGAAATTTACTTAGTTGTTGATCAGTTTGTCTTCGCCATTCCAGCTGTACAGTTTACGGATTTCTTCGCCAACTTTTTCTGACGGATGTTCAGAAGCAAGTTTTCTCATTGCTTTGAAGTGAACCTGTCTTCCAGCCTCAGACATATCAAGCAGGAAATCTTTTGCAAATGTACCATCCTGGATATCTGTCAGGATCTGTTTCATTGCCTTCTTTGTTTCTGCTGTAACGATCTTCGGTCCTGTGATGTAATCACCGTATTCAGCTGTGTTGGAAATAGAGTATCTCATTCCCTTGAATCCAGACTGATAGATCAGGTCTACGATCAGTTTCATTTCATGGATACATTCGAAATATGCATTTCTCGGGTCATATCCAGCTTCGCAAAGAGTTTCGAAACCAGCCTGCATAAGTGCAACAACACCACCACAGAGAACTGCCTGCTCACCGAAGAGGTCTGTTTCTGTTTCTGTACGGAATGTTGTTTCAAGAAGACCAGCTCTTGCTCCACCAATAGCAAGACCATATGCAAGTGCTTTGTCAAGCGCTTTTCCTGTATAGTCCTGTTCTACTGCAACCAGACAAGGAGTTCCTTTTCCAGCCTGATATTCACTTCTTACTGTATGTCCTGGTGCCTTTGGTGCGATCATAGTAACATCTACATTCTTTGGCGGAACGATGCATCCGAAATGAATGTTGAAACCATGAGCGAACATCAGCATGTTACCCTCTTCAAGGTTTGGCTCAATGTCATTTTTGTACATATCTGCCTGTTTTTCATCATTGATCAGGATCATGATGATATCTGCCTGTTTTGCTGCCTCTGCTGCTGTATATACTTTAAAGCCCTGCTCTTCGGCTCTCTTCCAGGACTTACTTCCTTCATACAGACCAATAATGACATTGCAGCCTGATTCTTTTAAGTTAAGTGCATGTGCATGTCCCTGGCTGCCATAGCCGATAATTGCAATGGTCTTACCATCCAATAATCCTAAATTACAGTCTTCCTGGTAAAAAATCCTGTTTGCCATTTTTGTTTCCTCCTAAGCTATTCGTAAAATAATATTTATCGTTAAAGGGCTGTACCCCTTAGCAAACTAAAATCAGTATGTAAAATATCCTACAGGAATTTTACATCACTGGCACCTCTGGAAAGTCCTGTGATACCAGTTCTTGCAAGTTCGAGTATCTCATATTCACCAAGAAGATCAATAAAAGCCCCTAACTTACTCTTACTTCCTGTCATCTCAATGACCAGAGAAGTCTTACCAACATCAATGACATTGGCACGAAAAATATTTGCAATAGAAATGATTCCCTCTCGCTGCTCCGGTCTGGCTGCAACTTTGACAAGAACCAGTTCTCTGCTCACACTGTTATCAGGTTCAAGAACCTTAATGTCTCTTACATCAACCAGCTTCGCAAGCTGTTTGGTAATCTGTTCGAGAATCATGGAATCACCACTGCATACAACAGTCATTCTGGAATAACGTTCATCCGCAGTCACACCGACTGTCAGGCTGTCAATATTATAACCTCTGCGGCTAAACAGTCCGGAAATACGGCTCAGTACACCTGCAGTGTTATCTACTAACAGGGACAAAATTCTCTTCTGCATAACGCACCTGCTTTCAGCACTTTAAACTTGTAAACAATTCCATTGTAAAATTGTTTGCATGTTTTTTATTATAGCAATATTAAATCGTTTGTCAACGAAAAATTTTGTATACATTGCATTTTTTTGACATTTTATGCATTTTTATACAAGATATTTTTTTCGTAAGACTTCGATGTTTTTGGGATTCATATAAAGAGCCTTTTTCATAAACATATCCATGGATCCGAAATCTTTTTTTATTGTTTCAAATACGATATCCAGATACTCTTCCTTGACTCTGTAAAACAGACGTATCTTATCCATGATCTGATTGTCCACGATCATTTTGGTTTCAAGAAAACGAATCATATATTCCATTTCTTTATCCAGATACATGTTTGTTTTCATAAAATCCTCGTAAATCGTTTTTTTCGGTACTCCCAATGCGCAGAGAAGAAGAGCGGTTCCTACACCGACACGGTCTTTCCCTGCACTGCAATGCCAGAGCACTGCACCCTCATTCTGATGTAGAAGTACATCCAGAAAACGTGCATACTGTTTGATGCTGTATTCATCATGAACCAGTGATTCATATTGCTTCAGCATGAATTCTTCAGGAATTTCTTTAAAATTCCTCAGAAGTTCTGTCAGGCTTCCTGATCTGGTAATTCCCAGTGTTTCCTCATCAACGATCGGAATCTCATGGTATTGTACACCCTCTATAATAGTATCCGGCTTTTCCAGACATTCCATCCGGGTTCTGAAATCCACAACCGTAGAAAGATGATATTCATGTGTCAGCATATCCTGATCCGTAATAGATATATGATACAGACTTCCGCTACGAAGAAGGCGTTTCGGCAGAATATGTCTGCCATCCTCTGTCTCCAGTGCACCAAGATCTCTGGTATTCGGAAGACTTTGCATCGGAATCCGGATTCCCTGCGGAAACCCTGTCACCATCTGAGGATTCAGAGCCCGCATAAGCTGTATACAGTTCTGTATCTCCCTGTCCGTCATCTCAAACTGGTATCTTTTCTTTCTTCGTGTAATGATCACCAGTGAACTGGTACTGTATTGCTTCTGTGCCCCACCTTCTACGCCTTCTTTTCGTTTGTATGCCCAGATGATATCTTTACACGGCAGATAATTCATCATCATATGTTTGGAAAAAATAAAGTTGCCATCCTCTATTCTTATTTTCCCGTATTTCATAATCTCTCCCTCTATATAACTCTACTGTACACTGCATTTACACTGCTCAGATAAGTCCAAGTTTTGTAAGCCCGTTTTGAATCCCATAGTGGAACATATCTGTTGTAACATAATCTGCCAGTTCCCGGATTTTAGGCGACCCATTGCCCATAGCAACTTTTGTGGACGCATATTCAAACATAGAAAGGTCATTATTGCTGTCTCCAAATACTACGGTATCTTCCCATTCTATTCCAAAGATTCTGCACACCGCAGCAATTCCAACTGCCTTATTGCATCCCTTTGGAACCAGTTCAATCGTAGTTCCGACAAATGCATTATTTTCGTGGCGGATCACATCATAGTATGGAGACAGTTCTCTGCATGCCTGATCCGCATCACATCCGTCCTGCATCTTGGCACTGATCTTATTGATATGCATGCAGTGTTCATTACCTCTGATCGGACGCCATTTTGGTCCAAGAGCTTCTGTGATCAGATCAGTATACCAGTTTACTTCTGTGGTATATTCATCTTTGTCATAATACATATAATCTGCACCTTCCATTACTGGAATCAGTCCGTATTTTCGAAGAATCTCCACAGACTTTTCAGCTACTTCCGGTGTCATTTCATTGTTATAAAGTCTTTTTCCATCTTTTTCAATCGTAGCACCACATGCGCTGATCATCCCTGTAAATGGAATCCGTTCAAGATACCATGGCACAAATGCACGGCTTCTGCCCGTACACAACCATGCCTGATGTCCATTTGCGATCAGTTTCTTAATTGATTCTATCGCACTGTCCGGTACTCCTTTTTCTATATCACAGATTGTCCCATCTGCATCAAAAAAAACTGCTTTTTTATCACTCATCATTCTGTCCTTCTTTTCGTTCTGCCGTTTCATCTGCATAATATTTCATCCAAAACTTTTACGCAAAAAGTCCTTCTGCTGCTCTGACCAGATATTCTGTATCCTTCACACCAGCAGTTTCATATGGTGAATGCATGGCCAGCTGAGGCAGACCGATATCCACCGTATTCATCGGAACCTGCGTATTGGAAATATTTCCCAGAGTTGAGCCCCCTGCAATGTCAGAACGGTTTACAAAAGTCTGATATGGCACGCCGGCTTTTGTACACAGCTCCTTAAATATCGCTGCTGATACTGCATCTGTACAGTATTTCTGGTTTGCATTAAATTTAATGACAATTCCCTTGTTCAGTACCGGATGATTGGTCGGATCTGTCTTATCCATATAGTTCGGATGAAGTGCATGTGCATTATCCGCAGAAACCATAAAACTTCCAGCCAATGTCATCAGGTATTCTTCGTAAGTCCTTCCAAGTCCCATATTGATACGAAGAAGTGTATCTTTCAGGAATGTTGACGCAGCTCCCTGCTTTGTTCCGCTTCCAACTTCCTCATTATCCATCACACAATGCACTGCAATTGATCCATGATTCTGCGCACGGAGTAATCCTTCCATGGAGGCAAATGCACACTGCAGATCATCCAGACGGGCAGATGAAACAAATTCCTTATCCGCCCCCCAGATGGTTCCCGGCATACGATTGTACAAAAACAGATCATGGCTGATAATGTCTTCCTTTTTAACGCCAGTCTGTTCAGCAATGATTTCAAGCAATGTCCGATCTGTATTTTCCGCTGCAAATAATGGCAGAAGATCTTTCTGTGGATTATAAGCCACCCCATTATTCGCTTCACGATTCATATGGATTGCAAGATTCGGAATCATTACCAGATCACGCTTTATATCTACCAGTTTTTCTTCCAGTCCGTCATTTCTGCGGATGATCACTCTTCCAGCAACCGAAAGTGGTCTGTCAAACCATGGTGCCATCAGCATTCCGCCATATTTTTCCACATTTAGTTTTACATAACTGTTATCTACTTTTATTTCCGGATTTTCCTTGACTTTAAAAGATGGTGAATCGCTGTGACTCGCCATGATATGAAATACCCTGGATTCCTTTTCCGGTATACAGAAAGCAATCAGTGCAGAATGATTTCTGGTCACCAGATATTTTCCTCCCGGAACCAGTTTCCAGTATTTTTTTTCCGAAAGCACCTCAAATCCATTTTCTGTTAATCTCTTCTGCATTTCGTCCACTGCCTGAAATGCTGTTGGACTTTTCTTTATAAAATCAAGCAGTTTTTCTGTTGTTTCTATGTACATCTGCTACAACTCCTTTGACCGGTATCCGGTTGTATTTCATAAAATCCGGCTACGTTCTTAATAAAAATATATGTATTAAGATTATACGGTATATTTTTTTGTATGGCAACGAAAAAGAGGCAGTTTGTCAAAAACCACCTCTTTTGAATCTTTTTCTCTCTATTCTTTATACAAATTTATAAGGCCTTGATTCTTCTAAGTGCCTCCTGTGTATTCTCATAGCTTCCAAACGCAGTCAGTCGGAAGAAGCCTTCTCCATGTGCACCGAAACCTGAACCAGGAGTTCCAACTACATGTGCATTCTCAAGAAGATAATCAAAGAAGTCCCAGGAACTCATATTGTTTGGTGTCTTCAGCCAGATATATGGAGCATTTACACCACCGGATACAGAATATCCTGCCTCTTTGAGTCCGTTATAGATCGTATGTGCGTTTCTCATATAATATGCAACCTGTTCTTTCAGCTGTGCTTTTCCTTCTGGTGAATAAACAGCTTCACCTGCACGCTGTACGATATATGGTGCACCATTAAATTTAGTTCCATGACGTCTTTCCCACAGATCATGCAGTGCAACGCCCTCTCTTACCAGATCTTTCGGAACGACCGTAAATCCAAGGCGAACACCTGTAAATCCGGCATTTTTGGAAAAGCTGCGAAGTTCGATTGCACAGGTACGTGCACCTTCACACTCATAAATACTGTGCGGAACATCTTCTTCTGTAATGTATGCTTCATAAGCCGCATCGTAAATGATCACTGAACCATTTTGGTTTGCATAATCTACCCATTCCTGCAGCTTATCTTTTGTGATTGCTGCACCACTTGGATTATTCGGGAAACAGAGATAGATCAGATCTGGCGTCTCCACAGGCAGTTCCGGAAGGAATCCATTTGATTCCAGACAAGGCATATAGATCACACCATCAAAGTTTTCATTTTTCTTATTGTAATCACCGGTGCGTCCTGCCATAACATTCGTATCTACATATACCGGATATACCGGGTCACAAACTGCTACTTTGTTCTCTGTACCAAAAATTTCCTGAATATTTCCGGAATCACTTTTTGCACCATCAGATACAAAGATTTCATCGGCACTGATCTGGCAGCCACGTGCTTCATAATCATTTTTTGCAATCGCACTTCTTAAAAATTCATATCCAAGATCCGGCGCATAGCCATGAAATGTTTCTGCATGAGCCATCTCATCTACAGATTTGTGAAGTGCATCTATGATTGCCGGGGCCAGAGGCTGTGTGACATCACCAATTCCAAGACGGACGATCTGAACATCCGGGTTTGTTTCCTGATAGGCGGCTACTTTTTTTGCAATTGTGGAAAAAAGATAACTGCCTGGTAATTTCAGATAATTTTTGTTAACCGTTACCATAATATTTATTCTCCTGTAATTTACTGATTTTTTCTTTTTTCAACTTCTTTAACAAGTGCCTCACGCACTGCATCCGGACTTGCCTTGCCTTTCAGTTCACGCATCATCTTTCCAACAAAGAAACCAAAGACTTTTTCTTTACCGCCAAGCAGCTCCTCAAGTGGTCCCGGGTTCTCTTCCAGGATCTTCTGAAGAGTATCATTGAGCAGACCGGTATCTTCAACGATCTTCAGACCATGTTCCTCAATGTAACTTACCGGATCAATATCTTCCTCAAAAACTTTTTCAAAAACTTTCTTTGCGTTCTGTGCACTGACTTCTTTCTTTTCCACCATCTGAATCAGATCCGCCAGATGCTCCGGTGTAAAGGAAACTTTTTCCACATCCATTCCTTTATCCTTGGTCAGGCGAAGAACTTCTCCCATAAACCAGTTTGCTGCTTTTTTCGGGCTGCCACAAAGTTTTGCCACTTCTTCAAACAACATGGACAGGTGTCTGGATTCCGTAAGGATTCCTGCATCATACACCGGAAGATCATATTCAGACTGATAGCGAAGCTGTTTTTCTTCACGAAGTTCCGGCTGTGATTCACGGAGTTCTTCAATCCATGCATCGGAGATATGGATTGGCGGAAGATCCGGATCCGGGAAATAGCGATAATCTTTTGCATCTTCTTTGGAACGCATTGCATGAGAAGATTCTTTGTTATCATCCCAACGCCGTGTTTCCTGTACAACAGATCTGCCCTCTTCGATCAGTTCGATCTGACGTTCTCTTTCTCCTTCTATCGCTCTTGCAATCGCTTTGAAAGAGTTCAGGTTTTTCATCTCAGTTCTGGTTCCGAATGTTTCACTTCCTACCTCACGCACAGAAAGGTTGACATCTGCACGCATAGATCCTTCCTGCAGCTTACAGTCAGATACATCAAGGTACTGCATCATACAGCGAAGTTTTTCCAGATAAGCAATAACTTCCTCTGAACTTCTCATATCTGGTTCAGATACGATCTCGATCAGTGGAACACCACTTCGGTTATAATCCACAAGAGAACAGTCTTCCCATTCATCGTGAATCAGTTTGCCGGCATCCTCTTCCATATGCATCTCATGGATACGTACCTTTTTCTTTCCGGCAGATGTCTCAATCTCTACCCAGCCATCATGACAGATTGGCAGATACAGCTGAGAAATCTGATAGTTCTGCGGGTTATCTGGATAGAAATAATTCTTTCTGTCAAATTTGCAATACTGATTGATCTGGCAGTTTGCTGCGATTCCTGCTTTGAGTGCAAATTCTACTACTTTCTTATTCAGTACCGGCAGAGACCCTGGCATACCGGTGCAGACCGGGCAAGTATGTGTATTCGGTGCTCCTCCGAATTCCGTGGAGCATCCGCAGAAAATTTTTGTTTTTGTCGCAAGTTCTACATGGACCTCAAGACCAATAACTGTTTCATACTGTTTCATGCCTTTTTGCCTCCTTTCTCCGGAGCAGGGAAAGCTCCCCTCACTGCTTCATAAGCAGCTGCTGCACGGAGAATCTTATGTTCTCCAAAACAGTCACCGATCATCTGAATACCAATCGGCATTCCGGCTTTATCCTGACCGCACGGAACTGTGATTCCCGGAAGGCCGCATAAGTTTACGGCAACCGTATAAATATCACCAAGATACATTGCAAGCGGATCTTTGAGGCTCTCTCCAATCTTCGGTGCTGTATATGGAGCAGCCGGAGCCAGGATCACATCATATTTTTCAAATGCCTGATCAAATTCATGCTTGATCAGAGCTTTTGTACGAAGTGCCTTCAGATAATATGCATCATAATAACCGGAACTTAAAACAAACGATCCAAGCATGATACGACGTTTTACTTCTTCACCGAATCCTTCTGTTCTTGTCTTTTTGTACATATCATGCAGTCCTTCATATTCAGCTGCACGATATCCATATTTTACGCCGTCAAAACGTTCCAGGTTAGAGCTTGCCTCTGCACTTGCAATAATGTAATATGCAGGAATCATATATTCCATCGTTTCTACTGAGAAAAATTCAACGATTGCTCCCTGTTCCGTCAATGTTTTCAGTGTATTCATGAAAGATTCTTTAACTTCCGAATCAAGGCCCTTGGCAAGGAATTCTTTCGGTACACCAAACTTCATTCCCAGAAGTTTCTTTTCTTCCACGCTCCTGGAGAAGGTCAGATCTGTTCTGCCCAGAGATGTGCTGTCTTTTGGATCATGTCCGGAAATCACTTCCAGAAGTGCCGCACAATCTGCTACATTTTTTCCCACCGGCCCAATCTGATCCAGTGAAGAAGCGTAGGCAACCAGACCATAACGGGATACGGTTCCATACGTTGGCTTGATTCCGGTCACACCGCAGAAAGAACTTGGCTGACGAATAGAACCACCTGTATCAGAGCCAAGTGCCATAAACGTTTCTCCCGCTGCTACAGCAGCACAGGAACCACCGGAGGAGCCCCCCGGCACGTGTTCCAGATTCCATGGATTTCTTGTAACTCCATAGGCAGAAGTCTCTGTAGTACTTCCCATTGCAAATTCATCCATGTTTGTCTTTCCGATAATGATCATACCCGCTTTTTCCAAACGATCAATTACTTCTGCATTATACTGCGGCACAAAATTCTCAAGTATCTTTGATGCACAGGTCGTTTTTTTACCTTTTATGCAAATATTGTCTTTCACCGCAATTGGAACACCGGCCAGCGGTCCAGTATATGTTCCATCCTGAATTCCTTTTTCTACTTCTTTTGCGCGTGCATATGCTTCTTTTTTATACGTATCAAGATATGCATGCACTTTATCTTCTTTGCTCTCAATCTGGTCAAAGACTTCCTTCACACCATCCAGGACGCTGACTTCCCGCTGTCTGATCTTTGCCGCCAGCTCCAGAGCTGTCATCGATTCCAATTCCATAATCTTTCTCCTCTATATGAATTCTCTGTCTGAATTCCTTTTCATTATCCGATCGTCTTCGGTACCTGATACTGTCCTTCTTTTGCTTTTGGTGCATTTGCAAGCATTGCTTCTTTGTTATCCCCGTTTGTCACCACATCTTCGCGGAAAACATTCTGATCACCAAAGATATGAGACAGTGGTTCTACACCCTCTGTATCCAGTTCATCCAGTTTTTCTACATAATCCAGCATTTTCTGCATGTCTTCTTTTGCTTTTTCCCGGGCCTCATCGCTGAGAGAAAGTTTCGCCAAAATACATACATTTTCAATTGTTTCATCATCTATGATCTTTGCCATTATTTTTTCCTCCCTGTAAACAGTTACGGTTCCAGTCTGTTCAGATCTCTCGGGAACAGACATGCCTCACGGACATTTTCCTCACCGAGAAGCTGCATAGTCAGACGTTCCAGACCGATACCAAGTCCTCCATGAGGCGGCATACCATGTTTGAATGTATCCAGATACTGTTCCATGCCTTCTTCTTCCATGCCTCGTGCAGCAATCTTTGCTTTCAGCTGATTGTAGTCGTGGATTCGCTGACCGCCTGTTGTAACTTCCAGTCCATGAAACAGAAGGTCAAAACTCAGCGTAAATTTATCATCCTGTGGATCATCCATTGCATAGAACGGACGTTTCTTCGACGGATAATGTGTAACAAACACAAAATCTGCATCGTATTCTTCTTTGAAATATCTTCCGATCAGAGCTTCTTCTTCCGGTTCCAGATCATATGGATTGCGGATCTTACGATTATATTTTTCGGAAACCAGTTCCTTTGCTTTATCAAAACGAACTGTTGGAATCTGATCTACTTTTGGAAGCTGAATCTTCAGAATCTGAAGTTCTTTTGCATAATCCTTCTTCAGAAGTTCCATTGCATACTGAAGGAATCCCGTTTCCATACCCATGATGTCTTCAAATCCATCAATATAACCCATTTCAAAATCGAGACTTGTATATTCGTTCAAATGACGTTTCGTATTATGTTTTTCTGCACGGAATACCGGCCCTGTTTCAAATACCCTGTCAAACACACCCACCATCATCTGTTTATAAAACTGTGGGCTCTGTGCCAATACAGCCGGTTTGTGGAAATAGCTGAATTTAAACAGGTTTGCTCCACCCTCGGCACCTCTTGCTCCGATCTTAGGTGTATGAATTTCTGTAAAGCCCTGCTCATAGAGGAAATCACGGAATGCACGTACCAGAGCTTCCTGAATCTTGAATTTAGAACGCTCCTGAATATTACGGAGTGCGATCGGACGTAAATTCAGTTTTGCCTCCAGAGATGTATTTAATTTCCATTTATCAATTGCCAACGGCATTGGTTCCGCCGGTGATGAAAGAATCTCGATCTCCTGAACACGGACTTCTCTTCCATGAGGTGCTCGTTCTTCCTCATGGAGAATTCCTTTCACACGGAGAGTCATAGCCTCTTTCAGATCATGAATGGAAAGATTTGCTTTTTCATTTTCTACAACAGTCTGAAAAAGTCCCTCTCTTCTTCTCAGGATCACAAAAGCCACATCGCCCATATTACGGATGCTGTGAACGGCTCCTTCCAGAACTACTTCCTGATTTAAGAGAGAAGTACCAGTCAGTTCATCCCACTCGGTTACTTCTTTTTTGCAAATACCGTTCAAAAACTCCATTTCCTCATCCTCCATATATCTAGTCTTTTTTATTTAACTTTCGTATAACAGCATCAGAAGCATCTGTGCTGTTTCTACCATATTGGTTCCGGAATCCATACTTGATTTCTGGATATACCGGTATGCATCGTCCTCACTCAGGTGATTTCGCTGCATCAGCATCATTTTTGCATTGGATATATAATTCTGTTCTTTCTCGGAACGAAGCTTTGGTTTCTTTTTCTCTTTACGCCGCTTACGTTCCTGCTGTATGAGAATCATATTTACCGTATTGATCAGGTCACTGGCTTTCATTGGCATTTCTACTGACAGAATCGATGGTGGTACTTCACATATCACCCTCGCAGACGCCAGAAGCAACATTTCAAAATCTTTTGGCATACACTCTGACAGATCCAGATAATTCATATCAGGAAGACGATGCCCACAGATCAAAACACCATTTCCTAATTCAGATGCGCTGGAAAGAGCATTCGATGCAGTACTGCATACAGAGGCTACCGCTAATCCGTGGCGTTCCAGAACACTGCGGATTTTTCTGGCATCTTCTATTTTGGGTAATGCAATAACAATGCTGCTCATACCAGTGTCTCTCCTCCTTCAGACCTCATACATTTCTCCTACAAGGCACATGCTTACAGGCGATACAGATATTCTGCAATTTCCCAGTCAGTTACCTGCTGTATATATCGCAGCCATTCATTTTTCTTGGCTGCAACATACTGTTTGCAGAACTCTTCTCCCAGCACGTCCTTTACCCATGTACTTTCCTCAAAATAGTCAATTGCCTCTTTCAGCGTTGACGGAAGATGCTCCGCCTGTTGTCCCTGCATTGCAAGGTTTGATGATTTCGTCGGCGTGATCTTGTTTTTGATTCCATCCAGACCTGCTGCCAGGCAGATTGCCAGAACAACATACGGATTCGCGGAAGTATCAGGACTTCGAAGTTCTACTCTGATTCCTTCGCCTCTGGTAACCGGAATGCGAACAAGTGAATTCTGATTATTCTCTGTCCAGGTAAGTTCTGTCGGAGCATCATATCCTGGAACAAGTCGTTTGTATGAATTAACGATCGGATTCGTGATCAGTGCCATTTCCTTACTGTGTGCAAGCAGGCCTCCAATAAAATAGTAAGCCTCCTGGCTGAGTTCTCCATGATTTGACTGACTCTCAAACACATTCTTTCCGTCTTTAATCAGCGAAAACTGAATATGCATTCCTGATCCATTTACTTCTGCCTTTGGTTTCGGCATAAATGTCGCATGAAGGCCATGTCTCTTTGCCACAATACGAACAGCCATCTTAAAAGTAGTAATGCAGTCCGCAATCTTACGGATCTCGCCATAACGAAAATCAATTTCATGCTGAGCTGGTGCTGCCTCATGATGAGAGGATTCAACTTCCATTCCCATATCTTCCAATGTAAGCACCATATCTCTTCTTGCATTTTCTCCAAGATCCAGCGGACTGATATCCAGATATCCGGCCTGCTCGTGTGTCACCGTTGTTGGATTTCCATTATCTTCTGTATGGAACAGGAAAAATTCACATTCCGGATCAATGTAGCAGGTATAGCCCTCAGCCTGCGCTTTTCCGGCAACATTTTCCAGAATATATCTTGGACTGTTTTTGTATGGCGTTCCATCAGGAAAATACAGATCACAGATCATTCGTGCCACTTTTCCCTGCTGTGGACGCCACGGCAGGATTGCAAATGTATCAAGTACAGGTCTGAGATACAGATCTGCATCTTTTAATCCGGAGGTTCCTGCAATCTGTTCTCCATCTATCACACACTGATTATTCAACGCCCGGGGAAGTTCCCGAGCGGTTACAGCGATATTTTTGATTGCCCCAAACATATCGGTAAACTGAAGACGGATAAATTCTACGTCTTCATCCTCAACCATCTGTAATATTTCCTCTCTGGTATAATTCCCCATAACATTCTCTCCTTATAATTTAAAAATAAATAAAAAAGGGGCGCACTTTCGGAGGGTTACCCTCCAAAAGAACGCCCTTGTTCATGCAGGTATTATAGCAACCTGCATGATCTTTGTCAACTCTCTTTTTACAGATTTGTATATCCCATCAGGGACTCATCAACAGCTCTTGCTGCCTCACGGCCCTCACGGATTGCCCATACAACCAGCGACTGTCCCCGGTGCATATCGCCTGCCGTGAAGACTCTTGGTACAGAAGTTTCATAAGCTTCTGGTTTTGTTTCAACGTTTGTCCGTCCGGTAAGTGCTACTTTAAATGCATCTGTTACATACTTTTGGCTTCCCAGAAATCCAGCTGCGATCAGAACCACATCTGCCGGAATGACTTCTTCCGTTCCTTCTACCGGAACCATCATCATTCTTCCTGTCTTTTCATCTTTCTGACTTTTTAGTTTAACGATCTTCGCCTTGCAGACATTTCCTTTCTTATCTGCAATAAACTCCGTAACCGTTGTCTGATATACACGCGGATCATGGCCAAACACTGCAATTGCCTCTTCCTGGCCATAGTCCGTTTTGAGGATTCTCGGCCACTCAGGCCATGGATTATTCGCTGCACGTTCTACCGGCGGCTTCGGCATCATTTCAAGCTGTGTAACAGATTTTGCTCCCAGGCGGATACTTGTTCCAACACAGTCATTACCGGTATCGCCACCACCGATCACAAGTACATGTTTATCTTTTGCAAGTTCATATGGCGTTTTTTCAAAATTGGAATCCAAAAGTGTCTTGGTGACTTTTCCAAGAAAATCTACAGCAAAGTAAATACCTTTTGCTTCTCGTCCCGGAACTTTGATGTCTCTCGGATTAGATGCTCCACATGCAAGGATCACGCGGTCATATTTCTTAAGAAGTTCTTCCGCAGTGGTATCTTTTCCGACATTGGTATTCAGAACAAATTTCACACCTTCTTCTTCCATCAGATGAATTCTTCTGTCTACGACAGATTTTTCCAGTTTCATATTCGGAATACCGTAACGGAGAAGTCCGCCAGGTCTGTCACTTCTTTCATAAACTGTAACACTGTGTCCTCTTCGGTTCAGTTGCTGTGCCGCTGCCAGACCGGATGGACCACTTCCGACTACTGCGATTGTCTTTCCTGTACGAACGCGTGGAATCTGTGGTTTTACCCATCCTTCCTGCCACGCAGTTTCAATGATTGCTCTTTCATTTTCTTTTGTAGATACCGGCTCACTGTCCAGATTACAGGTACATGCCGCCTCACAAAGAGCCGGACACACTCTGGAAGTAAACTCCGGAAAACTATGTGTCTTGGAAAGTCTTAAATATGCCTGTTTCCAGTTTCCTGTATATACCAGATCATTTGTTTCCGGTACGAGGTTATGCAGTGGACAGCCGGAAGCCATTCCATTAAGCATCATACCTGACTGGCAGAAAGGTACGCCGCAGGCCATGCAGCGCGCCCCCTGTGTTTTCTGTTTTTCTTTGCTGAGAGGAGTCCGGAACTCATTGAAGTTGGCAATCCGGACCTTTGGCGGCAGCACTCTGGCTGTCTCTCTTTTATACTCTAAAAATCCTGTTGGCTTTCCCATGTTTCCTCATCCTCCTTAATGCTTTGCTCCAATGCTTTCGTAAAATGCTTCCATCTGCGCCTGCTCACTTGTCAGTCCTTTTTCTTCCAGTTTGGCGCTGAGTGTGATCATCTTCTTATATTCATTTGGAATAAGTTTCTTAAAGTGCGGCAGATAATAGTCAAAGTCATCAAGTACTTTTGTTCCCAGTTTAGAACCGGTAGCCGCAACATGGGCTTCGATCAGATCACGAAGTTCTTTTTTATCATATTTATTCTCTACTTTTTCAATAGAGATCATTGCTTTATTAATATTCTTATACAGTTTGTTATCCACATCCAGCACGTATGCAATACCACCGCTCATACCTGCTGCAAAGTTCTTTCCGGTTCGTCCAAGGACTACAACACGGCCACCTGTCATATATTCACAGCCATGTTCACCAACACCTTCGACAACTGCATATGCACCAGAGTTACGAACTGCAAAACGTTCTCCTGCAACACCGTTGATAAAAGCATAACCGCTGGTAGCACCATAAAGGGCAACGTTTCCAATGATGATATTCTCTTCTGGTTTATAAGCTGCTTTTTCAGGTACTTTCACGATCAGCTTACCACCTGACAGACCTTTACCAAAATAATCATTACTGTCACCAGTAAGATTCAAGGTAAGTCCCTTAGGAATAAATGCACCAAAGCTCTGTCCGCCTGCTCCGTGGCAATTGATCACAATTGTATCATCCGGAAGTCCTGTTCCTGTCTGTCTGGTGATCTCAGCACCGAGGATCGTACCAAATGTACGGTCAGTATTAGTGACATCCACATCCAGTTCTACATGCTCAGCCTTAGATATTGCTCTCGCACATTTTTTGAGAAGGACTTTCTCATCCAGAGTCTTTTCCAGTTCGAAGTTATAAACAGCCTTCGGATCAAAAGTAACCTTCTGTCCGTTTCCTGCATATGGGTTATTCAGAATTGCACTGAGGTCCAGTTTGCCTTTATGTGGTTCTGCTGCAACTGCTTCTGCAGACTGTTTAAGAAGCTCAGTATGTCCAACCATTTCATCAACAGTACGAACGCCAAGACGTGCCATGTATTCTCGCATTTCCTGAGCAATAAATCTCATAAAGTTCTCTACGTATTCAGGTTTACCACGGAAACGTTTACGAAGCTCTGGATTCTGTGTTGCCACACCGACCGGACATGTATCCAGATTACATACACGCATCATTACACAGCCCATAGTTACAAGCGGAGCGGTGGCAAATCCAAATTCCTCTGCTCCGAGAAGAGCTGCGATCACTACATCACGTCCACTCATAAGCTTTCCATCTGTCTCGATTCGTACACGGTTTCGCAGTCCGTTCATGATCAATGTCTGATGAGTTTCTGCCAGTCCAAGCTCCCATGGAAGTCCTGCATTGTGGATGGAGCTTCGCGGAGCTGCTCCTGTTCCTCCGTCATAACCGGAGATCAGAACTGTCTGTGCACCGGCTTTCGCAACACCTGCTGCGACTGTACCAACACCTGCCTCAGATACAAGCTTTACTGAAATGTCTGCATAAACATTAGAGTTTTTCAGGTCATAGATCAGCTGAGCCAGATCCTCGATTGAATAAATATCATGGTGCGGCGGTGGGGAGATCAGTGATACCCCCGGTGTTGAATGACGTGTCTTTGCAATCCACGGATATACTTTTTTAGCCGGAAGATGTCCACCTTCACCTGGTTTTGCACCCTGAGCCATCTTGATCTGGATTTCTCTTGCTGATACCAGATAACGGCTTGTTACTCCAAATCGTCCGCTCGCTACCTGTTTGATTGCAGAACAACGATCGTCTTTACTGCCGGCAGATGCAATACGTTCAGCACTTTCACCACCTTCACCTGTATTGGATTTTCCATGCAGATGGTTCATTGCAATTGCAAGTGTCTCATGTGCTTCCTGTGAAATAGATCCATAAGACATAGCTCCTGTCTTAAATCTTTTAACGATCTCGTCAACACTCTCAACCTCTTCGATCGGAATAGCATTTTCCGGATAATTAAATTCCAGAAGTCCACGAAGAGCTCCATGACTTTCTTTGTCTACCAGCGCTGTATACTGTTTAAACAGATCATAGCTGCCTGTCCAGGTAGATTCCTGAAGCAGATGAATTGTCTGTGGATTGTACTTATGCTCTTCACCCTGGCTTCTCATCTTATGTGCACCGACACTGTCAAGAGTAAGATCATTATCAAGACCAAGCGGATCAAATGCTTCTGAATGCAGTTTTTCAACATTATCTTCAATATCTTCCAGAGTAATTCCACCTACACGGCTTACAGTACCTGTAAAGTACTTATCGATCACATCCTGAGAAACACCGATTGCCTCAAATATCTGTGAACCCTGATAAGACTGGATCGTTGAGATACCCATTTTAGATGCAATCTTTACAATACCACTTAAGACTGCATGATTATAATCTTCTACAGCAGCATAGTAATCTTTATCAAGCATACGATTATCAATCAGTTCACGTATCGTCTCAAGTGCAAGATACGGATTGATTGCACTTGCTCCATAACCAAGAAGTGTTGCAAAATGATGTACCTCTCTTGGCTCTCCCGATTCCAGAATAATTGCGAGTGAAGTACTTTTTTTCGTTTTTACAAGATGCTGATGTACTGCGGAAACAGCCAGCAGTGACGGAATCGGCATATGATTTTCGTCTACTCCACGGTCTGAAAGTACAAGGATGTTTGCACCATCACGATATGCTTTATCAACTTCAACAAAAAGACGATCGATTGCTCTCTCAAGCTTTGTACTCTTATAATAAAGGGTAGAAACAACTGCAACTTTAAAGCCTTCGTGATTCATGTTTTTGATCTTGAGCATATCTGTATTTGTAAGGATCGGATGCACGATCTTCAGCACATGACAGTTTTCAGGCTGCTGCACAAGTAAATTTCCGTCTTTTCCAACATATACACTGGTAGAGGTAACAATTTCTTCACGAATTGCATCAATTGGCGGGTTTGTAACCTGTGCAAAAAGCTGTTTGAAATAGTCAAACAACGGACGATGCTGATCAGAAAGAACTGCCAGAGGAGTATCTACACCCATGGCACCGATACTTTCTGCACCATTTAAGGCCATATTTCTGATTGAAGTACGGTACTGTTCATAGGTATATCCAAATGCTTTCTGCAGACGTGCACGCTGCTCCGGTGTATATTCTTCCATACGTACATTCGGAATTTTGATATCTTTCAGTTTAACCAGATTGCTGTTCAGCCATTCTCCATACGGCTGCATAGCTGCATATTTTTCTTTAAGTTCATCATCATCCACTACCTTACCTGCAACGGTATCTACCAGAAGCATTTTTCCAGGATGAAGTCTCTCTTTCAGAACAATCTTCTCTTCTGGGATTGGCATAACACCAACTTCTGAAGACAGGATCATGTAGCCGTCAGAGGTGATATAATATCTTGACGGACGCAGACCATTACGGTCAAGTACAGCTCCCATGACATCACCATCAGAGAAAAGAATAGACGCCGGTCCATCCCATGGCTCCATCATAGTCGCATAATACTGATAAAAATCTCTCTTATCCTGTGAGATTGTATCATTGTTAGCCCACGGTTCCGGAATAGTGATCATCACTGCAAGTGGGAGTTCCATTCCACTCATTACAAGGAATTCCAGAGTATTGTCAAGCATAGCTGAGTCAGATCCCTTACGGTCAATGACCGGAAGAACCTTATGAAGCTGTCCCTTCAGATATGGAGATTCCATATTTTCTTCTCTGGCAAGCATCTTATCTGCATTTCCACGGATTGTATTGATCTCACCATTGTGAACCATAAAACGGTTCGGATGAGCTCTCTCCCAGCTCGGATTTGTATTCGTACTGAATCTCGAATGAACCATCGCAATTGCTGATTCATAATCAGGGTTCTGAAGATCAGCAAAGAATGTTCTCAGCTGTCCTACCAGGAACATACCTTTGTATACGATCGTACGGCTGCTCATAGATACTACATAAGTATTGTCGTTACTCTGTTCAAACTCACGACGTGCAATATAGAGCATACGGTCAAACGGAAGTCCTTTTTCTACCTCTTCCGGTTTTTTGATAAATGCCTGCATAATGTAAGGCATACATTCTCTGGCTTTATGTCCAAGCACCTCCGGGATTACCGGAACAGTTCTCCAGCCAAGAAGTTCCAGACCTTCTTTTTCCACAATGATCTCGAACATTTTCTTTGCCTGTGCACGTTTGATCTCATGCTGTGGGAAAAAGAACTGTGCAATACCATATTCTCTTTCTCCACCAATATCAAAGCCCTCTTTCTTACAGGCTTTTTTGAAAAATTTATGTGAGATCTGCAGAAGGATTCCGACACCGTCACCGGTCTTACCTTCTGCATCTTTACCTGCACGGTGCTCCAGATGTTCTACGATTCTAAGCGCATTGGCAACCGTATCATGGGTCTTTTTACCTTTTATATTTACAACCGCACCGATGCCGCAGTTATCATGCTCGAATTCGCGACGGTACAGTCCCTGATCTTCTCTCCTTACTTCCTGCATGGTCATTTATCCTTTCTATCTGTGACAGGAATGAAACAAAACTTTTTCTCATCCTGTCTCACTCCTTTTATTTTTTATTCCTAATTTTGTGCCTGTCGGCTCAGTTTCAGCTTTGCATATTCATCTGCGGCTTTTACAAATCCACGGAACAGTGGGTGTGCATGGTTCGGTCTTGATTTAAATTCCGGATGTCCCTGTGTTCCTTCATAAAATGGATGATCTTTAATCTCTATCATCTCTACGATATGTCCGTCCGGTGAAGTTCCTGCAATCGTCATTCCTTTCGCTGCAAGTTCTTCTCGATATGCATTGTTTACCTCATAACGATGTCTGTGACGTTCCTGAATTTCTTTCTTTCCAAAAAGTTCAAGTGCTCTGGAACTGTCAGCCAATACACACGGATAACTTCCAAGTCTCAACGTACCGCCCAGATCTTCTACGCTCTCCTGATCCGGCATCAGTGCAATTACCGGATGTTTGGTTGCAGGATCCAGTTCTATACTGTTCGCATCTTCATATCCCAGAACATGTCTTGCGAATTCAACAATTGCCATCTGCATGCCAAGGCAGATTCCAAGATATGGAATCTTGTGTACACGGGCATACTGTGCTGCCAGGATCATACCTTCGGTACCTCTGTTTCCAAATCCACCCGGAACCAGAATACCGTCTACTTTATGAAGCATCTGATCCAGATTCTTTTCATTCAGTTCTTCAGAATCGATCCATGTGATCTCTACCTTTGCTTTGCATGAAATCCCACCATGTTTCAATGCTTCCACAACACTCAGATATGCATCGTGAAGCTGTGTATATTTTCCTACCATGGCAATATTTACAGTGCTTTCCGGATTGCGCAGGTCATTGACCATCTGCGTCCATTCGGTAAGATCCGGTTTACGGTTCTCCAGTCTTAAAGATTCCAGCACCACATCTGCCAGTTTTTCACGCTCCATGGCAAGAGGTGCTTCATAAAGATATTCTACATCAAGATTCTGCAGCACATGGCTGACCGGTACATTACAGAATAGTGCAATCTTTCCTTTGATTTCATCAGTCAGTGGATGCTCACTTCTGCATACCAGAACATCCGGCTGAATTCCCATTCCCTGAAGTTCTTTTACACTGGCCTGGGTCGGTTTTGTCTTCATCTCTTCAGATGCTTTCAAATAAGGAATCAGTGTTACATGAATCAGAATCGCGTTGTCATGTCCCACATCATGCTGGAACTGACGAATAGACTCAAGAAACGGCTGACTTTCAATATCGCCAACAGTTCCACCAACCTCAATGATCGCAATCTTTTCTTCATCCTGTTCCTTCGCTCTGTAGAAGCGGCTCTTTATCTCATTGGTGATGTGAGGGATGACCTGCACAGTACCTCCGCCAAAGTCTCCATGACGTTCTTTCTGTAATACAGACCAGTAGACCTTTCCAGTCGTTACATTCGAGTTTTTATCAAGGCTCTCATCAATAAATCTCTCATAATGTCCAAGATCCAGATCTGTCTCTGTACCATCATCTGTGACAAAAACCTCTCCATGCTGGATCGGATTCATGGTACCCGGGTCAATATTGATATAAGGATCAAACTTCTGCATTGTTACCTGATATCCACGTGCTTTCAGAAGTCTTCCAAGGGAAGCTGCTGTGATTCCTTTACCAAGGCCGGATACAACACCACCTGTAACAAAAACGTATTTTACTGCCATTATCGATTTCCTCCTCCATTTTATATCTTAAACAAAAGGCGCCAGAAGCAGACAAAGGGGCAATTCCCTCTATCGCTTCTGACGCCTTTGTCAGATAAGATCTTAAAATATGAACTTTACTATACCTTATTTTTTTTCGTTTGTAAATATGTAATTTCTATAATTTTCAACATCCGCAGTCAATTTTTTTGTTCAGTTCTGCTTCCACATCCATCGGATATTTACCATCAAAGCAGGCTTTACATAATGGAAGGTGACCTGCCATTCCCTCCAGGTAATCACTCTGCATATATCCAAGAGAATCTGCTCCGATCATCTCACAGATTTCCTGTGTACTGTGATTGCTGGCAATCAGCTGATCATTAGATGGTACATCTGTTCCAAAATAGCATGGATGCAGGAACGGCGGAGAACTGATCCGTACATGTACCTCCAGTGCACCTGCTTTTTTAAGCATACGGATAAGGTTTGCAATCGTTGTTCCACGGACAATGGAATCATCCACCAGAACGATTCGTTTGCCTTTGACCGCAGAATCAAGAACACTGAGTTTCAAATGTACACTTGACTCTCGTTCTTTCTGCGTTGGTTTGATAAATGTTCTTCCAATATAGCTGTTCTTATAAAAAGCAAAGCCAAACGGTATACCCGATTCTTCCGAATATCCCTTTGCTGCCGGGATACCAGATTCCGGCACACCGGTAACAAGATCAGCCTCTACCGGATAGGATTTTGCAAGTGATTTACCGCCTCGGATACGAGCATCATAAATCTTCACTCCATCCATCATACTGTCCAGTCTTGCGAAATAAATATATTCGAATACACAATGGGCATGTTTACCGGTACTCAATTCTTTATTAGACTCAATACCATTTCTGGAGATCGTAATCATCTCTCCTGGCTCAATATCTCTTATAAACTCAGCTCCCACAGAGGTAAGTGCACAGCTCTCAGATGCAAGTACATAAGTATTATCGCGTTTTCCAAGACACAATGGTTTCAGTCCAAGCGGATCCCTGACACCAATCAATTTTCTCGGACTCATGATCACAAGAGCATAACCGCCTTTCAGCTTACGGGCAGTTTTGAGAACAGCCTCTTCTACTGTTTTGGAGTGTACTCGCTCACGTGCTACATGAAAAGCAATGACTTCTGAATCAGTCGTTGTATGGAAAATCGCTCCATTCTGAATCAGTTCCCATTTCAGTTCCGGGGTATTGATCAGATTTCCGTTATGTGCCAGTGCAAGCGTCCCTTTAATATAGGACAATACCAGAGGCTGTGCATTTTCTGCCACAGATGCGCCTGTCGTAGAATAACGTACATGTCCGATTCCGAGATCACCTTCCATATTCCGTATGGTATCTTCCCTGAGAACTTCACTTACCAGTCCCAGATTCTTATGAAACTGGACGTTGCCACGCTCTCCGTCTGTTCTGGAAACTGCAAGTCCGCAAGACTCCTGTCCACGATGCTGAAGTGATGTAAGGCCATAATAAATGGATGGAACAACATTTCCTCCATCCAGATCATAAATACCAAATACACCACAGGCTTCCTTAATTCCTGCCATCAGAATTTCCTCCCATTATCAATGTTTATCAATGTGAATTTCACCTGTGAATCTATCTGAAATTATAATAGAAGATCGACTTTTGTCAACCCTTGTCCCTTCAAAAATCCATACAAATAAATTCATTTACCCAAACAAAAAATTTGAAATTTTTTTCACAAAAATTATTGACATCCTGATTTTTTTGTGTATACTACATCACATAAGCAACGGCGCTTTGGATTAAATTCCAAGGCGCCTTTTTTGTTTATCTGAGGATAATAAGATTAATGGAATCGAAAGGAGATTTTAATTATGGCACAGAGCATTCCTGAACTTTACGGCAGTCTTGTTTTTAATGACAAGATCATGCGTGAGAAATTACCAAAAGATATGTACAAAGCGCTGAAAAAAACAATCGAGAACGGCACTCATCTTGAACTTGATGTTGCCAACTCCGTAGCAGTTGCCATGAAAGAATGGGCACTGGAACATGGTGCTACTCATTATACTCACTGGTTTCAGCCAATGACTAACTTTACAGCAGAAAAACATGACAGTTTCATTTCCCCTACAGTAGATGGACAGGTGATCATGGATTTCTCCGGCAAAGAACTTGTAAAAGGTGAACCGGATGCTTCCAGTTTTCCGTCAGGCGGTCTTCGTGCTACATTTGAAGCAAGAGGTTATACAGCCTGGGATCCTACTTCACCGGCATTTATTAAAGACCGTACACTTTACATCCCGACAGCATTCTGTTCTTACAGCGGCGAGGCACTGGATAAGAAGACACCTCTTCTTCGTTCCATGGATACTCTGAATAAAGAAGCAGTGAAAATTCTTCGTCTTCTCGGAAATACCGAAGTTAAACACATCAACACAACCGTAGGTCCTGAACAGGAATACTTCCTGGTAGACAAAGATCTTTATAATAAGAGAAAAGACCTGATTTTCTGTGGACGTACACTGATCGGTGCTCCGGCTCCAAAAGGTCAGGAAATGGAAGATCATTATTTCGGAACTCTGAAGCCTCGTGTATCTGCTTATATGCACGATCTTGATGAAGAGCTCTGGAAACTTGGAATTCCGGCCAAAACAAAACATAATGAAGTTGCTCCTGCTCAGCATGAGCTGGCTCCGGTATTCGATACAACAAACGTTGCAGTCGATCATAACCAGCTGACAATGGAAATCATGAAAAAAGTTGCTGCCAAGCATAATATGGTATGCCTGCTTCATGAAAAACCATTTGAAGGTATCAACGGAAGTGGTAAACACAATAACTGGTCCATGAGTACAGATACCGGCGTCAACCTTCTTGATCCTGGCAAAACACCTGCTGAAAATACTCAGTTCCTGGTATTTCTTGTAGCTGTTATTAAAGCAGTTGATGATTATGCAGATCTGCTCCGTATTTCCGTTGCAAGTGCAGGAAACGACCATCGTCTTGGTGCTAACGAAGCTCCGCCGGCAGTTGTTTCTATCTTCCTTGGAGATGAACTGACAGAAGTCCTCAAAGCAATCGAAAACGATGAATTCTTCGCAGGACACGGTGCTGTTCAGATGGATATCGGTGCAAAAGTACTTCCACACTTTGTAAAAGATAATACGGACAGAAACCGTACTTCTCCGTTTGCATTCACAGGAAACAAATTCGAATTCCGTATGCTTGGATCTTCTTCCTCTGTTGCAAATCCGAACATTATTCTCAACACTGCTGTTGCAGAAGTTCTGCGTCAGTTCTATGAGAAACTGAAAGATGTTCCTGCAGATGAAATGGAATCTGCCATACATGAATTACTGAAACAGACAATCATCGACCACAAACGTGTTATCTTCAATGGAAACGGTTATACCGATGAATGGCTGGAAGAAGCAGAAAAACGTGGTCTTTATAATCTGGTATCCACACCGGATGCACTGCCGCACTTCATCGATGAAAAGAATGAAAGACTTCTTACAAACCATCATATTTTCACAGATGCAGAGCTGCATTCCCGTTATGAGATCAAACTGGAAAACTATGTAAAAACTCTTCACATTGAAGCAAATACACTGGTTGAGATCATTCAGAAAGATCTTCTTCCAAGTATTACTACATATATGGAAAAACTTGCTCAGACAGCGTCTCTCAAGAAATCTGTTGTTCCGGATATCTCTGTATCCACAGAAGCATCTCTTCTTTCCAGACTGACTGAGCTTGCCGAAACAATGACCAAAGATCTGGAAACACTGAAAGCAGATACTGCAATGGCCGAATATGAAGTTGGCAAAGATCTTCTCAAGAGTGCAAAGCTCTACCAGAGCGTTGTTCTCACCGATATGGAAAAAGTTCGTGTTTCTGCGGATGCAGCTGAAGCGCTCATTCCGGATTCTATTCTTCCATATCCAACCTATGGCAAACTGTTATTCTCCATCTCCGACTGAGAATAAGAGAGTACATTGATAATTTCACAATGGTAAAACCGGGGGATGTCATTATGAACATGAACTACTTCATAATTCATTATCGATTTCCTCATCCATTAATCACACGATACAAGACATCCCCTGTTTTACATATATATTTGATTCGTAAAGGCGCGAGAATGATTTTTCATCATTCCCGTGCCTTTTCAGTTTTATTTTGAGGAACTATTAAACTGTTAAACTTTTAAGGGAAAGAGAGGTAACTTTATGGACTATTCATCAGTAAACACAATCTGGGTACTTTTAGGTGCCGCGCTTGTCTTCTTTATGCAGGCAGGCTTCGCTATGGTAGAGACTGGCTTTACCAGAGCAAAAAATGCAGGTAACATCATTATGAAAAACCTTATGGACTTCTGTATTGGTACTCCTACCTTCTGGATTGTCGGATTTGGTATCATGTTTGGAGCCGGAAACGGATTCTTTGGAAAGATTGGTGGTATTGCCACTGAAGCAAACTATGGTTCCGCAATGCTTCCTGACGGTGTTCCGTTCTGGGCATTCCTGATCTTCCAGACAGTGTTCTGTGCAACTTCAGCAACAATCGTCTCAGGAGCAATGGCTGAACGTACTAAGTTTTCTTCCTACTGTATCTACAGCTTCCTGATCAGCCTGATTGTTTACCCTGTATCCGGTCACTGGATCTGGGGCGGCGGTTTTATCAGCCAGATGGGATTTCATGATTTTGCTGGTTCCTGTGCCGTACATATGGTTGGTGGTGTTGCAGCCTTTATCGGTGCCATCATCCTTGGACCTCGTATTGGAAAATATTCCAAGAGCGGTAAATCAAAAGCTATTCCTGGACACAACCTTACCATCGGTGCTTTAGGTGTATTCATCCTCTGGTTCTGCTGGTTCGGATTTAACGGTGCATCTACTGTAAGCATGGAAGGTGATGCAATCGTAACAGCAGGTAAGATTTTTGTAACTACCAACCTTGCAGCTGCTGTTGCTACAGTTACTGTTCTTATCATCACATGGATAAGATACAAAAAACCAGATGTTTCTATGTCACTGAACGGATCTCTTGCAGGTCTTGTAGCTATCACAGCAGGTTGTGATACTGTTTCACCTACATCTGCTGCTATCATTGGTATCATCTCTGGTTTTGTAGTTGTATTCGGTATTGAATTTATTGACAAAGTGCTTAAAGTCGATGACCCGGTTGGTGCTGTTGGTGTACATGGTTTAAATGGTGCATTCGGAACTCTCGCTGTTGGTCTTTTCTCAGATGGTACAGGCACAGAATGGAAAGGTCTTCTTGTTGGCGGTGGATTCCATGGCTTCGGTGTTCAGTTTATCGGTATGATCATTACAATCGCATGGGTTGCTGTAACTATGACCATCATCTTCCAGGCGATCAAACATACTGTTGGTCTCCGTGTAACTGCTGAAGAAGAAATCGAAGGTCTTGATTCCAAAGAACACGGTCTTACAAGTGCTTACGATGGATTTGTTGTACATGATACAATGACAGTTCCGGCACCTATGGGTGTTACCAAAAAATCTGTTTCTTCAAATACTTCCGCAAATGTTGCACCTGCTGAAGTTGCTGACACCATTCCTGAACTTCCAAGAGAAGGCGTACATAAACTGACAAAAGTTGTTATCATCACACGTCAGAGCAAACTTGAAGAATTCATGCATGCAATGAACGAAATCGGTGTTACCGGTATCACTATTACAAATGTTATGGGATGTGGTGTACAGAAAGGTGCCCGCTCCTACTACCGTGGTGTTGAAATGGATATGAACCTGCTGCCAAAGATTAAGATTGAGATTGTTGTCAGTCTGGTACCAGTCAAAACAGTTATTGACACTGCTAAAAAAGTTCTTCATACCGGCCAGTATGGTGACGGCAAGGTATTCGTATATGATATCGAAAATGTTGTTAAGATCCGTACCGGTGAAGAAGGATTCGAGGCACTTCAGGACACACAGCCTCTTGAATGATCTCTCGGTAAAAAATATATTGATTCCCCTTTTTAGCACTGAAAAACAGCTCTTCAACTGAAGGGCTGTTTTTCTATGTTTATGATCTTATTTTTTCTTTACTATTCTTCTCGGGTAAGCTTCGGAAGATTCCATCTGTAATGTGCCGCAAGATATCTGATCAATATGACTACTGCTGACGCTCCTACCATTGACACCACTGCACCAAAATTCCGATACAGCACCACACAGACGATTGCTCCCACGATTGAAGCACAGGCATAGATATGTCTCACCAGAATATACGGAGGTACTCCGGCCATAATATCTCGCAGTAATCCACCGCCAACCCCGGTAATCGTTCCCAGAAACACCAGCAGAAACATGTAATCCACATATCCATGTGAAATTCCTGTATTCACTCCTACTACAGTAAAAATTCCAAGGCCGATTGAGTCCATAACCAGCATGATCTTGTCGTATGTTTCACGGTTATGTCCCTGCAGAAATTCTTTTTTTAAATAAAGTATCAGAAACACGATACAGGCGGTAAGTGTGGCTACAATAGTATAAATTGGCCTCTGAAACATTGCCGGTGGAACAATTCCTAATATCACATCTCTAACTGCACCTCCACCCACTGCCGTTGTCACCCCCAGTACGATCACTCCAAAAATATCCATTGCACGATCTACCGCCACCATTGCTCCTGATGCTGCAAATGCAATCGTTCCGATCATTTCCATTATAAAGGTAATAATCTGTTGATAATCCATATTTTCCCTCTCCAGTTTTCCCCATTAATCTTCTTTTTAAGAAGTTCTGAGATTCATTATAACTGCATAAGGAGCAGGATGCAATTGTATATTGCAAAGAATTTGGTTAGACGAAAATTTTTTTAATTCTTGCATATTTGACATCAAAATCGCGATTTGATATCATTAGCATAATTTAAAAAACAGGAGAAATTCAATGAAAACTATTTCTATTAAGGATATTGGAGGCATTCGAATCGGTAATGCCCAAAATTTCACAGGCGGAACAGGATGTACCGTTATTTTGAGTGAAACCGGAATGTGTGCCGGACTGGATGTCCGTGGGGGCGGACCAGCTTCCCGTGAAAGTGAACTCTTAAAACCATTAGCTGCCGCTCAATCCATTCATGCAGTTCTTCTTGGAGGTGGAAGTGCTTTTGGACTGGATGCTGCAGGAGGTGTTATGCAGTTTCTTGAAGAAAAAGGAATCGGATTTGACGTTGGTGTTACCAAAGTCCCACTGGTATGTCAGTCAGATATTTTTGATCTGACGGTAGCAGATGCTCATGTACGCCCGGACAAAGAAATGGGCTATGAAGCATGTAAAGGTGCTTACGCAGACAATTATCAGGATGGAAGCTTTGGAGTCGGAACCGGTGCTACCGTTGGTAAATTCAGAGGAATGGACTATTGCATGAAATCCGGTATCGGAAGCTACGCTGTTCAAATTGGTGAACTCAAAGTAGGTGCCATTGTTGCTGTGAATGCTCTTGGCGACATTTATGATCATCACTCCGGCAGAATCATTGCTGGTATGCTTAATGAAGAACATAGTGCATTTGCAGATACTGCAAAATTACTTTATAGTTCTTATGAAGTACATGATAACAAGTTTGTCGGTAATACTACGATCGGAGCGATCATCACCAATGCCAGATTTGACAAAAGTCAGCTCTGCAAGATTGCCGGCATGGCTCACAATGGTTATGCACGTTCTATCCGTCCGGTTCATACTTCTGCGGATGGTGACAGTATTTATGCATTATCTGTCGGAAACATTGCCGCTGACTGCGACATGGTTGGTACCCTCGCCGCAGATGTTATGTCTGAAGCAATCCTTGCCGCTGTAAAGAATGCAGAATCTGCTTATGGCTATCCGGCTTATAAAGATCTGAATTTCATATAAAATCAACTGTATCACAGAAACATAAGTAATAAGTAATTTCCTATTACATAAACAAAAGCCACATTACAGGAGCATGGCAGTGAATCCTGTTGTGTGGCTTTTGCTATGGCATTATTTTTGGCAAAAATTTTGGTTTATTTTAACTAAGTATGTGGATAAAAACTGATTTTGAGGAATTTATCTCTGTCCGAGATAATATTAATTATAATATTATTTGATAAAACTTACGTGCTTGCAGATTTCTTCTACAGCCTTATCTTTTCTCTGATTGAAGATAACTTTATTCTCTTCAAATAAGTTACGTCCTTCTGTATCAATAGATACGATCAGAGGTCCGAATTCTTTGACACGGCAGTGCCACAGTGTCTCCGGCATTCCGAGATCTCTCCACTGAGCATCTACGATCTCTTCAACTTCTGTAGCTGCTACAACAGCGTTTCCAGCTGGAAATACACAGTGAATTGCTCCAAATTCTTTACATGCACGCTCTGTGTTTTCTTTCATACCACCTTTACCGATGATAACACGAACACCTGTCTCTCTTACGAATTCATATTCAAATTTTTCCATACGCATACTGGTTGTCGGTCCTACAGATACCATTTCAAACTTATCATTCTCCAGTGGACGAATGATCGGGCCAGCATGGAAAATAGCTGCATCTTTTACATTAACCGGAAGTTCGCGGCCTTCTTCAACAAGACGTCTGTGTGCAACGTCACGACAGGTTGTCATACTTCCATTTAAATATACGATATCTCCTGCATGGATATCCTTCAGATCTTCTGCTGAGATCGGTGTTGTTAAAATTTTCTTTCCATCTTTCATTTCCAGCATTATAAAGTCACCCCCGAATGTGTTGTGATTGTGTAGTTAAGGTCTTTATCAAAGATAATATGTCCACGTCTGTGGGACCAGCATCCAACGTTTACGGCTACACCGATGGTGGATGGATGTCTTGCTGTGTTTTCGATGTGAACTCCCATTACGGAATATTTGCCGCCCATACCCTGTGGTCCAAGGCCAATAGCATTGATACCGTCTTCAAGCAGTTTTTCCATGGATGCAGCACGTTCGTTTTCGTTGTGACTTCCAAGCGGTCTCATAAGAGCTTTCTTGGAAAGAAGTGCAGCTGTTTCTACGGATGTTGCAACACCAACACCTACGAGGAGTGGCGGACATGCATTTAATCCATAAGATGTCATAACATCCATAACAAATTTTGTCACACCTTCGTATCCTTCACCCGGCATCAGAACCATAGCTTTTCCCGGAAGAGTACATCCGCCACCAGCCATGTATGTGTAGATTTCGCATTTGTCACTGTCCGGAACAATGTCCCAGAATACAGTAGGAGTTCCTTTTCCCACGTTTTTACCTGTGTTATACTCGTCAAATGTTTCAACACTGTTGTGACGAAGAGGTGCTTCAAAAGTAGCTTTTACAACTGCTTCTTTAAGAAGTGTTTCCAGTTCACCGATGAGTGGGAAGTTTGTTCCGCATTTTACCCAGAACTGTAATACACCTGTATCCTGGCAACTTGGTCTGTTGAGTTCTTTTGCAAGAACCTGGTTTCTCTGCATAGTCTGGTAGATTACTTTTGAAAGCGGACTGTCCTCTTTCTCTGCAAGTTCGTTAATTTTAGCCTTGATGTCGTCCGGCAGCACTTTACCAATATAGGAAACAAAGTTTGCCATATAAGTGGTAAGCTGCTCTACCTGTTCTTTCTTACCCATTTGTTTTTCCTCCTGGTTGATATTATTTGTTAATCATTGATTTTAAATTTTATTATCAAATTCCATTCACATTTCTCATTCTCACGGGAAGAATGGGAAAGCAATTGGAAGAATGATCATACTTACAACAGTTGCAATGATAATGAGTGGAAATCCTGCTTTTACATAATCCATGAATTTATATCCACCGGCACCAACTACCATTGTATTTGCCGGCATTCCGATTGGTGTTGCATATGCACAGGAACCACCGATCACACATGCCATCAGAACTGCTCTTGGGTCAGCTCCCATTCCCTGTGCGATAGACAGACAGATCGGAACCATAAGAGCTGTTGTTGCTGTGTTTGACATAAAGTTTGTCAGGATACAGCAGAGAATGAATACTACAAATGTCAGTATGTATGGAGATGGATTTTCTCCAAGTGTTCCGATTACTTTGTTGGCAATTAACTCACCAGCTCCTGTTTCCTGCAATGCAGCTGCAAGAGAAAGTGTACCGCCAAAAAGAAAGATTGTTTTGAGATCAATGGATTTGAGTGCATCTTTCTCAGAGATAACTCCTGTGAGGATCAGAAGCAATGCTCCAATTCCACCGGAAATACATAATTTAATACCAATCTTATCTTCAAAAATCATTGCCAGCAGAGTCAACACCAGAATGATCAGCGATAACCACTGTTTCCACACCGGAACATTGCTGAAATCTTTTTCCGTATCAAATGCTCCCTCATCTTTGACATCATGATTTGGAAGAAGTTTGTATCCGATGGTCGCATAGAATAAAATTCCTACAATCAGAATCGGTAAACCAACGATAGCATATTCGAAGAAACCAAACTTCATATCGATTTCCTGAAGTGCACTCTGTGCAATAAGATTTCCCGGTGCTCCGATCAGAGAAAGATTACCTCCCATTGCCGCTGCAAATACAAGCGGCATCAGAAGACGTGATCTCTTATATCCAGATTTTGCAGCGATACCGATTACAACAGGAATCAGAACTGCTGCTGTACCTGTGTTGGATAAAACGCCACTCATCAGACCTACGATTACCATAATTGCTATGATCAGCATTCTTTCTGTCTTAGCAAATTTTGTTACAATACCTCCGATCTTGTTTGCCATGCCTGTCTCAAACAATGCCCCACCTACGATGAACATGGCTACAAACAAGATGACATTACTGTCGATGAATCCTGCAAAAGCTGTTTTAACATCCAATACCCCAGTTACTACCAGACCAATACAGACGATCATGGATGTTACTCCAAGCGGAATCTTTTCAAGTACAAACATGATTACCGCGAAGAGAAGAAACAGCAGTGTAATTGTTGATGGACTCATTACTACATCCTCCTATTTCATTTTGTATTTTTCAGTAATCATACGGCCGTTCGTTACTGTTTATGATGCTATTATAGCTTCCAGTTTTTGGATTGTACATTTATAAAAACATATGGTTCCATAGGAAAAAGTTATTGTACTTTGATTCTCAATAAGATTTCATTGCGAAATTGTTTTTGACATGCTATTATAGAAAATAATTTTAATGAACTGAAAAACGTTATATCTTATCAGGAAATGATATAAAGGGGAATTTCTATATGAAATTAACGCAATTAGAATACTTTTGTGTTGCTGCCAGATATCACAACATCACAAAAGCAGCGAAAGAACTTTTTGTGACCCAGCCTTCGATTTCCAACGCAATCAAGGCTCTTGAAGAAGAATTTGGAGTAAATCTGTTTTTTCGAAATAATAATAAACTGACGCTTACTCCTGAGGGAGAACTCTTTTATAAGAGTGCTGAAGAATTGCTTGCACACGCAGATTCTGTAGAATCGAAATTTCATGAGATCCGTAAAAAAATCACTCCTATCCGAATTGGAATTCCGCCAATGTTGGGAACTATTTATCTGCCTGAATTATATTTATCTTTAAAAGAGAACTTTCCTGAAGTAGAGTTTCGCCTATTTGAATATGGTTCTATTAAAGCATGTGATCTTGTTCTGGAAGAAAAGCTTGATATTGCAATTGTTAATGCCGAGCAGCCTTCCATTGATAAATGCAATTCTCGCATTATTGACACTGAAGATCTGCTTTTCTGTGTTTCACCAGATCATCCTCTGGCAGAACAGAAAACGCTTCTTCTCACCATGCTTGCTGATGAGCCACTGCTTCTTTTTAATACAGATTCTGTACAGGTAATGACATTGACCAGACAATTTAAGGCTGTGGGAATAAATCCTCGTATCATCCTGAATACCAGTCAGATCACAACTCTCATTAACATGGTCAAATCCGGTCATATGGGAACTTTTTTATATCGTTCCATTGTAGAAGCGCATCCTGATATCGTAGGAATTCCTGTTATGCCTTCGATCGAGCAACGCATCGGAGTAATCTGGAAGAAAGGTAAATATCAAAATGCAACAACTGAAAAAGTAATCAAATATATTGAAAACTTTTAACATAATTATTCATCCCAGTCTCTGATCGCACCTGGCGGACAGACTTCTGCACAGGCACCACAATGCCGGCATTTATTCTGATCGATAAATGCCGGTTTTTTGTATACATCAATACAATGCTCCGGACATACCTTAACGCATAATCCACAATTAATGCAGTCTGTATTTATATAATATGTGATTTCCTCTGTCATTTTCTCTTAATCTCCTTTTGTTTCTCTATATGCATTAGTATACATCTTTTTTCCGCAATATAAAAGAAAAGCCGGAAACGCTAATTTTTAAGCATTTCCGACTTACTTAGAGCAGGGGATGAGAGAATCGAACTCCCACCAAAGGTTTTGGAGACCCCTATCATACCATTTGACCAATCCCCTATATAAGAAAATGTGACTATCACTAGTCACCTTCTTTATCAATTTATCGTATCTTCAAAACCACATACATGTTGACATTTAAGAATCATCTTAACCACGCTTACGCTTTCGTCGAGCTTGGTCACCTCGCAACTACGTTGCTCAGTGCCTTTTGCTTCGCAAATGTCTGTCTCCTCACGTTATCGCTCTGGAATGCAAGCATTCCTCACTCTACGTGCGGCGACAGCCGCTCGTCTCAGCTTTTTGGTCAAGCCCTCACCCTATTAGTAGCAGTCAGCTCCATGTGTTACCACACTTCCACCTCTGCCCTATCGACCTCG
>NZ_CAKRXI010000016.1 GCF_934424005.1 uncultured Blautia sp.
TTCGGCTATATCCTTCCCACTACCGGGCGGATTCGGGACTTTAACCCGTTAGAAACGTGCGCCGCTAGGCGCACTTTTCTCAAATAAAACAGGCACGGAAGATTTTTATCTCCCATGCCTTGTTTTATCTTTGTATTTATTTCTTGATGCATTTCTTTTTCAGGTATACCACAAATCCTACAAGAATCGCAAGAATTGCAAGAATATAAATAATCTTTGCAGTAAGACTTGTTGTGTAGGAATCTATAAAGGTCACGATACCAAACAGAATCAATGTCACTCCGGATCCCTTAGTCATTTTTTTCTCATCATACTTTTCTTTGCGAAGTTTTGTGTTTCCACCCTTCAGAAAAATATCGCCATGTCCTGTCAGAAGCATGATTCCAACGATCAATGCTATTCCCGCAAGGATAAAATCAAATGATCTGTCCATTTTTTATCTCCTGTAATTATATATTAGTAAAAGCATACGATTGGCACACCATACTGTATGATATCATACAGAACTGCTGCATTATCCGGTGGAAGATTGATACATCCGTGAGATCCGTCTGTAAGATAAATATCACCGCCGAATTCATCTCTCCATGACGCATCGTGGAATCCAATACCTCCATCAAATGGCATCCAGTACTGTACCTCTGATTCATATTCATAAGTTCCGTCTGCTTTCATGGTTCCTCTCAGTACATCCGGACTTTTCTTATAGTACAATGTAAAGATACCTGCATGTGTCTGACGATCAGCATAACTCATGTTTCCAGATACAAAATCTGACTCAAAGATATCGGAACCATTTTGATAATAATACATATGCTGTTCACTTAAATCTACTTCTATATAAGTATCACCCAGATCATTCACTCCGTAAGAATTGGCCGTCTGTGAATAAACAGGCTCTCTGGTCGTCTGTGTACCAGACTGAATTTCCTGACTCAGCTGAGCAGCCTCGGCAGCCTGATCGATTTTCCATCCATATACAGAACTGGAAACGTAAACGGTTCTGCCACTTGTGGTCTGGAACTCACGCTCCGTACCGACCGTATCATAAGTAGCTGCAAGCTGTGCAACATAATCTGCAACATGCTGCTGGAAGGAATTATCGTCCCAGATCAGCTGACCTTTCTCATCAAACTGCAGCCAGTCTTTGATCGTGTCACCATTCAGAGTTGTTGTCTGACTGCCAAATGTATAGGTAATACTTGCTTTTGTATAATTATTGCATGCTTCCAGTGCAGACTGCAGTGCCGGATCATCCTGTGTAACCTCTGCATTCACATATGCTTCCGGTGTATCACTGAAATTTACCGAAGTCTGTCCTGCATCTACAGCAGCATTCAGTACTTTATATGCTTCTTTGATATTCAGTTTACTTCCCACGGTTTCCGGTACGATCACAAACTGTCCGTTCTGATATGCAACATATGCATTTTCCGGTTCTGTCTGATTCTCTGCCTGGGCACAGCTGAGTGTCTTAAGCTGTTCTTGCAACTGTGTTCTGTTATACCCTGTATTCTCGGATACAGTATAACTTTTCTGTTCATAGAGTCCTTTGATCCATTCATATGGCTTCTGCTGTTTCAGAAGCTTCAGAACTTCTCCTGTAGAAAGGTACTGATAACTGATATCCGCTCCGGAAATCGTCTGTGGTGCCTGATCTCTGGCTGAAACTTCAATGGTATAATTCTCAAACTTTTGTTTGAAAAGATTTTCTACCTCTGCTGCCGTCATCTGAGAACAGTTCACACCATTGATCCACGTACCTTCAAAAAATCTGTCCGCAAAATAATAACTTGCAGCCGCATAAGCACTCCCGCCAAGAACTACGATCATCAACATAATAAGACCAAAAACCCGCGCCCCTTTGTGTTTCTTCACAGGTTTAGAATTCTGATACTCTGGTTTTGCTGATCTGTTCTTTTGCGTATTTATTTTTTTGGATTTTTTCTTCCTGGAAGTTGTCTGATCCGGCATTTCCATATCATCTACCGGAACATATACAACCGGACCTGGTCTGGCAGATTTGCGATGATGTCTTACCGGCTGTGGATCTGGTTCTTCCTCTGCAGAATCATCATAATCTCCAAGATCATCCATCTCATCTTCGTCCGTTTCCGGTGGAGCTATGATTTTATCCATGGTTGCATTGATTTCTTCTTCAATGCCTGTATTCTCATCCGACACTCCAGAAGTGTCTTCCTGAAGTTCGTCCTTCATTTCTTTGTTGCTCATTTAATATACTCCCTGAATATAAACAATTGAATACAACCATCTATTTATCCTGTTTTTTCCTGTAACGTTTCCATTATAACATACTTCTGTATTTTTGCACCTTAATTTATTGCTTTTTTATATTCTTTTTCCGAGGGTTTCATCATTATAGTAACAAACCCCTGAATCCCAAGACTCAGAGGTTTATTTAAGGTTCTGTTTATTTTGATATTGTAATTATTTCTCAACCAGAAGACTTTCACCTGTCATTTCTGCAGGCTGTTCCATTCCCATCAGCTGAATCAGAGTCGGAATGATATCTGCGAGGCATCCGTTCTCTCTCAGAGTGTATTTCGGATCAGCGTTTACAAGAATGAACGGAACCGGATTTGTTGTATGAGCAGTCCATGGTTCTCCTGTCTCATAATCAATCAGCTGTTCTGCATTTCCGTGGTCAGCGCAGATAAACATCTGTCCATCAACCTCTTTAAGAGCTTCTACTGCTCTTCCCACACATCCATCAACTGTCTCGATTGCTTTGACAGCTGCTGCCTGTACACCAGTATGACCTACCATATCCGGGTTAGCGAAATTGATGATGATCACATCATATTTATCAGATTTGATCGCATCCACCAGCTTGTCACAAACCTCCGGTGCGCTCATCTCCGGCTGAAGGTCATAAGTTGCAACCTTTGGAGATTTAACGAGGATTCTGTCTTCTCCTTTATTTGGTTCTTCTACTCCACCGTTAAAGAAGAAAGTAACATGTGCATATTTTTCTGTCTCAGCAATACGAACCTGTGTCATATCATGAGCTGCAAGATATTCACCGAATGTGTTCTTAAGAAGAACTTTGTGGAATGCAACCTGTTTGTTCTGAATTGTTTCATCATAATCTGTGAAACATACATAAGTCAGATCCAGTTTTTTAGCTCTTTCGAAGCCTTTGAATTCATCATCACAGAATGCTCTTGTGATCTCACGTGCACGGTCTGGACGGAAGTTAAAGAATACTACAGAATCTTTGTCCTGGATCTTTGCAACCGGCTGTCCGTCTTTCTCAATAACTGTTGGAAGGACGAATTCATCTGTCTTATCATTATCATAGGAAGCCTGAACTGCTGCTGCAGCGTCTGTACCTTTGACACCTTCGCCTTCTGTCAGTGCTTTGTATGCAAGCTCTACACGATCCCAGCGGTTATCTCTGTCCATTGCATAGTAACGTCCGGAAACGACTCCGATCTCACCAACTCCGATCTCTTTCATCTTAGCTTCCAGCTGTTCGATGAATTCTTTTCCTGATGCCGGCGGTGTATCACGTCCGTCAAGGAAGCAGTGTACATAAACTTTCTTAAGTCCTTCTCTCTTTGCCATCTCAAGCAGTGCATAGAGATGTGTGTTGTGGCTGTGTACACCACCATCAGAAAGAAGTCCCATGAAGTGGATTGCGGAATCATTTTCTTTTGCATTTTTCATTGCTGCAAGAAGTGCTTCATTTTTGAAGAAATCTCCATCGTTGATTTCTTTTGTGATTCTGGTAAGCTCCTGGTATACGATACGGCCTGCTCCCATATTCATATGCCCTACCTCAGAGTTACCCATCTGTCCGTCCGGAAGGCCTACTGCCAGTCCACTGGCGTTTCCTTTTACAAATGGATATTCTGCCATTAATTTATCCATAACAGGAGTTTTTGCTTCGTAGATTGCATTTCCCTCATGTTTGTCGTTCAGACCATAACCATCCAGGATCATTAATACGGTTGGTTTCTTACTCATAATGTTCTCCTTTTACTGTATACTTTTTCTGCATTTTACAGCAGTATTTACTGGTATCATTTCCTATTATATAGTACCAAAAATTTAGAATTTTTCAAGGATTTTATCGGAAAAGCTTAACGGAAGTACTGATAATTTATCCTTTGTATCTGCCTGGAGCTGTTCGAGCCAGCCACCGCAGATTGCCGTCAGAAGTTCCTGCATCATCCCACGGGATTCCGGAGCAAATTTTTCCACACGTTTCACCATCGCAGCCAGGCTTTTCAGTCCTCCAGACTGTACTTCACTCAAATTCTCATAACCGGATGCCTGTAATGTTGCAAACAAGTCTTCGATCAGAAGTCTCTTCTGTTCCATATCCATACCGTCGATCCATTTGTGCAGAATTTCGATAAATCGGAGTGCCGTTTTGTTCAGACTGTCCCGCCGTACCAGCGCCGGTCCCTGCACCTCCCAGGAAAATCCATCATGCTGGAGAAGTCCCTTACTGGAACTTGCTACGATGATCGGTTCTTTTTCATGTTCCAGAAGCGTCCCTATAATAGAATACTCCGGAATAATGCGAATAATCTTCGGCATCATTTCTTTCGTTTCCGGCAGCTCTTGAAATTCTCCGGAAAATCCGGGTCCGTCATTAGAATAAATTTCAAGTATCTTTTCATGAACACTTTTGCACATCACTGAACCATAAATCGCAAGGTTTCCACCTTTGGAATGTCCTCCGACTCTGAGCATTCCATCTGTATGTTCCGAGATTTTCTGCAAATACTCTATGGCTCTTTTTTGTGCCGGAACTACACCTGTACTGAGATTAAAATCTTCTTTCCATCCTATGATCGTATCATCCGTTCCACGAAAAGAAACATAGGAAGTTCCGTCCTCAAGAACAATTTCCATTGCAGCAAACTGCTGCTCAGCTTCCGTTACAATATCATTCACATAATTTCTTACCACACATTTTCCAAATCTGACAGACTTCGCCATTTCCATCATCATAAACGGAGCCAGGCGGATAAAAGATTTATCCGCCTCCAGTTCTTTCATCGTATGAAGTTTCATAAATTCTTCCATCAGTTTTTTCAGTCCGATTCCCTTCTGTTTTGTCACTGCCGGAATTCCATCCAGATTCACATATGAAAAACATGCAAGAATCAAATTGTCCACTTCGTTAAACTGTGACTGTTCAAGGGAAAGATCCCCTCTCCAACTAATGTAATCCATAATATTTCCCATAAGCAACCCCTTTTGCGAAATTATATACTCCGTTCACAAAGCAACTTAAGGTATCACTGATCTATACGATCTTATTCTCCATATACACGAAGCATGCTGCTTACTTTACGTACTGAGCTTCTTCCACTCAGATCTTCCATTGCCGTACGGAAATCGCCTTCGCGAACTTTGGCTGTGATGACAACAACTTCGGCACTTTCTTCTGCACGGGCAGCTTTCTGAATGATCTGTGCTACGCTGACTCCATATTTTGCAAAGACAGCAGTCATTTCAGCCAGCACACCACAACGATCTTCTACGATCAATCTCATAAAATAACGATTATAAGTATCTGCCATCTTCTTTACCGGAAGTTCTTTATAACAGGTACATCCGATTCTTGCACAGCAGTTTGCTTTAATATTTCTTGCAATATCAAAAATATCTCCTACAACAGCGCTTGCTGTCGGAAGCTCACCTGCGCCACGACCATAGAACATGGCATTTTCTACTGCATCACCATTGACAAATACAGCATTATAAGAATCATTTACAGATGCAAGCGGATGACTGCTTGGAATCAGCATTGGGCAAACATATGCTTCAATTCCCTCTTCTGTATTCTTTGCAACTCCAAGAAGTTTTATGTCACAGCCCATTTCTTTGGCATATTTGATATCTTTTGCTGTAATCTTGGTAATTCCTTCAATATAAACATCGTCAAAAACAACTCTGGAATTAAATGCCACAGATGCGAGAATTGCCACTTTTCTTCCTGCATCCAGTCCTTCAATATCTGCTGTCGGATCGGCTTCTGCATAGCCAAGTTCTGTTGCAAGTGCCAGTGCATCTTTGAATTCCATTCCATCCTGGGTCATCTTTGTAAGAATAAAGTTTGTTGTACCATTGACAATACCCATAACTTCTGCCATATGATTGCCGGCAAGACATTCTTTCAATGGACGAATGATCGGAATTCCACCTGCTACAGCTGCTTCAAATAAAAAATCCACATGATGTGCATCTGCTGCATCAAGAAGTTCTTTACCATGTACTGCAATCAGATCTTTATTTGCCGTTACGACATGTTTACCTGCATTTAATGCTGCCAGTATGTAGCTTCTTGCCGGTTCAATTCCACCGATCAACTCAATCACAATATCAATTTCCGGATCATTTACGATTTCATCCCAATTGTTGGTCAGAACGGCCGGATCTTCAACCTTTGCAGCGGCTTTTTCCAGATTACGTACCAGAATCTTCTTAATTTCAATCTGACTTCCAAGCTTCGGAATCATGTCCTCTTTCTGCTTCTGTAATACCTTATATACACCTGTTCCTACTGTACCAAAACCCAGAAGGGCAGCACGAATGACTTTTTTATCCATTTTGAAATAGGCTCCTTTCTCCTCGTCCCTTATCTCTTTATTCTTATATTACTGTTCACAGGTAATATCCCGCGAGGTGTTTTTCCATGAATATGGCAAAATCCCGAGACATACGGGGCAAAATGCTATCACCGAAGGTGATGTGGAATGCATTTTGACCAAGTTACTGTGAACGAAGTGAACAGTGAATATTTTATCACTTGTGTTTAATAGTATTGTATAAAACAGATTTTGTCAAGCGCGGACATTTGTACGTCTCCGGAAACAAAAAAAGAAGCCAGATACCTCTTACCTGGTCGGTTTGAAGTATCTGACTCTTAAAATCATCTTATTGATAATTATTTGTAGTTAACGATCTTTCCGAAATCTGGTTTCAGGGAAGCTCCACCAACAAGTCCACCATCGATATCACCCATTGCAAACAGTTCTGCTGCATTTCCTGCATTTACAGATCCGCCGTACTGGATACGGATAGCTGCTGCTGTATCTGTGTCGTAGATCTCAGCTACACAGTCACGGATACCTTTGCAGATTTCCTGAGCCTGTTCGCTTGTAGCTGTTTTGCCTGTTCCGATAGCCCAGATTGGTTCGTAAGCAATAACCATAGTTTTAGCCTGGTCTGCTGTTACATTCTGAAGGCCAACTTTAACCTGCTGACGGATCCAATCCATTGTGATGCCCTGTTCTCTCTGATCAAGAGATTCTCCACAGCACATGATTGGTGTGATACCATGTTCGAAAGCTTTGAGAACCTTCTTGTTAACATCTTCACTTGTTTCTCCGAAGTAATCTCTTCTTTCGGAATGTCCAAGGATAACGTATTTAACGCCAGCATCTACGAGCATAGCCGGAGCGATTTCTCCTGTGTATGCACCTTTTTCCTCGAAGTACATATTCTCTGCTGCTACAGCGATGTTTGTACCTTTGCAAGCTTCAACAACCGGAACGATGTCGATTGCCGGAACACCGAATACTACGTCTACTTCGTCGTTCTGTACAAGTGGTTTCAGAGTTTCTACTAATTTAACTGCTTCGCTTGGAGTCATGTTCATTTTCCAGTTTCCAGCGATAATTTTCTTTCTTGCCATTTTTATTATCTCCTTTTTTATTTATAAGGAAGTTCGATTCACTAAATTCGGTCTGCGCTTACGCTTGTCCTCATTAAGTTCCTTCGAACTAAATTCACACTAAATTCGAGACTGCGCCGTTGGCTTGCTCTCATTAAGTGTTCTATTTATCGTTAGCTGCTGCTACGCCCGGCAGTTCCTTTCCTTCCAGGAATTCCAGAGATGCTCCGCCACCTGTAGAGATGTGAGTCATCTTGTCGCCATAACCAAGGATGTTAACTGCTGCTGCAGAGTCACCGCCACCAATAATTGTTGTAGCATCTGTCTCAGCAAGTGCTTTGGCAACTTCTTCTGTACCATGAGCGAAGTTCGGCATTTCGAAGCAGCCCATCGGTCCGTTCCAAACAACAGTCTTAGCATCTTTTACAGCATCAGAGAAGAGTTTCTCTGTTTCTGGTCCGATGTCCATTCCTTCCCAGCCATCCGGAATGCATCCACGTTTTACAACCTGGATATTGCAGTCGTTGGAGAAGTCATCTCCGATTCTGTTGTCAACTGGAAGAAGAAGTTTAACACCTTTTTCTTCTGCTTTCTTAAGCATGTCTAATGCATACTGCAGATAATCGTCTTCGCAAAGAGAATTTCCGATATGTCCACCAAGTGCTTTGGAGAATGTGTAGGACATACCACCACCGATGATCAGAGTATCAACTTTGTCAAGAAGGTTGTTGATAACAGAGATCTTGCTGGAAACTTTTGCTCCACCAAGGATAGCTACGAATGGTCTTTCCGGATTTTCTACAGCATTTCCGAGGAATGCAATTTCTTTTTCCATCAGATATCCAACTACTGCTGTATCTACATATTTGGTAACACCAACGTTGGAGCAGTGTGCTCTGTGAGCAGTACCAAATGCATCGTTTACGAATACATCGCAAAGTGAAGCCAGATCTTTGCTGAATTCATCACCGTTCTTTGTTTCTTCTGCACGGTAACGTGTGTTTTCAAGAAGAATAACTTCTCCGTCTTTCATTTCAGCTACTGCTGCTCTTACAGTGTCATCAACAACAACCGGGCTCGGAACAAATTTAACTTCCTGTCCAAGAAGTTCTGTGAGACGTTTTGCAACAGGTGCAAGAGATAATTCCGGTTTCGGCTCTCCCTTCGGTTTACCAAGGTGTGAGCAGAGAATGATCTTTCCGCCATCTGCGATCAGCTTCTTAATTGTAGGAAGAGCTGCTACCAGACGGTTCTCATCTGTGATCTTACCGTCCTGCAGAGGTACATTAAAGTCACATCTTACCAGAACTTTCTGGCCTTTTACATTGATATCATCAACGGATTTTTTGTTTAATCCCATGCTAATATTCCTCCAAATTCATAAAAAATGGGTCCGGTCCAAATCAGACCGGACCCTGACTGAGTCTATTTGTGTCATTGCAAAATGCAACAACTCACTCCACACTTTAACTTATGGACTTAATTAAGCGTTCAGAAGTTTTCCAAAGTGTTTGATTGTACGAACCATCTGGCTTGTGTAGGAGTTTTCATTGTCATACCAGGAAACAACCTGTACTTCTGTTGTGCCGTTCTCAAGTGGCAGAACCATTGTCTGAGTAGCATCGAACAGAGAACCAAATCTCATACCAACGATATCGCTGGATACGATTTCATCTTCGTTGTATCCGAAGGATTCGTTAGAAGCTGCTTTCATAGCTGCGTTGATCTGCTCTTTTGTAACGTTTCCTTCAACAACTGCTGTAAGGATTGTTGTAGAACCTGTTGGGGTTGGTACACGCTGAGCGGATCCGATCAGTTTGCCGTTCAGTTCCGGGATAACCAGACCGATTGCTTTTGCAGCACCTGTGCTGTTCGGAACGATGTTAACTGCAGCTGCACGAGATCTTCTCAGATCGCCTTTTCTCTGCGGTCCGTCAAGTGTCATCTGATCGCCTGTGTAAGCGTGGATTGTGCACATGATACCGGATTTGATCGGTGCAAGATCATTAAGAGCCTTAGCCATTGGTGCAAGGCAGTTTGTTGTACAGGATGCAGCGGAGATGATTTTATCTTCGTTTGTAAGTCCTTCGTGGTTTACATTGTAAACGATTGTCTTAAGGTCGTTTCCAGCCGGAGCGGAAATAACAACGTGTTTAGCACCTGCATCGATATGAGCCTGAGCTTTGTCTTTGGATGTATAGAAACCTGTGCACTCGAGAACTACGTCTACACCGATTTCTCCCCAAGGAAGTTCTGCAGCGTTAGCTTTTGCATAGATTTTGATTTCTTTTCCGTCAACTGTGATGGAATCTTCTCCTGCTACTACTTTGTCAGCCAGAGCGTATCTTCCCTGAGTTGAGTCATATTTTAATAAGTGAGCAAGCATTTTCGGGGATGTAAGGTCGTTGATAGCAACGATTTCAAATCCTTCTGCTCCAAACATCTGACGGAATGCCAGACGACCAATACGGCCAAATCCATTAATTGCAACTTTTACTGCCATGATAAATTCCTCCTATGAAATAAATGGTTGATTATGGCGTTTGTTAAAGAAACGTCAACCTATTGCATATTGTATCGAATCTCGTACAAAAATTCAAGGGGATTTTATAAAAAACATCAGAAATTTCTATTTAAAAGGAAATGAAACCATAGCATATGCAATTTTTGCATGCTATAATAATGTCAGTCCATACAAAGGAGGATACAAAAATGTCAAATCAGATCTTATGGGACTGCCATATGCATTCTTCTTTTTCTGCTGACTCAGACACATCTATGGAGGATATGATCCGCGATGCGATCCGCCGGGGGCTTACCGGTATCTGTTTTACAGAACATCTGGATCCTGATTACCCACCTACACCGGATAACGAAACCTTTGAGCTGGATCTTGAAGGATACAGAGAGACTCTTTTTACTCTCAAAGAAAAGTATCAGAAGGAACTGCAGATTCATTTCGGTATTGAACTTGGCCTGCAGCCACATTTGCACGACTACTTTCACGAGCTTCTGGCAACAATGCCGTTTGATTTTGTGATCGGATCTTCTCATGTTGTCCATGGATATGACCCTTATTATAAGGAATATTTTAAAGGACGCGAAGAATCTGCATGTTACCGGGAATATTTTGAATCCATCCTCGAAAATCTGCATGCATTTTCTGAAATGGATGTATATGGACATATTGATTATATTGTCCGCTATGGCCCGAATCAGAATAAATACTATACTTATGAACGTTACCAGGATATTCTCGATGAGATCCTGCGCACGGTCATCGCCAAAGGCCGTGGAATTGAGCTGAATACCGGCGGTTTCCACTACGGACTCGGAGAACCCAATCCCTGCCGTGCAGTTATCCACCGCTATCGTGAACTTGGTGGTGAAATCATTACAATCGGTGCCGATGCACACGGGCCGGACAAAATTGCCTATGACTTCAACAAGGCCGCTGCTATACTTGCAGACTGCGGTTTTAAGTACTATACTGTATTCCAAAACCGTAAACCGGAATTTGTCAAATTATAATTTTCAGATAAAGATACAAAAGGAGGATATCCATCATGGCAAAAAAACGTCTTCAGAAAAAGCGTGAAGCTGCCAAAGCTTCTGCTTCCCAGGCTGCTGCTGTGAAAGCAGAAACCCCGAAAGTAACCACAAAAAAAGTAGAACCAATCAAGGTTGAAACTAAGAAAGTCGAGACTGTCAAAGTCGAGACTAAGAAAACAGAACCGATTAAGGTTGAAACCCAAAAGACCGAACCGGTTAAAGTCGAGACTAAAAAAACAGAGCCTGTCAAGGTTGAAACAAAGAAAGTCGAACCTGCTAAAGTTGAAACCAGTAAAACAAAAGCTGTCAAGGTTGAAACTGCCAAAACTGAATCAGCTAAGGTTGAGACTAAAAAAGCAGAGACTGTCAAAGTCGAAACTGCCAAAACGGAACCCGTCAAACTGGAAAACAAGCGTGATGATGATCACATCTACTGTGAGCGTCTCTCCCGCCATCTGGATGAGCTGAAATGGCTCTACTGCGAACTGTATCAGGACAATCCATATGTCACCATGCATCTGAATGATCTTCTGAAAGTTCTTAAGAAGTTTTATGATATGAGAAATGATGCCCTGAAAGAATCTGATCTGAAACGAGAAAAAGATCCAACCTGGTATAAGCGCAATGATCTCACCGGTATGATGATGTATGTCAACGCTTTTGCAGGCACTCTTTCCAATCTGAAATCCAAGTTGGATTATGTACAGGAATGTAATGTCAACTATCTGCATCTGATGCCGCTTCTTGACTCCCCGAAGGGACGCAGCGACGGTGGGTATGCAGTTGCTGATTTCCGCAAAGTTCAGGAAGAGCTTGGAAACATGGATGATTTTGCTGCTTTGACTGATGCCTGCCACAAACGCGGTATCAATATCTGCCTGGATTTCGTCATGAACCATACATCCGAAGATCACGAATGGGCAAAACGCGCCCGTGCGGGAGAAAAAGAATATCAGGATCGCTACTTTTTCTTTGACAACTATGATATTCCTTCTTTATATGAGCAGACCTGTCCGGAAGTATTCCCGACCACTGCACCTGGTAACTTCACATGGCTGGAAGACCTTCATAAACATGTTATGACTACCTTCTATCCATATCAGTGGGATCTGAACTACCGTAACCCGATCGTCCTGAACGAAATGATCTTTAACATGCTGTACCTGGCTAACCAGGGGGTAGATATCGTCCGTCTGGACGCTGTACCTTACATTTGGAAACAGCTTGGCACTAACTGCCGTAACCTGCCACAGGTTCACACCATCGTCCGTATCATGCGTATGATCTGCGAGATCGTATGCCCTGGCGTTCTTCTTCTCGGAGAAGTTGTCATGGCTCCTGAAAAGGTTGTTCCATACTTCGGAACTGTTGAAAAACCAGAATGTCATCTGCTGTACAACGTTACGACTATGGCAAGCACGTGGCACACAGTTGCAACGAAAGATGTCTCTCTGCTTCGCCGTCAGCTGGATATCATCTCCGAACTTCCGAGAGATTATGTATTTCAGAATTATCTCCGCTGCCACGACGATATCGGATGGGGACTGGATTATGAATATCTTGAAAACTTCGGTATTCAGGAAGTACCTCATAAGAAATATCTGAACGACTTCCTTACAGGAAAATATCCGGATTCTTTCGCACGAGGCGAGCTTTATAACGATGACCCACGTCTTGGTGATGCAAGGCTCTGCGGAACAACAGCTTCTCTCTGTGGTATTGAGCGCTTTGGATTCGAAGGAAATCAGGAAGGAGTGGACAGAGCCGTCCGTTATGACATCACACTGCATGCATTCATGCTCTCCCAGTCCGGTATCCCGGTAATCTACAGTGGTGATGAAATCGGTCAGGTAAATGATTATACCTATAAAGATGATCCGGAAAAGGCTGCTGATTCCCGTTATCTTCACAGAGGAGATTTCGACTGGAAGCTGGCTGAAAACCGTCATGATCCTGCTACTGTACAGGGCAAACTTTTCCCTGCGCTTGATAAACTGGAGCATATCCGTTCAAGCCACAGTGTATTCAACAGTAATGTTCCACTCCGCACCATTGACACCTGGGATACTTCTGTTCTTGCTTTTGTACGCGAAAATGAAGAAGAGAAATTTATCGGTATCTACAACTTCAGTGAGAATGATAAAGTTGCATGGATCAATGAAGAAGATGGTATGTACACAGATCTTATCTCCGGACGTGAGATGGAAGCCAAAGGCGTACAGATTCCGGCATTCGGATGCTACTGGCTGTGCAGAAATAAGAAATAATTTTATCAAAAATCCTCTATTAAGTACATAATTATTCCAAAAGGCTCCGGTCACAATGACCAGAGCCTTTTTATTCGAATTCCTATTCTATTTACGTAATTTATCAATAAATGCAGTAAATTTTCCTGGGTTTTCTTTATCCAGAGAACGTGCATAGATTCCCTTCAGCCAGACAGTGATCACATCGATCAGTACCGGTGCAAAGGTCATCAGGATAAATACCAGGATAATCATTCCAAAATCCAAAGAACCAAGAGAAAGCAGTTTCTGGAAAATAACGGCCGCTGCAAAAAATATAAACTGCATGCCGTAAATAATGGTCTTACGATAGGTATTCAATGGTGCATAAACAGTCTTCAATGCTGCCATATAGTTCCATCCCGTAACAAGAACACAGGCTGTATTCAACATTTCTGTGGAATGATATACATTCTGACAAACGAGCATGACCGCAAACACACACGATGTAATCGTGAGCGCTGCCGGAAACGCATTGATAAATACATGCCTCAGGAACGTATGGTCAATCTTCTCATAGTTATTTTCCTGTGCAAGCAGAAATGTCGGAATACCTACCGCACACGCGCTGATCAGTGACATCTGGATCGGTTCAAACGGATACGTATTTCCAAAGAAGATCGTCAGCAATGACAACATAACGGAAAACATCGTCTTGATCAGGAACATAGATGCCGCAGTACGAATGTTGTTCACGACTCTTCGTCCCTGATTTACAATGTGTGGCATAGATGCAAAGTTCGAATCCAGAAGAACGACATTTGCAATATTCTTAGCTGCATCACTTCCCTGTGCCATGGCAATACTGCAGTCAGCCTCTTTCAGGGCAAGAACATCGTTGACACCGTCACCAGTCATGGCTACTGTATGTCCCTGGGACTGCAGTGCCTGAACCATTGCCTTCTTCTGCTGCGGTGTCACGCGTCCAAAGACACTGTACTCTGCCACTGCATCCTGAAGCATCTCATCTGATGTCAATGTTGTTGCATCCACATATCTGTCAGCATTCTTAAGTCCGGCACGTCTTGCAATCGCCGCAACTGTCACCGGATCATCACCAGAAATAACTTTGAGGTCTACCTCCTGACTGTCGAAGAATGCCAGTGTATCCGGTGCTTCTTCTCTGATCACATCGGTCAGGAGCATCAGGGCAAGAGGTTCCAGTCCTTCCGGAAGCTCTGTTCCCTCAGCCATCTGCGGACTGTGCGCCAATACCAGCACACGAAGACCTTCTTCTGCATATCTCTGACATTGTTCTGTCAGTTCCTGATTATCTTCTGGAAACAGGAACTGTGCAGCACCCATCAGGTAAGTGCCTTTTTCTTCAAAAACAGCACCGCTGTACTTCCTGTCAGAAGAGAACGGAATCACATGCTCCAGTGTCATCCCCTGCTTCGCCGGGAAGCGCTTGCGCAGTGCATCGATCGTCGCATTCTGATCCTTGAGCACATACATCATATTGCACATGATTTCGCTGACTTCGTCCATGAATGCCGGATCTGTGTCTGTTTCTTCTGCCGAAACCTCAGTTGCAGAAACTTCTGTTATTTCTGTATCGGATACTTCGGCTGCCTGTACCTCTGTCTGTCCGGCTTCCGTATCCATTTCTGTCAGTTCCGCTGATTCCGTAATCTCAGCCGTTCCTGCATCGGCTTCTGTATCCGTACTCTCATCTTTAGAAACTCTGTAAGGTTCCACGCGCTCCACACGCATGGTTCCCTCAGTGATCGTACCAGTCTTGTCCAGACAAAGCGTATCAACTCTGGCAAGTGTCTCAATACAATAGAGTTCCTGCACCAATGTCTTCTTATTGGCAAGGACAAGTGCTCCAAGTGTCAGCGCAACGCTGGTCAGAAGAACAAGTCCCTCCGGGATCATACCAAGGACTCCGGCTACCATGCTTACGACAGAATCCTTAAATGTATCTCCAACAATGTAGTACTGCTTGTAAAACAACAACGCTCCGATCGGTACAATAATGATACTGATCACTTTCAGAATCGCGTTCAGGGAATTCTTCAGTTCTGAATTATGACGTTTGAATTCTTTTGCCTCGCTGGTGATCTGGGCCGCATAGTTGTCCTTTCCAACATGGATGATCTGACAGTTTGCCTCTCCAGAAGTCACAAAACTTCCGGAAAAAAGTTCATCTCCTACATTTTTAGGAAGATTATCTGATTCACCAGTCAGGAGAGATTCATTGACCTCTACACAGCCCTCCAGCACCTTAGCATCTGCAGGTACCTGATCACCGGTCTTGAGACAGACCACATCATCCAGTACCAGCTCTTCTGTCGGAACAGTCCATTTCTGTCCTTCACGAATAACAACTGATTTTCTCGCTGTAAGGATTGCCAGCTTATCGATTGTTTTCTTGGCACGTATCTCCTGGGCAATACCAATCAGGGTATTGATAACAATGATACATACAAAAAATGCATTCTTATAAGAGCCAACCAGAAGTACAAGCACCAGAAGTACAAGATTCAGAAAGTTGAAAAATGTCAGTGTATTTTCTCTTATGATCTGCTTATAGGTTCGGGTATTCGGATTCTCATCCGCATTGACCTTCCCCTCTGCAATTCGCTCATTTACCTGTTCATCTGTAAGTCCTGTCAACATTTCACCTCACAATTTACTGTTTGCTGCAAATTAATATTTCCAAACAGCACTCTCTATTTTACCGTTGGCATTCTCCCCCCCTCACAGCCGAATTTATTAATATTCTTCTTCCTCTTCACCTTCACTGATGTCAGACTTTGGTTTGTCCAGTCCTTCAATCACGATACCATGTTTCTGTGCATAATCCCACAGAGCTGCATGGATTGCTTCTTCTGCAAGAAGGGAGCAATGTACTTTAACCGGCGGAAGTCCGTCAAGAGCTTCCATAACGGCTTTATTTGTAATCTGCATTGCTTCTTCGATTGTCTTTCCTTTAACCATCTCTGTAGCCATGCTGCTGGTTGCAACTGCTGCACCACAGCCGAATGTCTTGAATTTACATTCTTTGATAATGTGAGTCTCGTCATCGATGTCAAGGAACATTCTCATGATATCACCACATTTGGCATTACCAACAGTTCCTACACCACTTGCGTCTTCGATTTCTCCTACATTTCTTGGATGCTGAAAATGATCCATAACTTTTTCGCTGTACATATATTAATTCCTCCTGTTATTGTCTTTTGATTATAATTGTCTACCCTTTATTAACGTCGTTTTATCCAGCTTTGCTTACTGCTGCTGTTTCTTCATGAAGTCTTCATATAATGGAGACATGCTTCTCAGATACTGTACGATCTCTTTCAGTTTTTCTACTACAAAATCAAGATCTTCCTTTGTTGTTTCATCACTTAAAGTAAGTCTCAGAGATCCATGCGCAACTTCATGCGGTACTCCGATCGCAAGAAGTACATGAGACGGATCCAGAGAACCGGATGTACATGCAGATCCACTGGAACCGCAGATGCCGTTCTGGTCAAGCATCAGAAGCATGGACTCACCTTCGATGAACTGGAAGCTTACGTTTACGTTGTTCGGGAGACGTTTTACTCTGTCACCATTCAGTCTGGAATATGGAATCTCAGTAGTCAGACGATTGATCAGATAATCTCTCAGCTCGATTTCCTTAGCAGTACGTTCTTTCATAGTTCTTACTGCACGTTCTGCTGCTGCACCATATCCAACGATTCCAGGAACATTCTCTGTACCTGCACGACGTTTACGTTCCTGTGCGCCTCCATGCACAAAGGATTTGATCTTGACACCTTTACGAATATAAAGGAAACCGATTCCTTTTGGTCCGTTGATCTTGTGTCCACTGGAGCTCAGCATATCAATGTTGTATTCATCTACATCGATCGGTACCTGGCCAAATGCCTGAACTGCATCTGTATGGAACAGGATGCCATGTTCTTTGGCAATACGTCCAATTTCTTTGATCGGCTGAATGGTTCCAATCTCATTGTTTGCAAACATTACAGAAATAAGGATGGTTTCCGGTGTGATTGCTTTTTCCAGTTCATCCAGACGGACAACTCCATTCTCATCCACATCAAGATATGTGATCTTTGCTCCTCTTTCTTTTTCCAGATATTCACATGTATGCAGAATAGCATGATGCTCGATCTTGGTTGTAATAATGTGATTACCTTTGGACTTGTATGCTTCAAATGTAGCCTTAAGTGCCCAGTTATCTGCCTCACTTCCGCCTGCTGTAAAATAAATATCTTCTTTTCTGGTATTCAGTGCATCTGCAATCTGCTGTCTTCCTTTTGTTACAGCCTCTTTGCTCTTCTGTGCAAAATCATAGATACTGGAAGGATTTCCATAATATTCAGAAAAATACGGAAGCATTGCATCAAGAACTTCCGGAGCAGTTTTGGTTGTTGCTGCGTTATCCAGATATATTAATTTACTCATGTTTTTTCCTCCTGCTTAAAAAATGAATTTTTACATTTTTTCCTGTTGTTTTTTCCGGCTTTCTTCAATCAACTGATCCAGCATCATAGTATCTACTGCCTGTGTGATACTGTCGTTGATTCGTTTCCACACATATTTCGTCACGCAGATATCGTGATTCTCACAGGTGCTCTCATCTTCCATTCCGGAACACTGTGCGGCTTCCAGACTTCCCTCCAGAATCCTCAGGACATCTCCTACGGAAATCTCTGCTGCCGGTCGTCCCAGCCGGTAACCGCCACCGGCACCTCTGGTACTCTCCACCAGACCCGCCTTCTTAAGCTTCGCCATAAGCTGCTCCAGATAGCTGTCTGAGATATTCTGTCGGCTTGCAATACTCTGAATGGAAACGGCTTCTGTTTCACAATGCAGACCCAGATCAATCAATGCTTTGAGACCGTATCTTGCCCTTGTTGACAGTTTCATCCACTCACCTCTTTAATTCCTAGTGTTTTTGTCGGATTTATTTCAAGTCATACTTTAGCAGAAACCCTCTGTTCTGTCAAGGAGGTTTTCTGCATATACTGTCAAAAAAGCCACAGGACGTTTTTCATGTCGAAAGAACGATTTTTCAAAGGAACTTTCCTTCTGACTTCTGCTGGTCTGATCAGCCGTATTATGGGCTTCTTTTATAGAATATTCCTTTCACATACCATTGGTGCAGAAGGAATCGGTCTGTATCAGCTGGTTATTCCTCTGCAGCATCTGGTTCTTGCCATGACCACCTCCGGGATTCAGACAGCACTCTCACGCCTGATATCCTCTCACACAGCGCTTGAAGAAAAAAGAGAAGCGCAGGACTGTTTCCGCATTGGTACCTTTCTTGCTTTTTTTCTCTCCGGCATGACTGCATGGATCTTTTTTACTTTTTCTGATTTTTTTGCTGTACAGATTTTAAAGGAACCGGCTACTGAATCACTGATTCGTCTGCTCGCCCTAAGTTTTCCTTTTGCTTCCGTCCATCTCTGTGTTAATAGCTACTATCTTGGACTGAAAAAAGCTTCTTTTCCCGCTGCCACGCAGATTCTGGAACAGGCCGTCCGTGTTTTTTCCACCTGCCTGCTCTGGCAGATCTGTCTATCACGCAATATTCCTGTCACCGCAATGATTGCAGTTGCAGGAAGTTTTCTCTCAGAGCTTGCCGCTGCTCTGTGTTCTTTTATCTGTATAAGTCTGAACAGTTCTGTATCTTCACATTATATAGAAAAACCTGTGCAAAAAATATCTGAGATCGGGCATATAGCACTTCCCCTGACTCTGAACAGACTTCTTCTCTCTGTGCTGGCAGCCATTGAAGTTGTATTGATTCCCCAGCGTCTCCGTATGTATGGTCTCTCTCCATCCGAATCTTTGAGTCTGTATGGAGTTTTTACCGGAATGGCTCTTCCCTGCATTCTTTTTCCTTCTACCGTTACCAGCTCTGCATCTGTCATTCTGATGCCCTCTGTTGCAGAAATGCAGGCACTTGGACACCGCAGAAAAATCCGCTATATCACACGTACCACCTGTGCTGCCTGTATCCTTCTCGGATCTTTATGCACCATTGTTTTTTACTTTTGGGGAAATTTTGCCGGAACCATACTTTTCCATAATACAGATGCCGGACTTTACATCCGTACACTTTCATTTATCTGCCCGTTTCTTTATACAAATATTGCGCTTACCAGTATTTTGAATGGTCTGGGAAAAACCGGAACAACACTCATTCACAGTGTCCTCGGGATTCTTCTTCGAATCTCTTTCGTAATATTTGCCATTCCAGTCCTTGGCATACGTGGATATCTGTATGGACTTCTGCTTAGTGAAATTCTGCTCAGTCTTTTACATATTTATGCACTGTATCATATGGAATATTAGCAATTACACATGCTAACTTTATAAAGTTTTGCGTTAAATATATAACATTTCTATCGACAACCTCTTTTTAATCGTTTATAATAAACGCGATATATCCGATGCTGTCGGATAAACGGGAAGCGCCCCGCATACGCAATTATGAATATACCATTATGTCCGGTAAATTCCGGGCTCGAGGAGGAAAATATGGGATTCACTTTTTTAAAGAAACTGCCTACACCTGCTGAGATCCGCAACCAGTATCCCATCGATGCTGCAATTCAGGAACTGAAAGCCAAAAGAGATCAGGAGATCCGTGATGTCTTTACAGGCAAATCAGATAAATTTCTTGCAATCATCGGTCCATGTTCTGCCGATAATGAAGATGCTGTATGTGATTATCTTCTTCGTCTGCGTAAAGTGCAGGATAAAATCGCAGACAAAGTTCTGATCATTCCACGAGTTTATACAAATAAACCACGTACTACAGGTGAAGGATACAAAGGTATGGTTCATCAGCCAGACCCTGAAAAAGCACCTGATATGCTTGCCGGGCTGATTGCCATTCGTAAAATGCATATTCACGCAATTCAGGAAAGCGGTTTCACCTGTGCAGATGAAATGCTTTATCCGGAAAACTATCGTTATCTTTCCGACATTCTCTCTTATGTAGCTGTCGGTGCCCGTTCTGTTGAAGATCAGCAGCATCGCCTTACCGTCAGTGGTATGGATGTGCCTGCCGGCATGAAAAATCCGACCAGCGGCGATTACAGCGTTATGCTGAACTCTGTTGTTGCTGCACAGGGTTCTCATCGTTTCATTTACAGAAGCTGGGAAGTTGAAACAACTGGTAATCCTCTTGCACATACCATCCTTCGTGGTGCTGTAAATAAACATGGAGAAGCTATCCCGAACTACCATTACGAAGATCTTCGTCTTCTGTGGGAAAAATATCAGGAAAAGAATCTCCAGAACCCGGCAGTTATCGTAGACACCAACCACTCCAACTCCAACAAAAAGTATGAGCAGCAGGTTCGTATCGCCAAAGAAGTTCTCCACAGTCGTATGGTCGATCCTGAACTTCATAAACTGGTAAAAGGTTTCATGATTGAAAGTTATATCGAACCTGGCAATCAGAAGATTGGCGGAAATCATATTTATGGAAAATCCATCACAGATCCATGTCTCGGATGGGAGGAATCCGAAAAACTGCTTTACACAATTGCAGAAATGTGTTAATTACTAAGAACGCCAAAAGGCAGAGTCGTTTACCTGACTCTGCCTTTTTAATGTCTGGGATGTGCTTTCATATACACATCTCTCATTCTTGCCACATTCATTCCCAGATAGATCTGTGTAGAAGAAATATCCGAATGTCCAAGCATTTCCTGCACACTCTTTACGTCGGCTCCGTTCTGCAACATATGTACCGCAAAGGAATGGCGTAATGTATGTGGTGTAATATCTCTGTAAATTCCGGCGTCTACCGCATATCCTTTCAAAACTTTCCAGAATCCCTGTCTGCTCATAGATTTCCCCGAACAATTTGTAAATAAGGAGTTTTCTTTTTTGTTCTTAACGAAAAAACCTCTGGAATGCTCTATATATTGCAGAATTGCATTTCTGCTCACATTACCGATCGGAATGATCCGCTCTTTCTCCGAATCATGGCAGATTACATATCCCATCTGCAGATTAATATCTGTAATCTGTAAATGGATCAGTTCACTGACCCTCATTCCTGTTGCATACATCAATTCCATCATAGCATTGTCCCGAATACCCTTAGGTGTGTTCAGGTCCGGTTGTTTCAGAAGCCTGTCTACTTCTTCTACCGACAGAATTTCCGGCATTTTTTTCTCTAATTTGGGCGGTTTTAGTGTTTCAGACGGATCTTCCTGCATTTTCCCTGTTCTTATCATATAATGATACAGCGCTCTTATCGATGCAATATTTCTGGAAATTGTAGATAATGCCAGATTTTCCTTCTGCAATTCCTTCAGATAACCTTGTAGATCCGTCTTGGTAACTTCTGAAAAATCCATAATCTTCTGATTACGAAGATATCGGGCCAGTTTTTTCAGATCACGCTCGTATGAAATCTCCGTGTTCTGCGATGCCTTCTTTGCCTCTCGCATATACGCAATAAAATTTTCTATTACTTTTTCCATTCCCATTACTTCCCGTATTATATTAAAAATTTATCTTCCCCAAATGTATCTGTATTATACTTGCAATTTTACATAAAATCAAATCTTTTTTCTGTGAAAAAACCTTTTAAAATCGGGCTTTTCCATGTTTTCTACAAAATATCGCAGGTTTATTGTCAACCAATACCATATATGGTAAAACGGCCTTTAAAAAATTTTCAAATTCTGTATTAAAATTTTCGTTATGACCGGATTGCAGTAAACTTCCGACAAAATTCCAGCACACAGAACAACTGCACATATCAGCATTTTTACTATATAAGTCGATACCTGTCCCGAAAAAGAACTATGGTTTTTCCAAATTCTCATCGAATATTCATATACGTTCTTACCTACTGCAAAAAAACATGGCACATAAATAATAAACTGAGGGAACATCAATCCCGCACCGATCAAACCTCCGTGAAATCCGAACTGAAGGATTGACATGGTCATCAACATACCCATTCCTATTCCCAGCAAAATTATTCCACCTACCGCAACCAAAACTCCAAATATCGTCAGACCGCTGCCAGCAACAAGAAGAAACAAACCTCCCCTCATTCTCAGCACTTTCCAGAAATACTCTCTGCTCCCTTTTTCCGCATAAATTCCCATAAGATATAATGCAGATGCTGTATTCTGTTTCCACTGCATTTTATATATCAGATTCGGAAGCACAATCCCAATGACACACCCAATAAAAAACAGATAGTAAGCCGGAAATTCTCTGTTTTTATTTGCTGATAGTTTTAGTTTCATCTCCTCACCCCATACCAGTCTACGGAATTGTTCTCAGACTTAGAACATAAAAAAAAGGATATGACACTTTTCAGTATCATACCCTTTCTGAACTTCTATCTCTCTGAAAGATTACTTCGCGTAATCTACCGCACGGCTCTCACGAATCACATTAACTTTAATCTGACCCGGATATTCCAGTTCAGCTTCGATCTGTTTGGAGATATCTCTTGCCAACAGAACCATATCTGCATCTGTAACCTGTTCCGGTACTACCATTACACGAATTTCCCTGCCTGCCTGAATAGCAAAGGACTTGTCGACTCCCTTAAATTCATTTGTAATGTCTTCCAACTGTTTCAAACGATTTGTGTAAGTCTCAAGTGTCTCTCTTCTTGCACCCGGTCTTGCTGCTGAAATTGCATCAGCTGCCTGAACGATACATGCAACAAGGGATTCCGGTTCCACATCTCCATGGTGAGAAGCAACTGTATTGATAACAACTGCGGATTCTTTGTATTTCTTACAAAGATCTACACCAATCTGAATATGTGAACCTTCCACCTCATGATCGATAGATTTACCGATATCATGAAGCAATCCGGCACGTTTTGCCATACGGACATCTACGCCGATCTCTCCGGCGAGAATTCCTGAAAGCTGTGCCACCTCGATAGAATGTTTCAAAGCATTCTGTCCATAGCTTGAACGGAATTTCATACGTCCAAGAAGTTTCAGCAGTTCTGGATGGATACCGTGAACACCAACATCCATTGCTGCGTTCTCACCATCTTCACGAATCTGTGTTTCTACTTCTTTCTGTGCTTTCTCTACCATTTCTTCGATTCTAGCCGGATGAATACGTCCGTCAACGATGAGTTTCTCCAGAGCCACTCTGGCGATCTCACGGCGAATCGGGTCAAAAGCAGATAAAACGACTGCTTCCGGTGTATCATCAATGATCAGATCAACACCTGTCAGTGTTTCAAGAGTACGAATGTTACGTCCTTCACGTCCGATGATTCTACCCTTCATCTCATCACTTGGAAGCTGTACAACAGAAATTGTAGTCTCTGCGACATGGTCAACTGCACATTTCTGAATTGCATTTACCACGTACTCTTTTGCTTTCTTGCCAGCTTCTTCCTTGGCTCTGTTTTCCAGTTCCTTGTACATTCTGGCAACATCAACTTTGACATCATCTTCTACACTTCTGAGTAACTCGTCTTTTGCCTGGTCGGAGGTCAGACCGGAAATTCTTTCCAGTTCCTGTACTCCTTTTTGTTCAAGTTCGTCTACTTTCTTTTCTCTTTTTTGTAACTCAGCAACTTTTGCTGTGCACTCTGCCTCACGCTTCTCTACTGCATCCGCTTTTTTATCAACCGATTCCTCTTTTGATAAAACACGTCTTTCGTATTTCTGCAGCTCGGATCTTCGTTCCTTGGTTTCCTTCTCAAGTTCATTTTTCGTTCTGAGGGATTCTTCCTTTACTTCCAATAAAGCTTCTCTCTTCTTCGTCTCAGCAGTTTTTAAAGCTTCATCTATGATGCTTCTTGCTCTGTCTTCTGCTGTGCCAACAACTTCAGCATCTTTTTTAGCCTTGTTGTTAACCGCAACCTTGCAAGTAAGAGGAACCGCAATAAGCAGTGCGACCGCTACAGCGACAATTGCTACAATAATTGTAATTGCCACAGGAGCACCTCCTTATTTAGTTTTCATTGTACAAATACAACAATACAAGTTTAGCTGTTTTTAGGATTTATGTCAAGTTTTTCTACATAATTTTTAACTCATAACTGCTCAGGTACAGAACCATTATGAGATATCCATTTCTTCCAATATAGAAAAAATATCTCCGGACCGAAAACCACGTCGTGCCAGATACCCATACAGCCGTCTCATTTCCTTCTCATCAAGGCTGCTACCTGGAGCATATTTCTTCTCTACCATCTGCCGAAGGAGTTTCCTTTCATCCGGCATCTCCAGTTCTGCTGCTTCGTCCCATGCACTCTGGATCGTCTGACGGTCAATCCCTTTCTGCTGCAATTCCTGGAATATCTTCTGACGACTCTTGTCATGAATCCTGTACATAATATAATTCGTCGCATATCTCGCATCATTTACATATCCATAATCCTTCACATATGCGACAGCATCTGCTGCCAGAGCTTCCGAAAAGCCGGCACGGAGAAGCCGATCATATAATCCCTTCTCCGTGCGGTCCATATGTTCCAGAAGCTTCAGTGCTTTCTTACGAACTTCTTTCTGCTGCTGTTCCATATCTGTCATTCAATTATTCCTGCTCTTCTTCTGCATCCTGCGCTGCCGGATTCTGCTGTGCAGCCTCCTCTTCCGGAAGAAGATGATACTGGATTCTTACCTGTTTTTCGATTTCTTCACAGATTTCCGGATGATCTTTCAGGAAAATCTTCACATTCTCTCTTCCCTGTCCGATACGCTCTCCATTGTAAGAGTACCATGCACCACTCTTATTCACCACATTACATTCTGATGCAAGATCAAGAATCTCACCTTCTCTGGAAATGCCAGTACCAAACATAATATCAAACTCAGCCTGTTTGAACGGCGGAGCAACTTTATTCTTAACAACTTTGACCTTGACATGGTTACCAACCATCTCGCCACCCTGCTTCAGGGTTTCTGTTCTTCTGACATCAAGACGTACAGAAGCATAGAACTTCAGAGCTCGTCCACCGGTCGTTGTCTCCGGATTACCAAACATAACGCCAACTTTCTCACGAAGCTGGTTGATAAAAATAACCACACAGTTGGATCTGCTGATCGCTGCAGTCAGTTTTCTCAAAGCCTGCGACATCAGACGGGCATGCAGTCCAACATGGCTGTCTCCCATATCACCCTCGATCTCCGCCTTCGGAACAAGCGCCGCAACAGAGTCCACGATTACAATATCAACAGCCCCTGAACGAACCATTGTCTCAGTGATCTCCAGAGCCTGCTCACCATTATCCGGCTGTGAAATATATAAATTGTCAATATCAACACCGATATTCTTTGCATACACCGGATCAAGTGCATGTTCTGCATCAATAAATCCGGCAATTCCGCCTCTCTTCTGCACCTCAGCTACCATATGTAATGCAACCGTTGTCTTACCACTGGATTCAGGTCCGTAGATCTCCACGATACGTCCCTTCGGCACTCCACCGACTCCAAGCGCAATATCCAGTCCAAGAGAGCCTGTCGGAACCGCTTCTACTACCATATTAGAACTGGAATCCCCAAGCTTCATTACAGATCCTTTACCGTACTGCTTCTCAATATGTCCAAGAGCTGCCTCCAGCGCTTTCTGCTTCTCTTCATTAATCATCTTATGGGTTCTCCTTATATTTTCTTTATTCAAATGCTTATACCAAACCTATGTTCGTGTTTTCTTCTTATATGCTATTATAAATCGTCAGTAAAGTCAAGCAAAACTTTTCGACAAAAAGGGCACCGTTTCTGCACGGTGCCCTGCATCATATTTGGGTTTACTCATTATTTATCGCCGATCAGCCAGTTGTACATTTCTTCGTACTGTTTTGCAGAATGACTCCAGGAGAAATCTGCTGCCATGGCACGATCAACCATCTTGTTCCACTCGCGTTTATTATCGTAATATACACGTTCTGCATTGCGGACTGTTGCCAGCATTTCATGTGCATTGTAATTCGTAAAGCTGAATCCAGTGCCTGTTCCTTCAAATTCATTGTACGGCTGCACTGTATCCTTCAGGCCGCCTGTCTCACGCACGATCGGAAGTGTTCCATAACGGAGACTCATCAGCTGGCTGAGGCCACATGGTTCAAACAGAGACGGCATCAGGAATGCATCCGATGCTGCGTAGATTCTGTGTGAAAGCGGCTCATCATAATAAATCTGTGCTGACACTTTTCCATGATATTTCCAGTCAAAATGACGGAACATATTCTCATAGCGCTCTTCTCCTGTTCCAAGCACTACGATCTGTACAGCATCCTGACAGAGTTCATCCATTACATATGCGATCAGGTCAAATCCTTTCTGATCTGTCAGACGGGAAACAATTCCGATCAGCATCGCATTCGGATCTTCATTCAGCCCAAGATCTTTCTGAAGCTGAATCTTATTCTTAACTTTTTCCTTACGGAAAGTCTTTGCATTGTAGTTTCTGGTAATACATTTATCTGTTTCAGGATTGAATACATCATAATCAATTCCATTGACAATACCGCGAAGATCATGTGCTCTGGCGCAGAGAAGACCATCCAGACGTTCTCCATAGAACGGAGTCTTGATTTCTTCCGCATAAGTATTACTTACCGTAGTTACTGCATCAGCAAAAACAATTCCACCTTTCAGGAAGTTTGCATCTTTGTATGCTTCCAGTTTATCCGGTGCAAAATAATAATCAGAAAGTCCGGTGATTCCCTGAACAGTCTTTACATCCCATACTCCCTGGAATTTCAGGTTGTGAATTGTCATAACTGTCTTGATTCCCCAGAAAAATTCATTCTGCTGGAAGGAATCATGCAGATATACCGGAACAAGACCAGTCTGCCAGTCGTGACAGTGGATCACATCCGGGCGGAAACCGATAACCGGAAGGACAGACAATACAGCCTTTGAGAAGAATGCAAATTTTTCAAGATCCCATGGGGCACTGTCATATGGCTTCGGTCCACTGAAATAATATTCATTATCGATAAAATAAAACTGGATTCCTTCGTATTCCATATGCATAATGCCAACATAGCAGTTTTTGTATCCCAGATCCATATAAAAATGAGTAATGTATTCCATTTTATCTTTCCATTCCTGTTTCATACAGGCATATTTCGGCAAGATAACACGGACATCAAAATAGCGCTTATCAAAACATTTCGGAAGTGCACCAGCTACATCGGCAAGTCCTCCTGTTTTAATAAATGGTACCGCTTCTGATGTTGCAAATAAAATTCTTTTCATCTGTAAATACCCCTCCTTGTATCTCGATGCCAGATTATTGTTATTTCGAACATCCGCTCGTTATTTTCTGACATTTTTGTCTGTGACAGACCTTTTGTTTATTATACTCCAAAACCACCTTGTTGAAAAGAGTGATTTTTGTATTCAAGGCGAATTTTATCTGCAATAAGTGCAATAAATTCTGAGTTGGTCGGTTTGCCTTTTCCTGTGCTGACCGTGTACCCAAACAGTGCATCGATCGTATCCATCTTGCCTCTGCTCCATGCAACTTCGATCGCATGACGGATAGCCCTCTCCACCCGACTCGGAGTAGTCTGATGTTTTTTTGCAATTGTCGGATAAAGTACTTTTGTGATCGAATTCAACATTTCCATATCGTTAACAGACAGAATGATCGCATCTCTCAGATACTGATAACCTTTTATGTGTGCTGGAACACCAATTTCATGTATAATATTCGTCACATCTGTTTCCAGATTCCGTTTTCCGTAAGGAGCCGGTTCCTCTCTTACCGCCTGTCGCACCGGTTCTCTCATTTTTCGTTCATTTCCCTTGCGTATATGTTTGATACGACTTAAGAGCACCTGTTTGTCAAAAGGTTTCAGCATATAATAATATGCGCCAAGATTGAACGCATCTTCTGTGATTCTTTCCTGTCCCACCGCCGATACTACAATAAAAGCCGGCTGTTTCTTTACTGAACTGTCATGACTGCAGTGTTCCATAACGGTAAGTCCATCCATCTTCGGCATAATGATATCCAATACAACAACATCCGGTTCCTTTTCTCTGATGATGCTGCAGATTTCTTCTCCATTGTGTGCTTTTCCGACCAATGTCAGGTCTTTATCTTCTTCGATCATCTGACCGAGTATGTCAGCCATTCTAACGTTATCATCTGCAATCGCCACATTTAATTTTTCCATGAGGCCTTTCCCTCCTAACCAACAAAAATCTTCTTCCTTACAACAAGGACATTATAGTGGAAAGGCCTTCGCGAAATCAAGCCGAAACTGGCTGAAATACGGCATTTTCGTTCGTCCTGAATCGACTTTTTCAGATATTTTCCAGCATGTTTTCTGCAAAAATGCCATATCCTCCTGTAGAATCCTGTACAAAAACATGCGTAACAGCTCCCACGAATTTTCCGTTCTGAATCACCGGGCTTCCACTCATTCCCTGTACAATTCCTCCTGTCAGTTCCAGAAGTTCAGGATCTGTCACCTGAATTACAAAACTTTTATTTGAATCTTCATGATTCATGTCAATTCTTGTTATCTCAGCACCAAATTCACGTACCTTTCCGTCCACACAGCACAATATGGATGCCGGTCCGATTTCCAGTTCCTGTTTATACGCAACCTCCATCTTTCGCAATCCAAGCTCTTCCGGAAGTTCTGCTAATTTTCCATAAATTCCCTGTTCACAGTTTTTCTCTATACTTCCGATGATCTTTTCCGCCTCATAATGAATCAGACCGGAAAGTTCACCCGGACTTCCGCTGCTTCCTTTCTGGATTCCAACGATCTGTGCCTGATACAGGTCACCATCATCAATATGAAGAAGCTCGCCGGTATCCACATCGCTGATTCCATGACCAAGTGCACCGTAATTTCCATTCTGATCAACAAATGTGAGGGTCCCGATTCCCTGTGTATTATCTCTCACCCATATACCCAGCTTATACTCGCCCGTTATATCTTTTACCGGACTCAGCGACAGAGGAATCTTTTTTCCTTTTCTTATTACCTGCAGCTCCACAGTATCCTGTTTCAGCTTTTCGAGATCTTCTACAAGATCTTTTTTAGTTTCAATAATTTCATCATTAAATGCAACGATATAATCGCCTGGCTCTATAATATTTTCTGCCGGATCCTCCGCACGTCCTTCTTCAGAAATAATCTCACCGGTATCAATTACCAGTACTCCGTCGGTTTCCATATAGATTCCGACAGTACTTCCACTGACAAGCACTGTCGTACTGTCTGTGGGAATTACTTTGACGTCTTTAAACGGTATCACTCCCAAAATTCTGCCGGATAACAGATAACTTCCATCTCCGGAAACCGTAATTGCATCATCAAAAGAAAGCAGCGGATAATCCAGTACATTCTTCACCTGCTGTTCCTGGCCTTCTGTTACATAAAGTTCATCAGGAATCTTCCTGTCAAGATATCGATATCCCAGCCATAGCACCGCCAGCAGATCCAGGCATATGATCCACCATAGAAGATGTTTGTATCTTGTTCTTCTGTCCATTCTGCCACATCCTTTCTTTTGTAAAATCAACCTCTCTTCAACCAGCATTTTTACAGAAAAAAAAAGAGAAGCGATCCTGTTGGATCATCCTCTCTTATTATGCTGTGAATACAGCTATTTCAGTCTTGTATTTTTATGAACCCGTGCCAATTCTTTCATTTCTTTTGCGTTTTCAAAAACTGCCAGTGTAAGTTCAGCTCCACCCAGAAGTCTGGCAAGTTCTCTCACAGAATCATCTCCTTCCAGCGGATGGATCTCCGTGATCGTTTCTGTACCCTTCTGATGTTTTTCGATTTCAAAATGTGTATCTGCCATTGCAGCGATCTGCGGAAGATGTGTAATACACAATACCTGGTGACATTTTCCGATAACTGCCATTTTTTCGGATACTTTCTGCGCTGTCCTGCCACTGATACCTGTATCGATCTCATCAAAGATCAATGTCTCTATCTGATCTCTGTCTGCAAGAATTGCTTTTATTGCAAGCATGATCCTGGAAAGTTCACCGCCAGATACAATCCTGCCTAACGGTTTTACGCTCTCACCCGGATTGGTGGAAATTTCATATTCTATATCATCAAACCCATTATCTGTATATTCTTTTTTTCGTTGAAAATCAATATGAAACTGTACATCCAGAAAATTCAGATCTTTCAATCCCTCAATAATCTTGTCCGTAAGCATCTGGCTGTATTTTTTCCGGATAACAGAAAGTTTATCCGAAACAATTTCAAGCTGTGCTCTGCTTCTTTCTGCTTCAGCTTTTGCTTTCTGGAAATTCTCCTCATATCTGTCAAGATCTTCCAGTTTTTGTTTCTGATTGCCGCAGTATGTGTGGATTGCCTCGATTGACTGACCGTACTTTGCTTTGAGATTGTTGATCAGATCCAATCTTCTTTCTGTTTCATAAAATGTTTCTCCGTCAAAGTTCAGTTCATCCACATACGAGGAAAGCTCTCTGTTGAAATCATTCAAAAGTCCGTCGATTTCCTGAAGTGCTGATGACATGGATTCCAGCTGGCTGTCATACTCTGTGACACGCATCAGCTCTTTCACTGCATTTCCAACCGCTTCTCCGGCTCCCTGCACAGAATCATTTCCTGTCAGATCCCGCACTTCCTGCAGAGTCTCAAGAATTTTCTTCCCGTTATCCAGCTTACGGTACAGATTTTCCAGTTCTTCATCCTCTCCCGGATTCAAATTCGCGCTTTCAATTTCATTTATCTCAAATTCCAGGAAAGCACGCTCTCTGTTTCTCTGCTCTTCATCCATATCAAGAGCCTTTAATTTTTTCAGGCTGTCGCGATATGCACGATATGCACGATTCACTTTTTCTTTGGCTGGATAGATTTCATCTTTACCATATGCATCCAGAATCTCCAGTTGTTTATCCTGATAAAGCAGAGACTGGTGCTCATGCTGCCCGTGTATATCCAGAAGACAGGAAGCTACTGCTTTCATCTGTCCAACCGTGCAGGTCTCCCCATTAATCTTGTTGATACTCCTGCCATCCAGAATTTTACGTGTCAGCAATACCTGTCCTTCTTCCAGCTCAATCCCCAGTTCACCCAGTGCTTCTTCAGCTCTTGGATTTTCTACCTGAAACAGCAGCTCCACCAGTGCATATGACGCACCTTCGCGGATCATATCTTTCGCAATTCTGCTGCCCAGGATCAGCTGCATGGAACCCAGCAGAATCGATTTACCAGCTCCTGTCTCACCAGTCAGAATATTCAGTCCCGGCCCAAATTCTACTTCAATATCTTCAATAAGTGCCAGATTCTTCACATGAAGATGAACTAACATAATTTCAGAATTCCTTTCAGCTTCTCAGCAACAATTTCTGCCTGCTCTGCATCACGCGCCACACACATGACTGTATCATCTCCGGCAATACTTCCAAGAATCTCCTTCCATTTCAGGGCATCCAGCGCAGCCGCCACCCCCATGGCCATTCCCGGCACAGTGCGAATCACAAGCATATTCTGACCTACATCAAGTGATGTCAGTGTATCCTGGAGAATCCTTGTGTATTTGTCTCCCAGTTCCGCAGACGGTTCTGTAAGAATCGCGTAACGGGATTTTCCATCCTTTCCTGCAACTTTCATAAGTTTCAGTGCCCGGATATCTCTGGAGACTGTAGCCTGTGTTACTTTGAATCCTGCCTCATTCAGTCTGGCAGCAAGTTCCTCCTGTGTATCAATATCATATTCCTGGATCAGTTCTATGATCTTTTCATGTCTTGCACTTTTCACTGCATTACCTCCATCACATTGTCACTGTTATTCCATCTTCTGCCGTAATACCTCTACAAAGCTTAAATGATTTAATTTCAGGATTTTCACACTGGCTGAAGCTTTTTGAATCACGATCCTGTCTCCCGTCACGATCGGAATTTCTGTATCTCCGTCAAAAGAAGCAAGTCCCTGTTCCTGAACCTGCCTGCGGCCTTCTCCCAGTTCTACCGTAATAACATCTTCCTCCGGAAAAATAATACTGCGGGTATTCAATGTATGCGGAGCGATCGGTGTCATCAGCGTCATCGCCGCATTTGGAGATACAATAGGTCCTCCACATGAAAGGCTGTAACCGGTAGAACCTGTCGGTGTGGCAATAATAATTCCATCTGCATTATACGAATTAAGATAGACATCATTCACATAATTTTTAAATCTTACAACTCGAAGGGGGCCCTCTCTGCCTATTACAATATCATTCAGTGCAATGTCCTGCCCAATGATCTTATCACCATGCCAGACTGTTCCTGTAAGCATCATTCTTTCTTCGATCTCATAGTCATCTGCGATCAGTTTATCCAGTGCAGCATGTATCGACTGTCTGTCTACTTCAGCCAGAAACCCCAGCGTCCCGAGATTGATTCCCAGCATTGGAATTTTTCTGTAAACAACATCTCTGGCAGCCTGAAGAAGTGTACCATCACCGCCCAGAACCAGAATACACTGTGTTCCCTCTGGAATCAGTTCCGGATTTGTATAATGGTATGCCCCTTCCAACTTACGTTCCGCCTGCTGAACCTGACATTTCTTTCCATTTTTTTTCAGATAAGAAACAATTTCATTTGTGATCTGAAAATCTTTATCTTTATCACTGTTTGTGATGATATAAAACTTATCCATCTCCCCTAGACCTTCCTTAATCCAGTTGACTGTGTGCCTCCTGCACTACAGCCTCAGGTGTTACTTCAAGAGAGGACTGGATCACTTCCCCTTCCGGTCTCTTTTTCAAATGAAGCAAGTATTCAATATTTCCCTCTGGTCCCTTGATCGGTGAAAAAGAAAGATGGCACGGCTCCATTGCAATTGTAGACGCATAAGCGATCACTTTTTCAATGACTTCCAGGTGCACTGCCGGATCACGTACAACGCCTTTTTTCCCAACTTTTTCTCTTCCGGCTTCAAACTGCGGTTTGATCAGACAGACGATCTCTCCATCATCTGTAAGGAGGTTTCTCACTGGAAGAAGCACTTTTGTCAGAGAAATGAAAGAAACATCTATCGATGAAAACTGTGCCGGCTCCTGCAGATCTTCCGGAAGTACATAACGGATATTCGTTTTTTCCATACATACCACTCTCGGATCATTACGAAGTTTCCAGTCAAGCTGTCCATATCCGACATCGATTGAATAGACCTTCACTGCACCATTCTGGAGCATACAGTCTGTAAATCCGCCAGTGGATGCACCAACATCCATACATACCTTTCCATCCAGAGAAACGCCAAAATTATTCATGGCTTTTTCCAGTTTCAGTCCTCCACGGCTTACATATGGAAGTGTATTTCCGCGTACTTCAATCTTCACCGTCTCCTTGAACATTGTTCCCGCTTTATCTTCTTTCTGTCCGTCCACATAAACATCTCCAGACATAATATATGCTTTTGCTTTCTCTCTGGAAGGTGCAAGTGCACGCTCTACCATCAAAAGATCCAGTCTTTTCTTCATTCCTGCTCCTCATATTCCTCAATCGCATCAAGAATATCCGGTGCTGAAAGCCCGATTTTGGCTCTCAGACTGGCAATTTCTCCATGCTCTACAAAACGATTCCAGATAGCGATCGGAAGTACTCTTACTTCCGGATGACATGCTTCCATATAAGCTGCCACATGCTCACCAAATCCACCGTTTCTGACATTTTCTTCTACTGTTACAAATAATTTATGATCTTTTGCAAGCTCATCAAGAAGCTCTGTATCCAGTGGCTTCACAAATCTTGCATTTACAAATGTTGGATTTTCACCTTTGTTCTTCAGTTCTTTGCAGACCTGTTCACAGACCTCCGTCATGCTTCCGGCAGACAGAACTGCTGTTTTCTCTCCACGGTAAAGAACTTCACTTTTTCCAAAACGTATCGGACTGTCAAATTCTTCCAGTCCCTGATATGCAATGCCTTTGGGATAACGGATCGCACATGGTCCTGCCGCATGAACTGCAAATTCCAGCATTTTTTCAAGTTCTCTTCCATTTTTTGGTGCCATAACCGTCATATTTGGCATCATTGTCAGATAAGACAGGTCAAAATTCCCCTGATGTGTCTCTCCATCCGCTCCTACAAGACCTGCCCTGTCAATCGCAAAGATCACGTGCAGATTCTGCATACAGACATCATGAAGCATCTGGTCTACTGCCCTCTGTAAGAAAGAAGAATAAATCGCTACGACTGGTATCACGCCACCCAGGGCAAGGCCGGCTGCAAAACTGACTGCATGCTCTTCGGCAATCCCAACGTCAAATAGTCTGTCCGGAAAAGCTTTTTCAAAAGCCTTCAGTCCGGTTCCCTCCTTCATTGCCGCTGTAATGCCGACAAGCTTCGGATTTTCTTTTCCCAGTTTCACCATAGCCTGTGAAAATACATCTGTATACGTCGGTCCTTTCTTCACAGAAAGCTGTCTGCCGGTTTTTATATCAAACGGGCCAGTTCCGTGGAACTGATCCGGATGCAGACTTGCCGGTTCATATCCTCTGCCTTTGTGTGTCAGGACATGAACGATCACCGGGCCTTCCACACGTTTTGCTTCGTTAAAAAGTTTCATCATCTGCCGCATATCATGTCCGTCAACCGGTCCAAGATACGTCAGTCCCATATTTTCAAAAAGCATTCCCGGTATGATCAGCTGTTTGATACTGCTCTTGGTCCTGCGCATGGTATCTACAACCGCAGTACCCACCTTCGGTATCTTCTTAAGCGTCTTAGTCACATTCAGTTTCATTCCCGTGTAAGCTTCCGCTGTACGCAATGCACTGAGATAAGAAGACATTCCACCAACATTTTTGGAAATAGACATATTATTATCATTGAGTACGATAATAAAATTTGTTTTCAATTCTGCTGCATTATTCAATGCTTCATATGCCATGCCGCCCGTCAGTGCACCATCTCCGATCACTGATACAACACGATAATTCTGTCCAAGCAGATCTCTGGCTCTTACATAGCCCAGCCCCGCTGAGATTGAATTAGAACTATGGCCTGCATCAAATGTATCACAGTCACTTTCACAGCGTTTCGGAAATCCACTCATTCCGCCTTCTTTTCGAAGATTTTTGAATCCTTCTTTTCTTCCTGTCAGAATCTTATGGGTATATGCCTGATGTCCCACATCCCATACGATCTTATCCTGTGGAAGATCCAGCACATTATGCAAAGCCAGTGTCAGTTCCACCACCCCAAGATTCGATGCCAAATGGCCTCCTGTCTGGCTGACTGACTCAATCAGGAACTGTCTGATCTCATCTGCAAGCTGTGGAAAATCCGCCAACGCTATCTTGTGTATATCATTAGGCTTATTGATCTTTTCCAACATCCTTCGTATCCCTCTTTCATTTCCTGCGGGTCGCCATTTCCATGACCAGCTCCGTCAGGAACTCATTTTTATTATACAGTCTGTCCAGAACTGCAAGAGCTTTTTCAGAAAGTTCTCTGACCTGCTCAGATGCTTTCTGTACCCCAAAAAGAGTCACATAAGTAACTTTGTTGTTTTTTTCATCACTGTGTACCGGCTTTCCCAGTTCCTGACTGGTACTTGTCACATCCAGAATATCATCCTGTATCTGGAATGCCAGACCAATATCCGATGCAGCCTGTTCGATCATGGAGGTCTGTTCCTCGTCCGCTCCTGCCAGAACAGCTCCTGCCATCATGGACGCTTCGATCAGTGCAGAAGTTTTGTGTTCATAAATGTAATCGAGAAGGTCCTTCTCCAATGGTTTGCCATCATTTTCCACATCAACACTCTGACCGCCCAGCATACCGTAAATACCTGTTTTTTCTGCCATGATCCGTACAGCCCGGATCACCCTGTCTTTGTCATCTGTCAGTTCAAATGCACGAAACATAGTCTCATAAGCATAATTCAAAAGTGTCACACCGCTTAATACGCCCATTGCCTCACCATACACTTTGTGCGTAGTCAGACGGCCACGGCGATAATCATCATTATCAATTGCCGGCAGATCATCATGTATCAGAGAATGTGTATGAATCATTTCGATTCCCGCCATAAACGGTTCAGCAAGTTTCTCATCCCCTCCAAATAATCGAAGAGTCTCCAGAAGAAGGATCGGCCGCAGTCTCTTGCCGCCGGCACACATGCTGTAGTTCATCGCCTGTGCCATCGTTTTGGAAAATCCACGTTCTTCCGGAAGCCATCTGCGGATCACTTCTTCTGCATAATCTGTTCTCTGCTGTAATTCTTCTTTAAAATTCACGTAATGTCCCATCCTCATCCATCTGAAGCATCTTCTTTTCTACAGTATCCAGTCTGTCACTGCAGTATTTCAGAAGCTCCATACCTTTTTTGTATAAACGAAAAGAATCCTCCAGCGATGTGTCACCACTCTCCAGCTTTTCAGCAATGGTGTCCAGTTCCTGAAAGACTTCTTCTATTTCTCTGTTCTGTGTATCTGTTTCCTGAATCTGTTCTGTCATTTATTCCAGTCTTCCTTCCTGCTGCTTCGCACTTCTGCCTCGATCACACCATCTGTCACAGAAATCTCCAACAGATCTCCGGAATGTACCTGTTCTGTGGATATAATTCCATTTCCCGCTCTGTCCGAAACAAAAGAGTATCCCTGATTTAATTTATACAAAGGAGACAGTCCTCTGTATCGTTCCAGATAGATTCCAAGCGTATGTCTTTCTTCTGCAATGCGGTTTTTCATTGCTCTTCGAAGTAATTCATCAAGATCAGCCAGACGCTGCCTGTTATCCCTGAGCTTTACTTCCGGGTTCAGATACTGAAAACGTGTCTGATACTGCAGCAGCTGTGCACGGCCAAGTTCTGTCCTGCGCTGCATTGCCCTCTGCATACGGTCTCTGAGACCAGCAATATTCTGCAGTATCTGTCTGAAATCTGCCACTGCAAGTTCTGCAGCTGCCGAAGGTGTCGGGGCACGAAGATCCGCCACAAAATCTGCGATCGTAAAATCAGTTTCGTGGCCTACTGCCGAAATAATGGGCGTCCTGCACTCAAAGATAGCTCTGGCAACCTTTTCTTCATTAAATGCCCAGAGGTCTTCGATCGATCCACCGCCTCGTCCGACAATGATCACATCAACATCTGCCTGATCCAGCATATGGATTCCACGTACAATACTGTCCGCCGCTCCTTCTCCCTGTACAAGTGCCGGATACAAAATGATCTGCAGATAAGGGTCACGTCTCAGTGAAATATTTCTTATATCCTGCACAGCCGCTCCCGTAGGCGCAGTAACGACTCCCAGCCTGTGGATAAAAGCCGGGATTGGCTGTTTGTACTCCTGTGCAAACATTCCCATCTCTTCAAGCTCTGCCTTCAATGCCAGAAATCTCTCATAAAGCGCACCTGCTCCTTCAAGTGAAATTTCTTTTGCATACAGCTGATATCTGCCATCCCTCTCATATACATCCACGGCACCACCTACTACGACACGGTCACCGTCTTTCATTCGAAATGCCAGTCCTCTTCTGTGCCCGGCGAACATTACACAGGAAAGCACTCCTGTCTCATCTTTCAGTGAAAAATAAATGTGTCCACTGGTATGATATTTGCAGTTGGAAACTTCTCCCTTTACATAAATCTTCTGCAGAATAAAATCCTGTGTAAACATATTCTTGACATATCGATTTATCTGGCCCACTGAAAAAATATTTTTCATTTTTATTATTCTGTGCCTTCTTCAGACGCTTTCTCAGTATTTTTCTGATCTTTGGAATCTTTTCCGTCCTTTTTGGATGAACGAATGATAATCTTTGCAGAATGAGTCTGACGACGTGGTTTCTTATGTTCCTCGCCGGAGTCCTTCTTACCACTGGCGATTTTTCCAAGAATACCGTTAACAAAAGAGCCAGAGTCTTCCCCGCCAAAAAGTTTTGCCAGTTCTACTGCTTCGTTGATAGCAACTCCAACCGGTACTTCCTCATCCATTTTCATTTCATAAACAGCCAGGCGCAGTGCAGTCAGGTCAACACGGTTCATTCGTGTTGTCTTCCATCCACGGCTGTAATCATTCAGGATCTGGTCGATCTCATCCAGATGTTCCAGAATATGCTGGTATTTGTTCTGCATTGCTTCCTGATCTTTTTCTTCCAGTTCTCCAAGTGTATCAAAATACATGGAGACCTGATCTGACATTTCATTTTCAGAATTAAACTGTGTCATAAACAGCAGTTTAAAAATATGTTCTCTCTGCTCGCTTCTTCGCATGTTTCCTCCTAAAGAAAAAAGGAAAGGTTTACTTTCCTTTTTTCTCTCTTCCAATTCCCTTTACTTATCGTTCTCCATATCAACACCTGCAATACGGATGTTTACATCTGCTACTTCCAGTCCTGTCATATTCTCAATGGATGATTTAACTTTGTCCTGAACTTTCTTGCTGACTTCCAGAATGTTCTTTCCAAATTCAATATTCAGAGTAAGATCCACAGTAACCACACCTTCCAGTACAGTGATCTTAACACCTTTTGAAAGATTCTTGACGCCAAGCTTGCTTACCAGTTCATTGGTGATATTTCCTTCCATGGAAGCAACACCCTCAACTTCTGTGGCTGCAAGTCCTGCGATAACAGTTACTACTTCATCAGCGATCTTAACTTCGCCAATCCCACCTACATCCTGTAATTTATAAGTTGTTCTTTTTTCTGCCATTCCAATTCCTCCTGCGGATTTCGAATCGAATATTGTTATTGTTCACTCTGTTCACAATAACGAATCTGTCAATCATTTATAGGCTTAGTATATCAAATCTGACTGCAAAATAAAAGCGTTTATTTACTGAATTCTGTCAGCACCAGATCTGGATTACGGTCTTCTGTCATGCCTACACTCCATGCGTTTACAAACAGAAGCAGTGGATTGCCTTTCAGGTCGGTGACCTTCTTCATATCGGAAGTTCCGACAATCTTGGCAACATCAACTTCTTCTTTATTTGCGATCCAGCGGATATGCTCATATGGCAGATTTTCCAGACGGATTTCCACATTATATTCATTCTCGAGACGATATTTCAACACATCAAACTGAAGGACACCAACAACACCGACAATAATCTCTTCCATACCTGTATTAAACTCCTGGAAGATCTGGATTGCACCTTCCTGTGCGATCTGGTTGATTCCCTTAACAAACTGTTTACGCTTCATGGTATCGATCTGACGAACTCTTGCAAAATGCTCCGGTGCAAAAGTCGGAATCCCTTCAAATGCAAATTTCTTTCCAGGTGCACAGATCGTATCCCCGATAGAAAAAATGCCCGGATCAAATACTCCGATAATATCTCCTGCATATGCCTCATCTACCACATGACGAGATTCTGCCATCATCTGCTGTGGCTGAAGAAGACGCATCTTCTTATCCCCCTGCACATGGTAAACTTCCTGGGAAGCATCAAATTTGCCGGAACAGATTCTCATAAATGCGATTCTGTCTCGATGTGCTTTATTCATATTTGCCTGAATCTTAAATACAAATGCTGAGAAATCATCTGACATCGGATCAATCTCGCCTTCATCAGATACTCTCGGAAGCGGTGATGTTGTCATCTTGAGGAAATGTTCCAGAAATGTTTCCACACCAAAGTTTGTCAGCGCAGAACCAAAAAAGACAGGTGTCATATTTCCTTTGCTTACCTGTTCCTGATCAAAATCCACACTCGCTCCATCCAGAAGTTCGATTTCTTCCATCAGCTGTTCTCTCTGATCCGGATCCACAATATCATCCAGCCGTGCATCATCAATGTCAATTTCTTCGATCACACCCTCCTTGGTTCCTTTCTGTGTATCAGAGAAAGTCAGGACTTTATGTGTATTACGATCATAAACTCCGCGGAATTTTTTACCGGAACCGATCGGCCAGTTGATCGGACATGTTGCGATTCCGAGTTCTTTTTCTATTTCATCCAGAAGATCAAACGTATCATTTGCATCTCTGTCCATTTTGTTGATAAAAGTAAAAATAGGAATATGACGCATAACGCAGACTTTGAAGAGTTTTCTGGTCTGTGCCTCTACACCCTTACTTCCATCAATAACCATGACAGCTGAATCAGCAGCCATCAGTGTACGGTAAGTATCTTCAGAGAAATCCTGATGTCCCGGAGTATCCAGGATATTGATACAATAACCATCATAATGAAACTGCAGTACAGATGAAGTTACAGAAATACCTCTCTCTTTCTCTATTTCCATCCAGTCAGATACTGCATGGCGGGCTGTAGCTTTTCCCTTAACACTTCCTGCCAGATTAATGGCGCCTCCATACAGCAGGAATTTCTCTGTCAGAGTTGTCTTACCTGCATCTGGGTGGGAGATAATGGCAAAGGTTCTTCTTTTTTCTATTTCTTTCGCATACTTAGACACGTTTTTCCTCCTGTCTATTATCTGTTTTCTCAATTTTCCAATTTCTATACAACTTTTTATTCTAGTATATCAAATACCCTGATGTCAAGAAAAAAAGGGAAGAACTGCCCGGCTCAGAAGTCCGGACAGTTACCCTGCAGGATACGGTCTGCAAATAACAATACAGACACATTTTAATCATAGATTCCTTCCGTAACAATATCTTCTCCTGAAGTTTCCTGCTCCCTGTATGTATCAGTTTGCTGCTCATCCGTCTTCTCTTCAGCATCACTTTCCGATGTCGTATCTGCTGCTTCGTCATTTGATTCATTTAATGGCGTGATCACAATATTTTCCGGTGTGATTCCTGTCTTTCTTTTTACAATATCTTCAATCTGTGCACGCTGTGCATCTTCCAGCTCAGCCTCCGGAACAACCACATCTGCAGTCTCACCCGTCAGATTAACGATTGCATTTTCAAATCCTTTCGCCTCCAGAAGCATTTCTGCGGCAGCTTCCTTTTCGGATATTTCAGTCATCTGCACCATCGTATTTACTGCCTCCTGTTTCTGCTCATCTCCAACCTCTGTATTGTTCAGGATCTCCTGAAGATCCGCTTTACTCTGAGAGCGAACCTGTTCTCTTGATAATTTTGCCTGTGCTGCAAAATCTGATGCTCCTGTAAGGACTGCTTCTCCCGGCGTACTGCTTCCATCTGGTACTTCCGCAGTCTCCGCAGCAGTCTCTGCATTTTCATCTGCTACCGCTGTTTCATCGCTCAGATCATACTCTACCTGGTCCAGGATACTGCTATTGTCCGTGCTTGCCTCTTTATCACCAATTCCCAAATCTACATCTGCAAAGTTCAAATACCCGGCTACGGCGATCAGAATTGCCAGAGATGTAATGATCACCTGATTTTTTCTGAATATTTTTTTCACGTCTTAACTCCTCATTTCATTTTCATTATTCTAATTTTATGAGCATCTATCTGAAATAATGCCATTACTGCTTCCTGTATTTTCCTGACTGTCACAGAATTATCTGCTCCTTCTGCAACGATCAGCACTCCGTTAACTTCATTTCCTGCTGAGCCATACAGTCCCTGCCCGCTCTCCGTCATCAGCATTACCTTTACATTTCCTACACCTTCAACATTTTTCAAAAGATCTTCCAGTTTCATCTCAAGATCTGTCCTGGTTTCCATATTTTCTCCTGTCGTAGCTGAAAAATTCTGATTTTCTTTTTCAGTTTCTGTTTTCGATATGGGAAATGCGATTACCATCAGCAAAAGACCCAGAAGCAGAATCACCAGCCACTGTTGTCTGTTCATCTTTCCCCATAAGAAACTGACAGTTTTTTTCTTTGATTCCGAAGTCCCTGGCAAGTCCATCCCGGATTCCCCTTTCCTGCTCCTGTGTAATGTTTTCCGCTGTACTGATCACCGCCGTAATCTGATCTCCATTTATATGTACGACGATATCCTCTGTTTCTATTCCATTTTCCTTGCATTTTTTCAAAATTTCTTTTTGCAGCTCCCTGCTGTAATTCTCCTGCAGGTAAAGTACCTGGAGATTTTCTGTATTTTTTTCTTCCAGTGCCGTCATTTCTTCCTGATAATTCAATCGAAATTCCTGCAGCAATTTTTCCCCATTTCCAAACAGGTTAAAAACAGGTGTGCTTAAAATGTAGATCAGAAGGATTCCCATGAAAGAACGAATATAGCGTTCATATTTCACATCCGGCACCAGATGGAGCACTGCCGAAAAGACAATATAGAAAAAAGCAATCGTTTTTACCCATCGATAAATTTCCTCTTTCATCCGCTTCCTCCAATCCCGGTCATCAAAATAACAAAATCAAGGATACATAAAATCTCTGCCGTAAAAAGAATACGCAGGAGCAATGCACAGCCTTCTCCCATCGTTGCAAGTGAATCTACGATCCTTTTTTCCGAGACCGGCTGCGCTATTGCTGCCAGAAATCGATAGAGCAGGGACAAAATTCCATAGTGGATCACCGGGCCGGCCCCTGCTGCCACAAAAGCAAACAGTATAACAACTCCAAGACAGTTTCTCACAAGCACCGCACTTGTCAGTACCAGCTCTGTAACCATGTTCACTGCATTCCCCACTCCCGGCAGCGCACCTGCTGCCTTTCCCAGTGCGCTTCTTTTTAAAGTATCCATTATCGGAGCAATAAGCCCTCGCACAACCTGCAGTCCCACTACCATACCAAGAAGTGTTTTCAAGCCCCAACTCACTGCAGTGTCCAGAAGTTCCGCCATTTTTCCAAGCATTTCCTCTTTTGACAGATTGTTGATCAGCGATATCAGCACATACAGGCACGCTCCCGGAAATAGAAGATTCAATATTACTTCCTGGATCAGCCAGGTAAGGATTAGAACCCCCTCGTAAAAGACCGCCGCCGTCGAACTCCCTGCCGCTATTGATATTGTCAGGAAATATGCCGGGGCAAGTCCTCTCATAAATTCTGCCATCCATGTAATCGTCTGCTGCACGGACCTGGTAATAGATGAAAAAGAATCCATCAGCAGAATAAACAGCAGCAAATAGACAATATAAAAACAGATATCTCCGATCTGTCCGCTCTCAAAAACATCTGCAAAATTCGCCAGCACAGCAGATAATAAAATAAGAAGCAGTATTTTTATCAGAAGACTCTTTTCCTTTTCCAGACCGGAAAATAAAAAACTGTGCAACATCTCCTGCACAGTATCTTCAGATAATACCTTTTCTCCTTTTATCAGACCATCCAGCATGTCCTTCATGGAAAAGCTTTCTTCTCCGAGCATCTGATCCAGCATCCTTTGCACCTGTGAAAGATCAAGTTCTTCAAGGATATCCGATACCGTGCCGGCTTCCGTCTGCGTTATCTTTTCTTTCTCTGTCTCTCCTGAATTATTTTCAGTCTCTGTATTCTCTGACTGACTTTCAGCTGCCTGACAGATAATACTTCCCGATATCAGATTCGAAATTTTCAGATCCGCCAGATTCATCAGTAATACGAGCATTCCTATCATAACTGGTGCATATTTTTTTCCACGCCATCTTCTGCTCTGTTTTCGGCGCTTCATCCCAGAAACTCCTGAATCGTTTCCAGCAATGCCATCAGTACGGGAATACTCAGAACCATGACAGATAATTTACAAAAAAGTTCAATCTGTGAAGCAGTTGCCTGATGTCCTGCATCTTTACAGATCCCAGCAGAAAACTGCCCGATATATGTAATTCCTATCATTTTGATCAGCGTGAGAAAATATTCCGGATCCACTGACAGACTCTGCTGTATTTTTCCAATCATCCGGAAAAGATACTCCAGTTTATCCACAGCCAGTCCCAGAATTATGATGCCTATCCCCATCGTTATGAACGAAACATATTCCGTTCTTGTTCCTTTCAGAAAAAAGCCAAGCACTACACCGCAGATTCCCAGCAGAGATATTCTGATAATATCCACGTTTTCTGCTCCTTTCAGATTACAAATAACTTCTGGATGTTCTGAAACAGCTCATAAATATACGGAACGATCCAAAACAGAACGATCAACAAACCCGCAAGGCTTACCATAAAAGCCTGCTCATCCCTGCCACTGTGTTTCAATACCTGAGAAAGAATGGAAACAAGTATCCCAACTGCCGCAATCTTAAATATGATCGTAACTTCCATTCTCTCTCCTTTCTCCGGAATTACCAGAATAATATTGCAAGCATGATGCCCCCCATAGCACCGAGACTTCGGTATATTTTTTTCTTTTCCTCTTTATCTTTCCGCAGGTTTTGTAAAAGATAAAGAAAATCTGTTTCATATAATTCCAGCTGCCGAATCTGCATTTCCCGGTCCAGATAGCCAAGTTTCTCTCCCAGCAGACTTATTTTTCTCCGTTCATCATCATCGAGTTTTAAATCTGCAAGGTAATTTTCTGTACAATTTTGAAAAATCACGCTGAGTTTCTCTTCTGTGTTAGCTTCTATACATGCAGCCACCCTTTCCAAAAACTCCTCGTATCTTCCCCGGCATCGATATGCCGTATCGCGAAGCGCATCCGGAAGTGAGCTGTTTCCGCACCGTATCTCTCCTTTCAGACATAAAATAACCTGCAAAAAGTCTTCAAGATTTTTCTCATGCAGCGTAAGTTCTCTGCTTTTTAAGTATCCCAGTCCTGCGGACGCAAAGATAATAAGGACAGCTCCCACCAGTTTCAGCATGGTTTTCCCTTCCCATCATATATTGCTTCTATACTTCCGGCATGTCCTTTTTTTCCAAGAACGATATAGCGTTCAAAGACTTCCAGTTCTCTCAGTTTCTGAAAAAAAGGCTGCCTTAAAATATCTTCCAGTGAATTTCCGTGAGCTGTCGCAAACAATTTACAACCACAATGGATCACGGACTCTACCGCTTTAAAATCTTCCTTCTTTCCAAGTTCATCTACAGCCACAACATCCGGTGACATCGAACGCAGCAACATCTGCATTCCTTTTGCCTTTGGGCATGCGTCCAGCACATCTGTCCGCATCCCCAGATCATTCTGTGGTATTCCCTGATAGCATCCGGCAAGTTCACTTCTCTCGTCCACAACTCCTACTGTCTTTCCCTGGATTCTATCTGTCCCGTTGCTGATCTGTCGTATCATATCTCTGAGAAGGGTGGTTTTTCCACATCTTGGCGGAGCAATGATCAGTGTATGGTATACCTGTTCTCCATTTCGGATATACGGCATCACTTCATCTGCGCACCCCTGCACCTGATGTGCAAGCCGCACATTGATGCAGGAAATATACTTCATCCCCCGGATACGTTCCCCATCCAGGATCACTTTTCCTGTAATTCCCACCCGATGCCCTCCCTGTACACTCAGATAGCCCTGACGTATTTCATCTTCATAAGCATAAAGAGAATATCCACTGATATACTCCAGTGTTTCTTTCAGATCCTGTCTCGTTACCCGATAAGGCATTCCATTTCCGGTTCGGAGAAATTTTTCTCCGTCTCCATAACACAGAAATACCGGTCGGCCTGTCCGAAGTCTGATTTCATAAAGTTTTTCGTAATCTATCACACATTCTTCCAGAAGTTTCCGGATATTTCCGGCAAAAAGATTCTGAATCTGTCCCGCCCTGATCGTCCTCACCTCTTTTACTACTGCGAATGACTGCCTCTCTTTTACACTAATATATGTCCAATGTCCGGATTTAGTACAAAAAGAATCCCGCGATTTTGATTTCATCGCGGGATTCTGTATCACTCCAATAATTTTTAGCCACAATGCTTCACGGCAGCTGTACTTCCGCATGCTCCCATCGCAATTCTAATGGTTTACGAGACCACACAGCGCCACTATAGTCTTCTCCGAGTTCCAGCATCAGGTAAGTTCCATCATCCATGGAAATCGTTCGAAGATCTCGGGACAGACCTTCTCCCGTCCATTTAATATAAGCCTCTCTTAAGACCCATTGAGTAAAAAAAGCTTTCTCTGGCTCATCACTGTCCAGAATTTCACGCACCATAGCTTCCGGAACCATCCGTTCCAGCATACGCTCATAATTCACCTTCTTATGCATCTGCACATCAATTCCAACTTCCTGGTCAGCTATAATACACATTACATATTTGCCGGAATGTGTAATATTATAATGGATCCTCGGCTGCAGGGTAAGGAATGGTTTTCCATGTTCACCGGTAGCCCTCGGTTCAAATGCCAGCTTCAGTCCATACTCTTTATAAAGTCCTGTCGCAAGCAGTTTCTCCCCTATCATGTGCTCCATATTTTTGTGTTCGTACTGCTGTGGAACTTCTGTAAAATAAATAACCGCCTTCATACTCCAGCCTCCTTTAAGAATCGGGACGGTTCCCGTTTCTTCTCATACTGCTGTCTCACGTAACATAAAGCCAACTGTTTCCTTGCCCGGGTCATTCCGACATAAAACAGTCTGCGTTCTTCTTCAATGGCAGGTTCCAGTACCGCTTTTCGATAAGGCATACTACCTTCATTAACATTCAGGATATACACCTGTTCATACTCCAGTCCTTTCACCCCATGAAGTGTAGAGATCAGAACGCCCTCCCGTTCCTGCTCAGCTTTTCGTGCCTGCTCTTCAAGATTTTCTGTGTATTCTTCTATGTAGGATTCCCATTCTTCCAGACTGTTCATTCCTTTTGTACTTTCTGTCAGCCGGTCCAGAATCTCACTCAGCTCTTCTGGTTTTATTTTACGATACTCTGCATATTCACGCAAGTATTCTTCATATCCCATTCCCTTTCGGATAAAATTAATCGCAGCATATGGTGCCAGACTCTTCAGCACTCGCAAATGCGTTTCCAATGTTGTGATACGGTCACACATCCAGTCCTTATCTTTATAAAATTCTTTTAGTTCTTCAAAGGATACAACTGGTGATAATGACAACGCGTCACGGGAAATGTATCGGTTTGGCCGGTTCATAAATTCAAGGAAATACTTTCTACTCTTTTCCCCCACTGCAAAATGCATATAGGCAAGAAGATTCCGGCAGATCCAATGCTGAAAAAGATTCGGGAGTTTTTCCTTCATGTTAAACGGAATCTGTCGTTCCATCAATGCACCTACCAGTCCTTCTGCCTCCTGATTTGTTCGAAGAAGAATGGCTGTATCTTCCAGCCGCTCTCCTTTTTCCATCCGCTCTCTGAGTTCTGAGACAACTGCAAGATATTCTTCTCTCGGATTCTGAAATTCCCGTATTTGAACTGCTTCTCCATTCTGATTCGGTGTGGAAAGCTTTTTGGAAAAACGTTTTTTATTTTCTCCTATTACCCGCATAGCCGCTGAAAGGATCTGTCCACTGCATCGATAATTCACATCCAGAGTAACTGTTTCCGCATCCGGATAATCTCTGGTAAAATTCAGCATAATTTCAGGCCTTGCACCACGAAAATGATAAATCGACTGATCGTCATCTCCAACGATAAACAAATTATTCTGTGGCTTTGCCAGCATGCGTACAATATCATACTGCAATTGGTTGATATCCTGAAATTCATCCACAAGAATATACTGAAATTTCTTCTGCCATGCTTCCAGAATATCTTTTCGCTGCATAAAAAGCTCATAACAATACAGGATCATATCATCAAAATCCAGTTTCCGTCTGCTCTGACAGACTTCACGGTATCCCTGGTAAATCTGTCGGAACACTTCATCCGGACAACAAGAAGAATAATAGTGTTCAAGCGAAATCCTATTTCCTTTGACTACACTGATCTCTTTGGCTATTTCTTCTGTAAAATCACCTTCTTCAGCCAGTTCGCCTCCATAATTTAAGGCCAGCTCTTTCAGAATCGCTGACTTTTCATCATCCCCTAAGATATTGGATGCATTAAATCCATAGGCCTGCTTAAGGATTCCATAAAAAACGCCATGAAAGGTTCCAAACGTGATCAGCGTATGCTGCTGTCCTGTAAAATTCAGAAATCGTTCTTTCATTTCCTTTGCCGCTGCTCTGGAAAAAGTCACAACCAGAATGTTAGCCGGTGAGATACCACCTTCGTTTATCATATATGCAGTTCGTTCTACGATTACGGAAGTTTTCCCCGAACCGGGGCCTGCCAGAACCATCATTGGTCCTGACAGGTGGGCGATCGCCCTTTGTTGAGATGGGTTTCTTTTTATCATTTATTACTCTCAGCTGAGTTTCTCAATTGCTGCCTTTACACGTTTCAGTGTTTCTTCTTTGCCGATGATCTCCATGATCTCAGTTGCTCCGGCAGGTGTCATCTGCTTACCGGATACAGCTGTACGGAGCGGCCACATTACATATCCGTTCTTGTATCCTTTTTCTTTGACAAATGCACTTAAAGAAGCAAACAACGGATCATTTGTATATTCTTCCTGTGCTTCGAGTACCGGAAGTACTTCTTTAAGTACTGCAAGAGAAGTTTCTTCATTTGTCTTCATCTTTTTGTGGCAGTACATTGCAGAATCATATTCCGGAACTTCTTCAAAGAAATCAATCAGTGCCGGGATATCCGGGAATGTCTCGATTCTGGTCTGTACCATTCCGGCAATTTTACGGAAATCATAATCTCTTTTGAGAACTTCCTTCATATATGGAAGAGCTTTTTCATAGAACTCTTCCGGATCCATTTTCTTAATATACTCGCCATTCATCCAGCGAAGCTTGGTAATATCGAATACGGCCGGTGATTTGCTGATATGATGATAATCAAAAGCTTCGACCAGTTCCGGAAGTGAGAAGATCTCACGATTGTCCTGCGGGCTCCATCCAAGAAGTGCGACAAAGTTAACGATTGCCTCTGTAACAAATCCCTGGTCCAGAAGGTCTTCGTATGAAGAATGTCCGGAACGTTTGGAAAGTTTCTGATGTTCTTCGTTTGTGATCAGCGGACAATGAACGTATACCGGAATCTCCCATCCGAATGCTTCGTAGATACGGTTGTATTTTGGTGCAGAAGAAAGATACTCATTTCCTCTGACAACATGAGTAATTCCCATGAGATGATCATCAATTACGTTTGCAAAATTGTATGTCGGATATCCATCAGACTTGATGAGGATAAGATCTTCCATCTCTTCGTTGTTAACTGTGATATCTCCATAAATTACATCATGGAATGTCGTAGTTCCTTCTGTCGGCATATTAAATCGGATAACGTGTGGTTCTCCTGCATCAAGACGTCTCTGTACTTCTTCTTTTGACAGACGCAGACATCTCTTATCGTAGATAGAGATTTCTTTTCCTGCAACTACACGTTTCATAGATTCCAGTTCTTCCGGTCCACAAAAGCAGTAATAAGCATCTCCCTGCTCGATCAGCTGCTGTGCATATTTCAGATAAAGTCCTGAAGCCTGTCTCTCACTCTGTACATATGGCCCATATCCCTTATCTTTGTCCGGACCTTCATCATGAATAAGTCCTGTCCCTGCCATCGTACGATAGATGATATCTACAGCACCTTCCACATAACGCTCCTGGTCAGTGTCTTCGATTCGAAGAATAAAATCTCCACCTTCGTGTTTTGCAATGAGATATGCATAAAGCGCTGTACGAAGATTACCTACATGCATTCTTCCTGTAGGGCTCGGTGCAAATCTTGTTCTGATCTTTGTCATTGTATCTTTCCTGCCTTTCAAAATATATAAACTCAGAAAAAACCCCTGAGACATCACTGCCTCAGGGAATGTTCTGCATACTAAGCTTCGATGCCTCTGCCTTTCAGATATTCGATCACATCTCCCACTGTTGCCAGTTCTGTCAGCTCTTCAGCAGGGATCTCTATATTGTATTCATCTTCCAGAGCCATTACCAGTTCAAAAAGATCAAGAGAATCTGCTCCAAGATCATCTTTAAAAGAAGTATCTGCTGTAATTTCGCTTTCTTCGCAGTTTAACTGTTCTGCAATCATTTTTCTCATTTCTTCTAACATTGCTATTTCTCCTTTATCAAGTAACAATTTTGCTCTACTTTGATGTGCAAAGTATATATTCTGAGAACCTATTTGTCAATAGATTTTGCTTATTTTAGAGAAGCCTTTCCGGCTCTTTAAATTTAATCTGTCTGGCCACACTCAATGCCAGTCCCATCTCTGCCATCAAGAACAGGATTGATGTACCTCCATAACTGATAAACGGCAAAGTAACACCTGTATTTGGCATCAGATTTACCACTACGGCAATATTAAAAATAACCTGCAGTGCAATATGAATAAAAATACCGCTCACTATCAATGAGCCAAACAGATCCGGTGCATTCTGTGCAATAAAGAACAATCGGTACAAAAGGTAAGCAAACAGAAGAAGTACGATCATTCCGCCAAGAATTCCAAGTTCTTCACATACAATAGAAAAGATCATATCGTTCTGCGCTTCCGGCACACTTCCGAGCTTCTGGATACTGTTCCCAAGTCCTCTTCCCAGAAAACCTCCTGATCCAATCGCATACAACGCCTGTATCGTCTGATAGCCATCTCCTGATGCATAATCCTCCGGATGCAGCCATACAAGAATTCGTCTCAAACGGAAACTTGAACTGGTCTCCATCGTTGCACTTAAGAAGCTGATAGCAACAATAGCAACAACCAGGAGAATACCTGCTGCAATAAGGAATGGTCTTACTTTTGGATGTGCAATAAAGATAAGGCCAATCGTAATACCGAAAATAATGATCGCAGTACTCAGGTTATCTGTAAATACATATGTTATGAATGCAAGCGCACCGCCACTTCCTGCCAGCATCATAAAGCCTTTCAGTGTACTAATCTTTCTTCCCATATTTACGATCATATAAGAAAGACAGACGATCACTGCAATCTTCGCAATCTCTGATGGCTGAAATGACAATGGCCCCAGATTCAGCCATCGTCGCGCTCCATTTGCGCTTCGTCCAAGAGGTGTCTTGACCAGCAGCATCAGCACTGCTGCTACACCATAAATAACACCTGTAAATCTCGTCAATATATGATAATCGATCTGTGAGATTGCAAGTGCGGCTATGATACATGCCAGACTGATCGCAGCCTGTTTTTTAAAATAATACATATCATCGCCATAGTTCAGTTCTGCCATGTAAGAGCTGGTACTGTACAGCATAACCAGTCCAAAACAAGTCAAAAGAATGATAACCGCGAGAAGACTGTAATCATAATAATCGGTTTTCTTTTTTATTTTTGGTTTTCTTACAACTGCTTTTTTTCTACTCATAGCATACAGTATAGCAGACTCCTTTCCCGTCCGCAAGAAAAAAACAGGGAAACGGCATACAATCCGTCCCCCTGTTATACTGTGGATCAACGGCCATTCCCATTCCTGCAAACAACCGTTTATCTGTCACATTTTTATATTACTTATCACTGTCATTGTCGATAGCTGCTGTCTCGATCACGAACTTCACATTGCCATCCATATCATCTTCCTTACCACTGAAGGAACGATATGCATTGTCATCAGAGCAGATCGCATCCAGACGGTCCAGAATATCCTGAAGGTCATCATTCACGATATCAGAGAGTTTTTTGATTCCATCATCATTAAACTCTTTTGTTCCGTCAGCAAGTTCCTTTGCTCCATCAGAAAGACTCTTGATTCCACTCTTAACCTGTGCACTTCCGCTGCTGAGTGTAGATGTTCCGCTCATAAGCTGCTGTGTACCAGATGCAAGCTGGCTGGCTCCACTGTTAAGCTTGCTGCTGTTTGCAGAAAGTGTACTTGCTCCACTGGTAAGCTGACTCGTGGCACTTGTTACTTTGGAAGTTCCACTGTTGAGCTGTTTGCTGGCCTTTGTAAGCTTGCTTGCTCCACTGGTCAGTGTCTTTCCAGAACTTTCCAGTGCAGTTGCTCCGCTGGTAAGCTGGCTGTTGCTTCCCATCAGAGTCTTGGCTCCGTTTACAAGTGTCTGAGAAGCTTCTGATGCCTGTGAATAACCATCTGACAGATTCTTTGCACCGTCAGAAAGCTGTTTGGCTGCATCTGTCAGATCTTTCAACTGGCTTCCATCTCCAAGCATTTCACTGAGTTCTGTCTGAATCTTTGTGATTCCTGCTTTGACTGCCTCAGCACCCTGTGTCAGGGACATAGTCTCTGCAGTTGTACCTTCGGTACTGGTTCCTGCTGCTGCCAGCTGATCTCCTGTTTCACTGAGCTTAGCTCCGTTATCTATCATTCCCTGCAGACCATTATCAAGTGTATCTGCAAGACTCTGTGCTGTTTTCAGAGCTGAGGTTGTATCCTGTGTCTCCAGTCCGGAAGCACCTGCCTCTATCTGGCTGAGTCCTTCCTGGAGCTGAGCAGCTGCCTCTCCAACAGCAGCAGTCTGTGCACTCTGTGCATTTACGGAATCTGCTGCTGCCTGTACCTGTGCTGCCTGATCAGACAATCCTGATACCTGGCCTGCATGAGCCTGAAGACTTGCAACACCGCCCTGTGCAGTTGCCACACCACCGGAGATTGCTCCAATTGCGCTTTGCACTGCACTGTTGACTGCTGCTGCAGTTGCCTCATCCATGGAAGATGTATCAATACTACTTAAAATATCGATTGCAGAACTTGCGCTGTCCAGACCTGCGGAAATTGTACCTGCATCGCCCTGCAGAGCATCTCCCGTTCCGGCTGCTGCACTGACCGCACTCGCTGCTGCGGATACCTGATCTCCTGCGGAAGCAGCTCCAGTCTCTGTAAGAGAGGCTGCAGCTGCTTTTGCTGTTTCAAGGCCATCTGAAATCTGCTCTGCACTCTCTGCTGTACTGCCACCATTCAAATTATCAATGATTTGCTTTAATCCGGCGGATGCTTCTTTTAACTGCGTCGGTGCCTGTGTATATGCTTTTACATTTGCTGCATACTCAGCTGTGCTGGATGCATATTTCTCGGCACTGTCTGCAAAATCAGAAACACTTGCAAGTGAAGTATTCAGTTCCGGAAGTTTTGCAGCTACAGCTGTTGCCAGTTTTGAAATACTGTCTGTAACTGTTGTAATTCCTGCTGTTTCTGTTCCGATACCTGTGAGCAGTTCTCCGATCGCAGATATATAATCCTGAATTCCCTGTCCGAGAGAAGAAGCGCCAGATACATATTTCTTCACACCATCTGTCAGTGTATTGCTTCCTTTAACATACTGCTGAACACCGGACGCCAGTGTGCTGACACCACTGTTGTATTCTTTCAGGGATTTTGAAAGAGTACCCACTCCGGCTGCATATTCATTTACACCAGATGCCAGTTTGTCTGCTCCGGCGGTATAAGAAGAAATACCACTCTTAAGAGTAGCTGCTCCGCTGTTCAGACTGCTCACTCCACTTACGAGGGTTCCAATACCAGAATCAAATTCCTGATATTTTTCATCGAGAGTAGATGCTCCATCAGAAAGTTCCTTGCTTCCATCTACCAGTTTGGTTGCTGCATCTGTCAGATCTTTCATAGAATCTTTCAGATCATCCAGTCCGTCAATATCATCTGTATCCAGAGAATCCAGAAGATCTGTCAATGCAAAGGTAAATGTAGAGCTCATATTGAAATCTGTCACATCTGCTTCCATTGTGAAGTCTTCCGGAATATCCAGATCAATGTCTTCATCCACGCTCTTGAGATCCAGATTATCTGCAAGACCCGGCATGCCAACTCCGATCACAATATTTCTCTGCCCATCAGAAAGTACCTTTCCGTTATCGATCGTAACATTCGTAAAGTTGTCTGTCGGAAGGATCATTGCAGTTACCATTACAAATGGTGCATACATGTCTGTTGTTTTTTTACCGACTTTTGTTTTGTTCTTCACGTTGTTTTTGTATGCAACTTCAATCTTCAGATGACCGCTTTTTCCTCCAAGATCATCCGGATTAACCTGCGCTCCGTTCAGATAATATTTAATCTCCATGGAAACAGGAAGATCCTTGTTTGTTGTTCCCTGATAATAGATATCTTTGTCATCTGTATTCCATGTCAGCTTATCGCCATCCTGTTCGAAAGTCTCATCGCCTTTTACATTCTTGATGTCTTTCAGATCAGATACATCACTTAAGTCTCCTGCGGAAGCTGAATTTTTCAGCCAGTCAGAAACCGTGATCTCCTGCGGTGTTCCATCAGCTGCCGCATTGACATATACGGTTTCTTCTTTGGAAATATCTGTATTCGCTGCAAGAACCGGGCTGACTCCCAGTACCATAGTCATTCCTACTGCCACAGAAGCTGCTACTGCTTTTTTTCTGTTTCTGTTCATGTTATACGACTCCTTTTCCAGCCATTGGCTTTTTATATTTAATGGTTGTTGTGTACTAATTATTTTTTATCAGGTAAAAAACCTTTTGATGTATGAACGATGATTGGATCAAATACCATAAACATTGCAGGTAATACAAGAAGTACAACAATTGTACTGATCACTGCACCACGCGCAAGCAGTGTACAGATCGCACCGATCATATCTACTTTAGAATACATAGCTACACCAAATGTTGCGGCAAAGAAACTACATCCACTTACGATAATAGATTTCATTGAGAATTTATGTGCAATGGAAATAGATTCTTTTTTGGTTTTTCCAAGATGACGCTGTTTCTGATAGTTACTTGTCATCAGGATCGCATAGTCTACGGTTGCCCCCAGCTGGATGGCACCAATTACGATACTTGCAACGAATGGAAGCGTTACTCCCTGGTAATACGGAATTGCCATATTAACAAAGATTGCAAATTCGATAACAAACAGCAGAATAAATGGCAATGAAATTGATTTGAATACAAACAGAATGATCAGGAATATCGCTGCCATAGAAAGGATATTTACTCTCTGAAGATCCACGTTTGTTGTATCCTGGAGGTCTTTCATCAGAGGAGCTTCACCGATCACCATTGATTCCGGACTGTATTTCTTAACGATCTTCTGAATCGCATCAAGCTGTGCGTTACATTCATCCGTTGCTGAAGAATACTCAGAGCAGACAAACTGTACTTCATAGTTGTCGGACTGAAGCATTTTTTTAATATTGGAAGGAATCATGGATTCCGGGAATGTAGGTCCGATCAGGGAATTCATTCCAAGTGACCATTTTACTCCGTCAACTTTGTCAATCTGATCCAGCATCTGTGTTTTTTCTTTGCTGTCCAGTCCGTTTTTCAGGAGTATCATATGGACCGTACTCATATCGAAGTCTTCTTTCAGTTTTTCATTGGATACATTACTGTCCAGTGTAGCCGGAAGTGACTTATCAATATTGTAATAAATCTGTACATGATTGTTTCCGTAAACGGCCGGATACAGCATTACCAGAAAAACAAGAAGCCATACTTTGTAATGCTTTGTAATAAAACCCGAAGCTTTATCCAGGCTTTTGACAAGTGGTTTGTGTTTTGTTTTTTCTATCACTCCGTCAAATACAAGGATCATTGCCGGCAGTGTGGTAATACAGCAGATAACACCGATGACAACACCTTTTGCCATAACGATACCCATATCACGGCCAAGTGCAAATGTCATAACACACAGGGCAAGGAATCCGGCAATTGTTGTAACTGAGCTTCCTGCCACAGATTTAAATGTATCTGCGATCGCATGTGCCATCGCACGGTCTTTGCTATCGTATTTTTTCTTATAATTTTCAAAGGAGTTCAGAAGGAAAATGGAATAGTCCATTGTTACACCCAGCTGAAGTACTGCTGTCAGAGATTTTGTTATATAACAAACTTCTCCAAAGAAAATATTAGTTCCAAGGTTGTAAACAACTGCAAGGCCTACACTGAGAAGGAACAACACCGGAATTACCAGTGAATCCATTGCAAGAAGTAGAACCAGCAATGATAAGCAGGCCGCAATCACAACATAGATCGGCATCTCTTCAAGTGCCAGGTTCTTGATATCTGTTACAACACCGGACATACCACTGATAAAGCACTGTTCGTTTGCGATCTTACGCATGTCGCTGACTGCTTCCATTGCTGCATCAGATGATGTTGTATTGTCAAACAGTGCGATCATCATGGTAGCATCACCATTAAAGAATCCATCCTTAAATTTTTCCGGAATCATGCTTACCGGAATACTTAAATCAGCCACACTGTCATACCACAGAACGTCTTTTACATGCTCCACACTCTGGAATTTTTCTTTTAATGCTGCGACATCTTTCAATTCCATATCTTCCACAACTACCATGGAGAATGCACCCATTCCAAATTCATCCACCATGATATCCTGGCCTTCAACTGTTTCCAGTGACTCCGGCAGATAACTAAGAATGTCATAATTTACTCTTGTTGCAGCCATTCCCAGGAATGACGGAATCAGCAGAAGCATACTGATGATCACGATCAGCACTTTATGCTTTGCTATCCACTTTCCAAACTTAATCATCATGTCCTCCTTATTGAATATATTTTTCATTAATGACTATTAGTCACTTTTTATTCATCTAGAGTTATATACCAAAAATGACTATTAGTCAATATACGTTTTCACCAATGTGTCCAAAAAACAACAGATTCTTTTTGTGATATTGACTTTTAGTCAGTTTTGATTATAATAAATGTCGAATCGATCAAATACAGGGAGGTTTTCTTAATGGGTAAATTAGAATCAAATAAAAAGAAAAAAGAAGACGCACTGTATAACACTGCTTTTGAACTGTTTACAACAAAAGGCACCAATAAAACTACGATTTCTGATATTGTTGAAAGGGCCGGAGTTGCCAAAGGAACTTTTTATCTGTATTTCAAAGATAAATATGATATCAGAAACAAGCTGGCTTCTGCCAAAACACAGGATTTATTTTTCGCTGCATATCTGGCTGTTCGTCAGAATCAGATCACAGGTTTCCCTGCTCAGCTCCATTTTATGATCGACCATATCTTAAATGCACTCAGTAATGATTCCCAGCTTCTGATCTTTGTCTCGAAAAATCTTTCCTGGAATGTATTTCAGGCTGCATTGGAACAGAAAATGCCTGACAGAGATGTCAGATTTTATGATAAATATCTTCAGCTGATCGAGGAAGACCATCAGGCTTATGAGCATCCTGATCTGCTGCTCTTCTCTGTGATCGAGCTTGCAAGTTCCACCTGCTATAACTGTATTCTTTATCAGCAGCCGGTTCCGCTCGAAGAATACATGCCTTATCTGCATAAATCTATTGATGGGATACTTTCCAGTTATCAGAAAGATTCTTCTGATACTTCCGCAGACTAAAACAGAGCTGTACCTTATTGGTCAGCTCTGTCTTATATTTCATATCTATTCTGTTTTTAATTTTCCATCTCTTTTGGCTTTTTCCACAAGTCTCCGATTAGCCGCATTCATTGTACCAAACTTATCCACACAGCAAATGACTTCTGCACAATCATCCATCATTTTCTCTGCTTTTTCCAGATGTTCTTCTGTAACAGCCTCGAATGGTTCTTCGCTGATCACCTCTGCTGCCAGTGCTTTTGCAACATCGTAGTCCAGATCATTACTGTGGATCACACCTGCGATAAATGGGATCCCTGCTCTCTGCAGTTTTCGGTATACAGGAATTCCCTTTCCATTTCCACCAATGACAAATACCTGTGGTTTTCCCTCCGGTGCAGCCATTTCAAGGCACCCAAAAGCTGCATTATAACTTCCGGTAGTAATTCCATAAAGATGATGAATATATTCTGACGTAAAAATTTCTTCCGGTGTTCCATACTTTTCAATACGATCACCATGAACACAGATCACATAATCCGAAATTTTCTGCGCCAGATCCAGCTCATGAAGAGACATCAGCACTGCTGTATGATGTTCCAGCACCATCTTCTTTAATATAGAAAGAAGTTCCAGTTTATGACGGATGTCAAGAAACGATGTTGGCTCATCAAGAACAATCACCTCCGGCTCCTGGCAGATTGCCCTGGCCAGCAGGATTCTCTGTCTCTGTCCGTCACTGATCGCAGTAAAATCTCTGTCCTTAAGATCAAGTGCATGAACCATATCCATCGCCTTATGTACCTTTTCCCAGTCACCCTCCGATAAGATTCCCAATGTACCTGTATACGGATATCGTCCTGTTGCCACAATGTCTTCGCATGTCATCAGTTCCGGCCGGATTCGCTCCGTTGTTACTACTGCCAGTTTACGTGCAACATCTTTGCCGGACATCTGGCTCATCAGTTTCTGATCCAGATACACGGTTCCTCCAACCAATTTCAGCTGTCTTGTCAGACTTTTCAGAATCGTGGATTTTCCGGCACCGTTTGGTCCGATCAGAGTCAGGATCTCACCACGGTTCAACCGGATTTCAATATCTCTGATCAGTGGCTTTCCATCATATCCTACTGTCATCTGTTCGGAATGAACAAAATACTCTCCCATCAGGCCATCCTCTTTCTTCGAATCATAATATAGATCACAACCGGCGCACCAAATACCGCAGTCACCGAACTGATACTGAGCTCTGTCGGTGCAAAAGCAGTTCGTGCGATCAGATCACAAAACAGGCAGAATACTGCTCCCCCCAGGAAACATCCCGGAATCACAAGAAGTGGTTTGGATGTTTTCATAAGACTTTTTATAAGGTGCGGTACTGCAATTCCAACAAAGGAGATCGGGCCGGCAAAAGCAGTCACGCAGGCTGACAGAATACTTGAAAGCAGGATCAGTGCAATACGAAATGCTTTGATATTTACCCCCATATTCTGTGCATAACCCTCGCCAAGCTGATAGGCACTGATCGGCTTGGACATTAAAAATGTAAGAAAAAGTGCAGTAAACACCACAACTGCCATCACAGAAACATTATCCCAGCTTGTTCCGGAAAAGCTTCCCAGCGACCAGTTATGAAGATTTACAATATTGGAATCGTCCGCAAAGGTAACTACAAAGTCAGTTACTGCAGAACAGATATATCCGATCATAATTCCACTGACAACCAGCATGGACATCTGTTTTACTTTTCGTGAGATCATAAGAACAAATCCCATAGAAATCAGAGAGCCGATAAATGCAGCCACAATCATCACACTGGAAGTTGCCACCATGGATTTGCCCAACAGATAGATCATCGTGAGTGCAACGATCAGTTTGGCTCCGGAGGAAATTCCCAGAACAAATGGGCCTGCAATCGGGTTCCCGAAAAATGTCTGTAAAAGGAAGCCAGATACTGAAAGTGCTCCACCCAGGATCACTGCTGCCAGTATTCGTGGAAGTCTGATTTCCCATACAATATTATAAGCGGTCTCATCTCCTTTTTTCTGGAACAGAATCTGAAAAATATCCTTCAATGAAATAGATATACTTCCTGAATTGATATTCCAGAAGATCAGAACCAGCAGGAGTATGGACAGGACTGCAAAAGACAGCCAATATCTGAAATGTAATTTCTTCCGCATATTGCTTCCTCTCATCGTTTTATATCATTATTTTAATTTATGCATATAAGTCAGCGTATCCAGATTTGGGTCATCCGAAGTCAGCATTGTATGGATATCTTCGATCATTGTTCCAAGCTCCATTGTTTCCTGGAACAGATTCTGATTTGTACACCAGACATTTCCATCTTTAACCGCTTTAAAATCGGCAAGAAGCGAACTCTTTTCCAGCATCTGGTCGATGTCAGTCAGTTCACCATCGATCGTACTGTTATAAATAATATAATCCGCATCCTTAGCTCCGGCATAAAACTCTTCCATCTGCATGTTCATAGTAGAAAGAGAATTATCTTCCTCTGCACCAAGATCACTGAAAATATATTTTCCACCAGCAAGTTCGATCATCTTGGATACATAATCTCCTGACTTACGAACATTGGCAGCTCCAACAGAATTTATATAGAAGAAAGCCACTGTTTTTCCTGTAGATTCACTGTCCTCTATTGCTTTCAGTTTATCAACCTGTTCCTGAAAAAGTTTGTCCGCAAGTTCTTCTTTTCCAAGAAGAACCCCATATAGCTTCAACCACTCTGTACGGCCAAGCGGATGACTTTCGTAACTTGAATGCTCTACCAGAACCGGAATTCCAAACTGCTCAAGCTTTTCTTTTACTTCCGGTTTATGGTAGATCATTGTAGACTCAATCGCCAGATCACAATTTTTCGCCAGAATCAATTCGTAATCCGGTGCGCTATATTTTCCTGCAAATGAAATACTGCCGTCTTCAAGTGCTTTTTTTGCTTCATCAATATACCATCCATCTGCATTTGTTCCAGAAAGGCTGATACTGTCCAGCCCGTCCAAAGCACAAAAAAGATCCATTGCTGATGTTGCCACAAGATAGATATTATCAAGCGGCTGTTTAATAACTGCAATATCACTGTCCAGGCCATCCGGAGCTTCTTTTCCTTCCGGAACAAGAAGGAACTGTCCGTCTCCGACAATTGTGATAAGCGCATAACCATCTTCGTAATAGTCTACTGAAAACTGATCTGCATACTGAAGTTCTAGACTGTGATCATATTTTAAGCCAGCCAGATCCTGTCTGACGGAATTGCTTTCTGTTGTCTCTTTTTCTTCTGCCGCCTGAACCAAAGCAGGTGCAGTCACCAGCATAGATGCGGTCAGTGCCGCACATAAAAACATGCGTAACTTTTTTTTCATCTTTATTTTTCAGCCTCTTTGATACTTGCAGAATCAAACTGTAAAGTATATTCAATCTCATGAGGAGTACTCATCGCAACTGTATCTGCTACAACTTCCATTGGATAATCAAATCCATCGACTGGTATTTCAAACACAGAATTACCATCCTTATTAACTGGTTCGTATTTTTCATCACCAATCAGCATATAGTCATAGTACGGACTGCTCCATTCTACAGAAGCGGTCACTTTGCCATCCTTAACTGTAAATCCAGTCGGACTGGTAACGCTTGCTTTACCAGAACCACCTTCCATTTTTACTTCTGCTGTATAGTCTCCGTCTTCCAGTTTCAGATCTTCAGCAGTCACTTTTTTTGCATCAGTTTCTTTTGTATCAGAAGCTTCAGCATCGGCTTCTTTCTGAGGATTTGTTACTTTTACTTTATGATCGTACCATTTGTTCTTCTTTCCGATCAGAGCAACGTCAAATTCTTCGTCAATGGCAGGAACCGGAATGTCAAATCCATAAACTTCTTCGGTATATCCGTCGCTATAGGTTACTTCATCTGTTGTCGGCTCAAGAATCTCAGCTCCGTCTTTCTGGGCATCATCTGCCTTTCCAACAAAAAGGTTTACAATCTTCTTTGAATTCAGGCTTACATGGATCGTCATTTTACCGTCTTTGACTGTCAGTATTCCCTTACCGTCATTTGCTTCATTTACATGAAACATGGAGCTGTCGGTATCAAATTCTGCGCTGTAAGTACCGTCTTCAAGAACTTCTCCTTTTGAAGTATCTTCTTTTTTCTCAGATTCATCCTTTGCTTCATCTGTTTTGGAAGCTTCTGTCTTCTCTGTTGTTTCCGCAAAAACAACCGGACTGTAAGCGCTGATCATAAGTACTCCACTTAACACACATGCCATCATTGCCACTGAACGTTTCATAATATAAATCCTCCTGATTTTACAGGGACTGCCCGGAAGACAATCAAGCCTTCCGGGCAGTCCCGTTTATTGCATAAATTATTTACACATTACATTATTCTGCTGCAGAATCGTCTGTAACTTCTTCTGCACCATCTGTTGTGTCATCTGCTGCTTCTGCAGTATCATCTGTTGTTTCTTCAGCTGTATCAGCTGTTCCAAGAGAATCAATTGCTGCTTTTGTATGCTCTACGTAAAGATCCTCTACAGCTTCAATTCTTCCAAGACCTGCGATCTGGCAGTCAACACTGTCAAATGCACCAGATGCATTGAACTGAGATTTCCAGGAATCGTCATCATCACCAGCCATATCGTTGTTTGCATGGTCACCAGCAACAACCATCAGCGGACGAAGAACAACTTTCTTGAATCCTGCGTCTTTAACTTTTGCAATAACAGCCTGGCATTCTGTATCTTCTGGCTTACCTTCTACAGTTCCAATGAAAGCGTTTGTAAGTCCAAGATTATCCATCTGTGACTGCATCTGATCATATGTTACATTTGCTGTATGGGAAGTACCATGTCCCATGAATACAAATGCTGTTCCGTCTTCTGCAGCTGCTTCCATGCTGTCATATCCAGCTTCTTTGCAAGCTTCATCTGTGATAGCCTGCGCAACCGCTTTTTTGTCATCGTTGATTACTGTAGCATCTTCACCAACTTCACCAAGCATTGGCTCTGCGATTGCAACAGATTCAAATTTATCTTTGTATCCATCAATTGCTTCTGTCATTTCATCATATTCAGCACCATGCATCAGATGTGTAGGCTGAACAACAAGATTTTTTACGCCATTATCAACTGCACGGTCAAGTGCCTGCTGCATATTGTCAATCACTTCATCATCTCTTGCTTCTACATGGTTGATAATGATCTGTGCTGTAAATGCACGTCTTACAGACCAATCCGGATATGCTTCCTGCAGTTTGTCTTCGATTCCTTTGATATCCTCAGCACGGCTGTCGTTGAAGGATGTACCAAAGCTTACAACAAGAAGTTCGTTCTCACCGATTTCATCCTGGTTACGAGGATCATCTTTGGATGCATCACCAGTGTCACGTCCGAAGTAATCCGGATCAGCTTCTTCGCCTTCAACCAGTTCCTTCTGAGCGTCTGTCAGTTTATCCCATGCTTCTTTGGCAGCTTTGCAGTCTTCATCTGTTGTATCAGTTCTTTCCTGAACATAGATCTTGTCGATCAGTGCTGCTACTTCATCTGCTGCTTTCTGATCATCATCGGAAGCTTCTTCTGTATCAGCGGTTTCTGCATCATCTGCTGTTTCTGCATCATCTGCGGTTTCTGCATCATCTGCGGTTTCTTCTGTTGCTGTCTCAGCAGTGTCATCAGAAGCGTAGATGCTTGCAGATCCCATCATTGTGACTGTTGCTACAGTCATTGCAATTGCCAGTGCTTTTACAGTTTTGTTTTTCATGTTTTTTTCCTCCTGTACCTGTTTTCTCATGAAAATTAAAATGAATAACAAAGTACGGCAGCAAGCCTGGTCAAAAAATATTTTTCGGAGAATACTATATTTCCCAATAAAAAAACTCCTGCACCGGGCTAGAGTTTCTGGATTATGGTACAACCAATTACTCGTGATCCGGAATTTAAAATCCCCGTACCAATAGCAGGCAGGTTTCCTGACTTACAGATCAATACACCCGAATCGTCTTCCCAGTTTCCCAGTGACTGTGCATACACACATGATTCTGCATTCCCTGTATACAGTGACGAGATCGTACAGGACTTACACCTGTTTCCCTTTTAACTGAAGGCTATTTGATTATCTAACATCAGCACCTGTTATTTTTATTATTCAATTTCTTACAGAATACCACTATTTTGGTCAATTTACAATAGGGCAGTTATTTTTTTAACACTAAATCGCACAACGGAAGCAGATACAAAAACACTGCAAATAAGACGCTGTATCCCGGTGCACCTGCTGCTGTAAGCGGAACAGCACACGCGATCGACCACGGCACCAAAGGTGCTATGAGCACAGCACTGTCCTCCAGATTATTGGCAAAACGCAGCTTATCCGGTTCTGTTCTGCTGCAGAGCTGATCTGTAAGCATGATTGCCAGTGTCTGATTACATGCCATAACGCTTGTCAGGATTGATGTGACAAGCACTGCAAAATATGGTTTTGTCCTGTCGGCAAGCAAACAGACCATTTTCTGAAATCCATTCAGGATTCCTGTTGCCTGAAAAATTCCTGAATAAGATGAAGAAATGCATACGATTGCTCCAACCTTCAACATCGAAGTGATACCACCTCCATTCAGCATTGCCGCTACCGTCACATCTGTAGAATGGAAACCATTCAAAAGAAGTTCAGGAAGTTCCGTAAATGCCATATTCTGAAGGCCAATACAGACAGGAATTGCAGTAACTATACTTGCGATCATCGCGATCTTCACCCCTGCCTGCATAACAGACAACAGCAGAATCACCACTGCAGGCAGCAATGCAATCCAGCTGAGCTGGAACTCACTGCCAAAAGCATGTCCAAGATCCGGCATCTCTGTTTTTCCATGAAGCTGTATGCTGATAGTCAGATAAAGAATACAGGTAATGGTAAATGGTGCCAATGCACTTTTGATCATATTTTTTATATTTGTATAGATACCTGTCTCCGTCAGCTCCGCCACCAGAAGTGCACTTGTCGAAACAGGAGAACAACGATCTCCGAAATATACCCCGGAAAGAATTGCACCACCGGTCATCCATGAAGGAATTCCAAGTGCAGAAGCCATCGTTGCACATACAACACCAATCGTAGCTGCCGTACCAAGAGCAGTTCCTGTCAGGACTGAGATCAGACAATTCAGAAGAAATGTCATCAGTAAAAATGTCGATGGTTTTATCAGATGCACGGTATAACAGATGATTGCAGGAATTGTTCCAGCCTGTCGCCAAAGTGCTGTCAGCATTCCGATCAGTATAAATGTGAGCAGAATATTTTTTACTTTCCAGACTCCCTGTAATGCCATCCTGCTAATCTGTCTCCAGCTATATCCCTGTTTTTTTCCATACAGACTGAAAATGATCAGACCTGCCAGAAGAGCATATAATATAGATTTTCCCGTTATGATGCATATAATGAGCAAAGCACAGAAAATCCCAATCGTCAGAACTTCCATGATCGTTTTCCTTTCATATTTAATGCGTTGTCATAATAACATGGATGAAAGGAATTGTAAAATCCTGTAATCGAGTAGGAGGCGGTGACTAACCGCCGTCCTCTCACACCACCGTGCGTACCGTTCGGTACACGGCGGTTTCAA
>NZ_CAKRXI010000017.1 GCF_934424005.1 uncultured Blautia sp.
GCATTCTGTATTCCTGGATCCGTTGCTGATACACGTAAAGTAGGTCTTGGACATGGTAACCTTGGTAAAATGCTTCTGGAAGAAGAAACAGACTGCTTCTGCTTCCTGGCTGGACATGAGTCCTTCGCAGCAGCTGAGGGTGCTATCGGTATTGCTGAAAAAGCAAACAAAGTTCGTAAAAAACCTCTTCGTGTTATCCTGAACGGTCTTGGAAAAGACGCTGCTCAGATCATCTCCCGTATCAACGGATTTACATATGTAGAGACAGAGTATGATCCATACAAGAACGAAGTTAAAGAAGTATTCCGTAAATCTTATTCTGAAGGACTTCGTGCAAAAGTTAACTGCTACGGCGCTAACAGCGTTCCGGAAGGTGTTGCTATCATGTGGAAAGAAGGCGTTGACGTTTCTATCACAGGTAACTCCACAAACCCGACTCGTTTCCAGCATCCGGTTGCAGGTACTTACAAGAAAGAATGCAACGAAAAAGGAAAGAAATACTTCTCCGTTGCATCCGGTGGTGGTACAGGACGTACACTTCACCCAGACAACATGGCAGCAGGTCCTGCTTCCTATGGTATGACCGATACACTTGGACGTATGCATTCTGACGCTCAGTTCGCAGGATCTTCTTCCGTACCGGCTCACGTAGAAATGATGGGTCTGATCGGCGCTGGTAACAACCCGATGGTTGGTATGACAGTTGCTGTAGCTGTAGCGGTACAGGAAGCTGCAGATGCTGGCAAGTTCTAATATTTGTATAGAATATTAAACGTTTATAGCAAAAAATCCCCTCCACGTAAGTGGAAGGGATTTTTTTATCTCTAATCTCTCTGGAAAAGATCTCGGGTATATACTTTATCTTTTACATCATCCAGGATCTGACAGTAACGGTTTGCGATGATACAGTCGCTCAGCTTTTTGAATTTATCAAGATCATTGACAACTTTGCTTCCAAAGAAAGTAGATCCATCCTTCAGGGTTGGTTCATAGATGATCACGGAAGCACCCTTGGCTTTGATTCGCTTCATGACTCCCTGAATAGAAGACTGACGGAAGTTATCGGAGTTGGATTTCATAGTCAGACGATAAACACCTACAGTGACTGATTTTTCCATAGAAGAATTGTAAGTATTTTCTTCATCATAACCGTAATAACCGGCTTTTTGTAATACACGGTCTGCAATGAAATCTTTACGCGTACGGTTACTTTCAACGATCGCACTCATCATATTCTGTGGAACATCGTTATAGTTGGCGAGAAGCTGCTTGGTATCTTTTGGAAGACAGTATCCACCGTAACCGAAGGAAGGATTGTTGTAATGCGTCCCGATACGAGGGTCCAGGCAGACACCCTGGATAATGTTCTGTGTATTCAGACCTTTCATTTCAGCGTAAGTATCCAGCTCGTTAAAGTAAGAAACACGAAGTGCCAGGTAGGTGTTTGCAAACAGTTTTACAGCTTCTGCTTCGGTAAATCCCATAAATAATGTATCAATGTTTTCTTTCAGAGCACCTTCCTGGAGAAGAGCTGCAAAATTGTGGGATGCCTGTACCAGTTTCGGGTTATCCGGATCTGTAGCAACGATAATGCGGCTTGGATACAGGTTATCGTACAGCGCTTTGGATTCACGAAGAAATTCCGGACTGAAGATGATATTTGCTGTATTGTATTTCTTTCTGACAGATTCTGTATAGCCGACCGGAATCGTGGATTTGATGACCATGATCGCATGTGGATTTACTTTGAGGACAAGTTCGATCACAGCTTCAACGGCAGAGGTATCAAAATAGTTTTTCTGACTGTCGTAGTTTGTCGGAGCCGCAATGACTACATAGTCTGCATTTGTGTAAGCAGCTTCGCCATCCAGTGTAGCTGTCAGGTCGAGCTCTTTTTCTGCAAGATATTTTTCGATATATTCGTCCTGAATCGGAGATTTGCGTTTGTTGATCAGATCAACTTTCTCCGGAATGATATCAACAGCAGTAACATGATTGTGCTGTGCAAGTAATGTTGCGATGGAAAGACCGACATAACCTGTGCCTGCGACAGCAATGTTCAAAGGAGAAGGGGATGACAGCCGGGAAGCAGACTGTTCAGTAAATACTTCATCCGGATCAAATCCAAGGCATTCTCCAAGACTTTCCAGTTGTGGAATCGATGGGATAAAATCTTTTTTCTCCAGACGGGATAACAGAGAACGATTGATGCCGGTGGCATCAGCCAGTTCCTGTTGAGTCATGGATTTTTCTTTTCGCTTACCGGAAACAAGTTCGGCAAGGTGTGTCATAGATAATTTTTTCATAGAGAATCTTTTCACCTTTCATAAAATGTTATTTTAAATAACAACATATAGTATATAAATTAATTCTGTTTAATTGAATGCTACCATATTGGCAAAAAGATTTCAATACAATGTATACAGGAAAATAAGAAAAATTTCTATAATGTTATTTTAGATAACAAATTTTTTGAACCCTTCGAAGCACAGAAAGTGTATGATTTTTCAGTTTTGATACAGGAGTGGCTTCTTCAAATGTAAGCATCTGCGAAGAAAGTGTAGCATAATAGGATTTTTTGTTCAGAAGAAGCTTTTGCTGTCCATATGCAAGAGGAAATTCCGACATACGGTGTAAACTGTGATAACAGATCGTATGCCCATCGCAATCCCGGCAAAATTCGATATGTGTAATACCAGAAAGCATTTCGCATGGAATGGCTGCTGTAAATTTCAGGAATACAGCAAGTTTTTGTCCATTAAAACGAAAAACGTGTTCCGGATCTTCGCGGAAACAGCATTTTACTATATGTGTAGTATGACCGGTTGTGATTCGCAGAAACAGATTGGCTGGATATGGAAAACGCAGGTAGATCTTAGCTGCACCCTCCAGCAGGATATCATGTTCCATAAGTTCCATGGAAGTCAGACGAAGCTGATAAGATGAAGCGTGACCGGTACTCAGATCGAGATATTGAAACCAGGCATCTTCGCTCTTGTCGTCAAACTGCAAAGTTCCGGAATCCGGTGCTTTTTTTATGCTCATGATATAGTCTTTCAGTTCCATGGATAGATTTTTCTGCTCAAGAATGATGTGGTCGTCAATCTGAAAAACAGCATCGAACAGCATTTTCAAAAAAATAGTTTTTTCATGAGGTGTTAATACGGTTTCTGGAATTTCATCAACTTTGAAGCGTCCCTGCAGATCGTACATGACATTGTACTGTACATAATCCGGAATGGCCCCAAAACGGGATTTCGCCTCATCCAATGCCCAGAATATGTAGTTCTTGAGGCAGTCAATGTACCATTCTCTGTGCGATTTGGAACCGTTCAGGGCAGAATTCATGGATGTACGGGCACGATACAGGTAGCGCCCCTGTGGGACAATGCCATATTTGGGATTCTCTAAAAGCAGTTCCATGATCGCCTTGGAATCTTCTGCATAACGAAGAGAGGTATCGAATGTATGATCGTTCAGAGCTTCTCTTTTGAAAAAAGCAGATGCTGATGACATCTGTACATAAGAATAATGCGTGGTCAGATCAATGACCTGCGCTTTGTCGGAAGCATATTTGTAATTCAGGCGATGTGGTTCGTTTTTTTGTTCGAAGTAAAAAATAGGAACAGAAACAAGATCCACCTCTTTATCATGCTCAATAAAAAAGTCATAGACGGAAGAAAGTGTATCAGGAGTCAGTTTATCGTCAGAATCCATGAAATTAACGTATCTTCCACGGGCTACAGCGATACCTGCATTTCGTGCGCTGGCAACGCCACCGTTGGGTTTGTGTATTACGACGATATTTTCCGGGTATTTATGCTGATATTCATCACAGATAGCTCCGGAAGCATCGGTGGATCCGTCATCGACAAGAATAAGCTCCACGGATTCGAGAAAACCTATATCCTGTGAAAGGATACTGTCAATTGCCTCGGAAAGGTAGGGCTCTACATTATAAACGGCTGTTACAATGGAAAATTTAAAAAGGTAATCGGTATTTGTCGGTTTCAACACAATCTTCTCCTTCATTTCATGATAAAATTATCCTATCACAAAATTGCTGTCCGGTGTAAAAATTATGGGTTTGTGACAGAAAATTAATATTTTGGACAGTTATTCGACAGGGTCTGAAAAAAATATCATGGAAAATGATTGCAATTAAATAGTAAACAAAGTATGCTATAAATATTGAAAAAACGAAATGGTGTATGAGATTAGAACTATGAAAAAAATTACGGTAATTATTTCTGCAAGTGATACAGATAAATATAAGGAAGAAACGCTGGATTCACTTTTGGCGCAGTCGATCGTAAATGATATCGAGATAATCGATCAGACAAAGCCCGACCAGATAACACGCGGGAATGAAGTATTAAATAAGGCAGAGGGGAAATATCTGTATTTTATGAATAGTGGGGATTTGCTCACTTCATTTGCTTTGGAAGAGTTGTGGAATATATGTGAGACGAAACATCTGGATATTCTGCTGTTTTCCGGGGCAGTTTTTTATGAAAATACAAAACTCGCGAAACGATATAAAAATCTTTCAGATGAATTTTACAGATGCGGCTCTTACGCGCAGGTGATAACAGGGAAAGAAATGCAAAATCAGCTGAAAAAGAATAAGGATATATTACCGCCCGTATCCATGCAGATTTTGAAAAAAGATTTACTTATCGGGGAAAAATCGGAGTTTCATAATAGAATAGATACAGATAGTTGCTTTACAAAACGTATTCTGTTGAAGGCTGAAAGAGTTTTTTGCGTAAATGATATTTATCTTTATAAGAGAATAACAGAACCCTCCGGCGTGGGCAAAATGCTGCAGGTATTAACGACACCGGGGTATCTGGTGAAAAAGATATTCGGGTATATGAGAAAAAACGGAATAAAATGTACAGGCAAAGCAATCATCCGAAAGCTTCGCGCAAGATAATGACAGATCAGGAGGAATGGAAGATGGCAAAAGTATCCATACTAATGCCGGCATGCAATGTTGAAAAATTTTTAAGAGAATGCATGGACAGTGTAGTAAATCAGACTTTAAAGGATATAGAGATTATTTGTATAGATGATGGATCCAGAGATTCAACAGGTAATATTCTGGATGAATATGCGCAGAAAGACAATCGTATCAAAGTGATCCATAAAGCGAATTCGGGATACGGACATAGTATGAATGTTGGACTTCAAAATGCGACGGGGGAATATATAGGCATTATTGAAACGGATGATTTTGCAGATCTTAATATGTTTGATGAATTATATAAAGCAGCAAAAGAAAATCGTGCAGATGTTGTGAAATCAAACTATTATTCTTATGTATCGCAGCCGGAACCTCAGAGCACATATTATGAAGTGCTAAAAGAATATGATCTGTATGATCAGGTGTTCAGGCCAGTGGAACATCCGGAAATCTTCCGGGTGAGACCATGTATCTGGAGTGGAATTTATCGGAGAGAATGGCTGATGGAAAATCATGTGTCTTTTGCGGAAACACCGGGTGCTTCCTATCAGGATACAGGGTTTGCGTTTAAAGTATGGGCAAGTGCGGAAAGAGCATTGCTGGTTCGTGATGCCTACCTTCATTATCGCACAGATAATGCAAATTCATCGGTAAAAGCGGCTGCCAAAATATATTGTATCTGTGATGAATTTAAATCTATTGAAGAATTTCTTGAAAAACGACCGGAGCTAAAAGAAGAACTGGAGAAACCGGTTATATCTTTGAAATATATATCTTATCGGTGGAATCTGTTCAGACTTACAATGGAATTCAAATATGCTTTTTTGGAGAGGATGCATAAAGAACTTTCAGAGGCGAAGAACAGGGGACTTTTTGACAAAAAATATTTTACGGAAAAAGAATGGACAGATATCAATCGATTAGTAGATGATATGGATGGCTTTTTTGATGAAACATTTCGAAAAGAACTGCTCAGGTTTGGAAGCGAAGCAGAACTGGCGAAGGCATTGAAAAAAAGCGAAAACAAGGTGACAAAGCTTCAGAAAAAAATAGATGACATGGAAAATTCTTCATCTTTAAAAATTGGAAGAGCAATTACCTTTGTTCCGCGAAAGCTGAAAAAAATGTTGCATTAATCAAAGGGGAATAGATATGAGTAATGATATACCTGCGGTTTCGGTGATAATTCCGGTATACAATGCGGCAGAATTCTTAAAAGACGGATTAAACAGCCTGTTGAAGCAGACTCTGAGGGAGATTGAGATTATTTGCGTGGATGATGGGTCAACAGATGAATCACTGGTAATTCTGAAAGAATTCGAAAAAGCAGATGCCAGGATCAGAGTCATTCATCAGGAAAATCAGGGAGCAGGAGCAGCCAGAAATAATGGAATGGATGTTGCAAGAGGAAAATACCTGGCTTTTCTGGATGCAGATGATTTCTTTGAGAAAAATATGCTGAAAGCCGCATATGACAGAGCGGAAGAAACAGAGGCAGAAGTATGTGTCTTTAATGCAGACCTCTATGATCATACAGAGAAAGTATACAAAAAATGCACATGGGCATTTCGGAAGCAGTATTTTCCGGAAAAAGAGCCGTTTGCAGCAACTGATGAAAATGTAAGAAATAATATTTTTAGAATGTTTAATGGCTGGCCATGGGATAAATTATACCAGAGGGAGTATGTCAGGAGATTGGGAATCAAGTATCAGAATCTTCGAACAACAAATGATATGCTCTTTGTTTTTATTGCGCTTGCCTGTGCTTCCAGAATTTCTACAGTAGATGAGGTCCTGATCCATCAGAGAGTCAATGTCAGAACATCTCTGTCGCGTACAAGAGAGAAATCATGGGATTGTTTCTATATTGCGCTTTTGGCTATGCAAAAGGAGCTAAAAGACAGAGGTTTATACGATACCTTAGAAAGGGCATTTGTTAATTGGGCGCTTAATTTTTCACTGTGGCAGTTAAATACAATGACAGGAAGTGCATATGAAAAGACATACAGACTGCTCAAAAGAAAAGGTTTTGACTGCCTTGATATCAGCCGTCATAACAGAAGATATTTTTACAGTAACAAAGAATATGATAAATTCCTGAAAATCTATACAACACCTTATGAGAAGAGTTCTGGTTATCAAAAGGAAAAATAGTTTATTTCCAGAGATAAACAGAAATCTCAGATTACAGAAGTCCATTTTTCTCTGTAATATAATAAGAATCAGAATATGTGCATAAATTGACAATACAACAGATAAGAGGAAAGAGATTATGGCAGACAAATTTAAGCTCAGCAGAAAAGCAAAGAAAATCATATTGGGCGCATGTATCGGAGGTGTGGTTGTTCTTACGGCGGGGCTTTTTACTTATATACATATTGCAGATACCAATACACTTGGAAGAAAAATATCTATTTATGGGGTGGATGTTTCCACGCTGACGACAGATAAGGCAGAACAGAAACTTCAGGATGCTTTTCGCAACCGTAAGGTACAGTTCAAAGAAGGGGGTTCGGATGTCTATCAGACAACGTTGGGTGAACTTGGATATGATCTGGATGAGTCAGCACTTAAAAGTGAGCTTACAGAATTGCAGACAACGCGGGAAGCAAACAGAAAGATCTTTGCCACGCAGGAAGATTACAAGATCGCATATCAGATCCAGAAGGATGAAGAACAGGAAAAGAAAACTCTTGCGTCTTCCAATTTTGGAGATAAAGAGCGTACGGCATCCGTTGATGCAGCGGTTCAGTATGATGAACAGCAGAAGCAGTTTGTTCTGGTCAATGATGTACAGGGAAATGAAATTGATGAGGCCAGACTTCAGAACTATGTAGATCAGATGCTGGATGATAATTTTCGGCTGAAGCTTCTTGGTGGGGATATTCAGATCACATTGGATACAAATGTTTATCAGCAGCCGTCTGTAACGGCTTCTGATGAAATGCAGAATAAAGTTACAGGACTGAATGATCAGTTGAATAAATATCGCAGTACTACAGTTACATATACATTGGGAAGTACGACGGAAGTAATTGATGCAGGAACAATCGAGACATGGCTGCAGATTACAGATGACAGCCTGAATATTGATCAGGAAGCAGTGAAGTCTTATGTACAGAATCTTGCAGCGAAGTATAATACCATCTATGTTCCACGTACATTCCACACATCCTATGGAAATGATGTCACGGTATCCGATAATGAATATGGATTTCAGATCGATCAGGATGGAGAAGTGCAGCAGTTGCTGACAGATCTTGCGAGTGGTACTGCAGTTACACGAGATCCGGTATACAGCATCAGTGGCATGCAGCGTAACGGTGCAGATGATCTGAACGGAAGCTATATAGAAGTAAGTCTGGATAACCAGCATCTGTGGCTGTACAAAGATGGAGCACTTGTGACAGAAACAGATATCGTCAGTGGAGCACCAAAAGCCGGCAGGGAGACATACAGAGGAGCATGGCCGATTGCCTACAAGGCAAGTCCATATAACCTGAGCAGTCAGGAATATGGATATAACGTAAAAGTAAATTACTGGATGCCGTTTGTATATGGACAGGGACTTCATGATGCTTCCTGGCAGTCTTCCTTTGGCGGAAACCGTTATAAGAGTGGTGCCGGAAGTCATGGCTGTATTAATCTTCCGACAGACCAGGCGGCTCTGATCTATAATACGATCGATGGTGGATATCCGATCATTATTTATTAAAAACAGATACATAAAATTCAGAAGGACCAGTCCGGATGCGGGCTGGTTTTTTGTACAAATACATTAAAAAAGGTTGCTATTTAGCAAATTAAACAATCAGGTGTTTCATTGACATTTTTTTGGCAAAATAATATAATAAAATGACATATGTGAAGGAGGAAGTTATGGCACATAAAACAGGACTGGAAGACTATTATGTAATTAAAAATCAAAAGAAACTTCATTTCGGCTATACGACCGGATCCTGTGCGGCGGGAGCTGCAAAAGGTGCCACGGAAATGCTTCTTGGAGGTCAGAAACAGAACGAGACAGATCTTATGACACCAAAGGGAATCCTTCTCCATCTGGAATTGCATGACGTCTGTATGGAAAAAGATACAGTGATCTGCGCAGTACGTAAAGATGCGGGGGATGATCCGGATACGACGAATGGAATTCTGGTCTATGCCAGAGTGGAAAAATGTCCGAAATCCTCTGAGATTACGGTCGATGGAGGGAAAGGTGTCGGAAGAGTGACGCGTCCGGGACTTTCACAGAAAGTGGGAGAAGCAGCAATCAATCCTGTACCAAAGGCCATGATCCTGAAAGCAGTGGAGGATGCAGCAGATCGATACCACTATGAGGGTGGCCTGAAAGTAACGATTTCTGTTCCAGAAGGTGAACAGATCGCGAAAAAGACTTTTAATCCCCGTCTGGGAATCCAGGGTGGCATCTCTATTCTTGGAACGTCCGGTATCGTAGAACCTATGAGTGAGAAAGCCTTGATTCAGAGTATTCAGGTAGAAATGAAACAGCATTTTTCGCAGGGAGAACAGTATCTGATCGTGACTCCGGGAAATTATGGGGCAGATTACCTTCGGGAGCATATGGATCTTCCTTTTGAAAAAAACATCAAGTGCAGTAATTATGTAGGTGAAACCATTGATATGGCAGTGAACATGGGAGTAAAGGGGATTCTTTTTATTTCGCATATTGGCAAATTTGTCAAAGTGGCTGCCGGTATCATGAATACACATTCACACAGCGCGGACGGACGCATGGAGGTTCTCTGCGCAGCTGCGATTCGTTCCGGTGCGGATCTTACATGTGCCAGAGAGATTCTGGCGTGCAACACGACGGATGAGGCACTGTATGTACTTGATAAGAATCATATTTTACAGAAAGCTATGGAGGATGTGACCAGACATATCCAGTTTTATCTGGATCATCGTTCTTATCAGCAGATCCTTCTGGGTGCCGTGATCTTTTCCAATGAATTTGGATATCTTGGCCAGACAGAGCATGCAGAAGAACTGATCCGTAAAATAAATTCAGCTGAGAGTAAATAGCAAATTAAATAATTATATATAAAAAAGGAGAATAAAAACATGGTACATTTTGTTGGAGCAGGACCGGGATCACCGGATCTTATCACAGTCAGAGGTAAACAGTATCTGGAGGAAGCGGATGTGATCATCTATGCAGGCTCGCTGGTAAACCCACAGCTTCTGGAATACAGCAAGGATATTTGTACGATTCATAACAGTGCGAAGATGACACTGGAAGAAGTCATTTCCGTTATGGAGAGAGCAGAAGCCGAAGGGAAGATGACTGTGCGTCTTCATACAGGCGATCCGTGTATTTACGGTGCAATCCGTGAGCAGATGGATATTCTGGATGAGAAGGGCATTATGTATGACTATTGTCCTGGTGTCAGTGCGTTCTGCGGTGCGGCAAGTGCCCTGAATCTGGAGTATACACTTCCGGATATTTCACAGAGTGTGATCATCACAAGAATGGAAGGCCGTACACCGGTTCCATCCAAAGAAAGCATTCAGTCATTTGCAGCTCATCAGGCAACGATGGTCGTTTTCTTAAGCACCGGTATGCTGGAAGAACTCAGCCGCAGACTGATCGAAGGCGGATATACAGCTGATACGCCGGCGGCAATTGTATACAAGGCAACCTGGCCGGATGAGAAGAAATTTGTCTGCACAGTAGGCACACTTGCACAGACTGCTGCTGAAAACAATATCACAAAGACTGCACTGATGATCATCGGGGATTCTGTAAAAGCAGCTCACTATGATCGTTCAAAACTGTATGATCCGGGATTCACTACCGAATTCCGTGAAGCAACAGAGTGAGAACGCGCAGTAAATAATCCGATCTAAATGGAGAATTAAATAATGCGTATTTCAATCATCTGTTTCAGTCTTACAGGATATATGACTGCGGAAGACCTGCAAAAAGATCTTCAGGGCAAAGGTTATACGGTAGAACTTTATAAGAAAAGTAAATATCTCGATGATTCGATTGCGGAAAGTACAGGAGTCTGGACAGGTCGTCATTTTGAGACAGATGATGCGATCATCTTTGTTGGTGCCTGTGGAATCGCGGTGCGCAGCATTGCGCCTTACGTAGCGAGTAAAAAGTCTGATCCGGCAGTACTGGTGATCGATGAATGTGGAAAGTTTGTGATATCTCTGTTATCAGGACATCTTGGCGGTGCGAATGAACTGACTCTGGAAGTTGCGGAGCTTCTGGGTGCAGTTCCAGTCGTAACGACAGCGACAGATCTTCATCATCGCTTTGCAGTGGATGTTTTTGCAAAAAAGAATTGCTGTGGAATTCAGAATATGAAAGCGGCAAAGGCGGTTTCAGCAGCCTTGCTTGCGGGAGAACCTGTCGGATTTTACAGTGAATTTCCATGGACAGGAAAGTTGCCGGAAGGCCTGGAAGAGCCTTCGGAAGACACGCAGGATAAACCGGAGATTGGAATTGCAGTAACCATTCATCCAACCTGTAAGCCGTTTACATCCACGGCGCAGATCATTCCCAGAGTGGTGACACTGGGAATGGGCTGCCGCAGGAATAAAGAAGCAGATGTAATTGAAAAAGAAGCTAGTGTCTGTCTGGCGGACGCGGATATATACAGCCAGGCAGTAGAGAAGCTGACAAGCATTTCCATCAAAAAAGACGAAGTGGGGCTTCAAAAACTTGCAGAAGACTGGAGAATCCCGTTTATCACATTTGAGGAAGAAGAGCTGAGTCATGCAGAGGGGGAATTTACCCCTTCCGAATTTGTAAAAAAGATTACAGGCGTGAATAATGTCTGTGAACGAAGTGCAGTCCTGGGTGCGGAGCAGGGCCGCCTGATCAAAAATAAGACAGGGAGAAATGGCGTGACAACCGCGCTTGCACTCCGGAACTGGGAGGTTCATTTTGAATAAAATATATGTAGTTGGAATCGGACCGGGAGGCTGTGACCAGATGACCGGTATTGCAATGAATGCTTTGAAAGACAGTGATACGATCATTGGATATACAGTATATGTGGATCTTGTCAAAGATACATTTCCAGATAAAGAATATCTGACCACACCAATGAAAAAAGAAGTGGACAGATGTGTGCTGGCTTTTGAAGAGGCTATGAAAGGCAAAAGGGTTTCCATGATCTGCAGCGGTGATGCCGGAGTCTATGGTATGGCCGGACTGATGTATGAAGTAGGAGAAAAATATCCGGAAGTAGAACTGGAGATCGTTCCGGGAGTAACAGCCGCACTTGGCGGAGCGGCAGTCCTTGGTGCACCGCTGATCCATGATTTCTGCCTGATCAGCTTAAGTGACCTTCTGACTCCATGGGAAAAGATTGAAGCAAGACTTCTTGGTGCATCTCAGGCGGATTTTGTAATCTGTCTCTATAACCCCTCCAGTAAAAAACGCCATGATTATTTACAGAAAGCCTGCGATCTGATGATGCAGTACAAATCTCCGGAAACAGTTTGCGGAACAGTATGCAATATCGGAAGAGAAGGGGAAGAGTATCAGGTTATGACATTGAAAGAACTTCGAGATACACAGGTTGATATGTTCACCACAGTATTTATCGGAAATTCCCAGACAAAAGAAATAAATGGCAAAATGGTAACTCCAAGAGGATATCGGAATGTATAAAGCAATTGTTTTTGCCGGTACTACAGAAGGCTATGAAATCAGCCGGTTTCTGAGTGAAAATAAAGTATCTGTACTTGCCTGTGTCGCGACGGAATATGGATCCAGATCTCTTGAAGCAAATGAGTTTTTATCGATTCGTGCAGAACGCCTTGACAAAGAACAGATGCAGGAGCTTTTTGCAGCAGAAAGACCGGAACTGGTTTTGGATGCAACACATCCATATGCGGCAGAAGTGACAGTAAATATCCGTGAGGCCTGTGAAAACACAGCAGTTTCTTATGTGAGAGTCCTTCGTGAAGGAGGCGTTCACAAAGATGCAGTTTATGTAGAAAATACAGAGGCAGCAGTAGATTATCTGAAACATGTATCGGGAAATGTTCTGCTTACGACGGGCAGTAAGGAACTTTCTGCTTATACAGAAATTCCGGGTTATCAGGAAAGACTGTTTGCAAGAGTCCTTTCCATTCAGAATGTGATCGAAACCTGTCGCATGCTGGGATTCGAGGGCAAAAATCTGATTGCCATGCAGGGCCCTTTTTCGAAAGAATTGAATGCTGCCATGCTGCGTCAGTATGACTGCAGATATCTGGTAACAAAAGATTCCGGAAAAGCAGGCGGATTTGAAGAAAAGATTCAGGCTGCCACAGAATGTGGCGCAATTCCTGTGATCATTGGCCGTCCGGTGCAGGAAAAGGGAATTTCTGTAAAAGAATGCAAACGTATGCTGCCAGAGAAATTCGGATTCCAGCCGACACCACATGTAGTTCTCCTGGGAATTGGAATGGGAAGCAAAGAAACATTGACGATTCAGGGCAATGAGGCAGTGGAACAGGCGGATCTGATCATAGGTGCCAGAAGGATGGCAGATGCAGTGGCACTTCCGGGACAGGATGTCTTTTATGAATACAGAAGTGCTGAGATTGCAGAGTATATTAAGAAACATCCGGAATATGAAAAAGTTGTGATCGCACTATCCGGTGATGTCGGTTTTTACAGTGGGGCAAAAGGACTTTTGAAAGCTTTGGATGGAAATGCCGAAATCATCTGCGGTATATCCTCTGTTGTTTATTTTATGTCAAAAATTGGTCTTTCATGGGATGATGCAAAGATTGTCAGTGCACATGGAAGAGTATGCAATTTGGTATCCCTGATTCGAACAAATCAGAAGGTTTTTGCAATTCTTGGCACTTCAGATGGAACCGCACATCTTGCACAGAAACTGACGGATTATGGAATGGGTGAAGTGCAGCTTTATGTCGGGGAGAATCTGTCTTATGAGGATGAGAAAATATTTGTAAAACAGGCGAGGGAACTTACAGATTACAGAGGAGATGCCTTGAGTGTGATCTGTGCCTGGAATCCGGATGCAAAAACAGCATTGACCACACATGGACTTCCAGATGATGCATTTACCCGTGGAAAAGCACCGATGACCAAGACAGAGGTACGAACAGTTTCTCTGGCAAAGTTATGTCTTAAAGAGGATTCGGTCTGCTATGATATCGGGGCCGGAACTGGTTCTGTATCTGTGGAGATGGGACTTCGCGCAAGTCAGGGAAGCGTATATTCCATTGAGAAAAAAGAGGATGCACTTGTGCTTCTCGAGGAAAATAAAAAGAAATTTGCGTTAGATCATATGAGGATCATAGCAGGAACGGCCCCTGAAGCAATGGAAGAACTTCCGGCTCCTACCCATGCTTTTATTGGTGGATCTTCCGGAAATATGAAAGAAATTGTGGAACTTCTTCTTGAAAAAAATCCACAGGTTCGTATGGTCATAAATTGTATTACACTTGAAACGGTCGGAGAAACTTTGTCCTGCATAAAGGAAATGCAGACAGAACGCAGCGAGTGGAAGTGGGAGAGTGAAGTTGTGCAGCTTGGTGTGTCCAGATCCAAAGAAATCGGCAGATATCATATGATGATGGGAGAAAATCCTATTTATATTATTACCATACAGGCGCATAAAAAGGAGAATTTTGTATGAAAGCGGCAAGAATTCTCCTGGCAGCAGGAGCCAGTGGAAGCGGAAAAACGCTGATCACATGTGGACTTTTGCAGGCGCTGGTGAATCGTGGTCTGAAAACAGCATCTTTTAAATGTGGACCGGACTATATTGATCCGATGTTCCATAGTCGTGTCATAGGCGCAAAATCAAGAAATCTGGATACCTTTTTTACAGACAGTGAAACTACAAAATATCTCTTCTGTGAAAATGCGGTGGACTGTGATATTTCTGTTATGGAAGGAGTAATGGGATTTTATGACGGTGTTGCAGGGACAACAACGAAAGCAAGTGCTTACGATCTGGCGTCTGTTACAGATACGCCTGTGATTCTGATCGTAAACAGCAGAGGTATGAGTGTTTCTCTTGCAGCATATGTGAAAGGCTTTATGGAATACCGGAAGGACAGTCATATACAGGGTGTAATCTTTAATCAGATGTCACCAATGCTCTATCCAAGAATGAAAGAACTTCTGGAGAAAGAACTGAATATAAAAGTTCTTGGATATGTTCCCAAAATGGATGATTGTGTGATCGAGAGCCGACATCTGGGGTTAGTGCTTCCGGATGAGATCCCTGAGTTAAAAGAAAACCTTCACCGACTGGCTGAGGTTCTGGAAAAAACTCTGGATATTGATGCAATCCTGCAGCTTGCAGAAAGTGCACGAGAATTATCTGCGAAAGAACCTCGGATAGATTTCTGTCTGAAACATCCCCTTCGGATTGGCGTGGCGGACGATGAAGCATTTTGCTTTTTCTATGAAGATAATTTCCGGCTTTTGCGAAAGATGGGGGCAGAGCTTGTACACTTCTCTCCGATCAGAGATAAGAAATTACCGGCTGGACTGGATGGATTGCTTTTATATGGAGGTTATCCGGAATTAAATGGAAAAGAACTGGAAAAAAATACATCTATGAGAGAAGAAATACAAAAAGCACTTAGCGGTGGTATGCCATGTATGGCAGAATGCGGAGGCTTTATGTATCTTCATGAAGAAATGGAAGCAATGGATAAAAAATTTTACCACATGGCAGGCGTGCTTCCGGGCAGGGCATATCGTACACCACGTCTGAATCGCTTTGGCTATGTGACATTAATACAGAATCATTCAGTTTTGGGATGTGAGACATTAGGAGAAATCCCTGCTCATGAATTTCATTATTTTGATTCTGAAAACTGCGGGAAAGCATTTCATGCAGCAAAACCGGAAAGTATGAGAAACTGGGAGTGTATTCATGGCACAGAAACCATGCTGGCTGGATTTCCACATCTTTATTATTATGGAAATCCAAAAGTTGCAGAGGCTTTTCTTAAAGAATGCATGAAATACCACAGCAGACGGGGAGAGTGACAGAGTTGATATATACATACCATACAATTGCCCTGGCAGCAGGGTTTATCTTAGATTTGATATTTGGAGATCCCAGATGGTTGTACCATCCGGTGTGCCTGATCGGGAAGCTGATCTCTAGTTTTGAGAAGGGAATCAGAAAAGTATTTCCCAAAACAGAAAAAGGTGAACTGGCTGGAGGACTGGTTGAAGTAATACTGATCTGTGTCATTACATTACTGGTTCCGGCATTTGTTCTGTATTTTCTGTATATTCATCTTCCGGCCTTAGGTGTGCTTTTGGAAACCTTTTGGTGCTATCAGCTGCTTGCTACCAGATCATTGCGTGATGAGAGCATGAAGGTTTATGATGCACTCAAAAAGGGAACAATTGAGGATGCACGTCATGCGGTTTCTATGATCGTGGGACGTGATACGGCGGAGCTGACGGAATTGGGTGTGACCAAAGCAGCAGTGGAGACTGTGGCAGAAAATACTTCTGATGGTGTGATCGCACCGATGATCTATATGGCAATCGGTGGTGTACCTTTAATGTTTTTGTATAAGGGAATCAATACCATGGATTCCATGCTCGGGTATAAAAATGATAAATATCTGTATTTTGGAAGATGCGCGGCAAAACTGGATGATGCAGCCAACTATCTTCCATCCAGAATTTCTGGTTGGCTGATGGTTGCGGGAGCTTTTGTGATTGGACTTGACAGCAGAAACGCAGCCCGTATTTTCAAAAGGGACAGCAGAAATCATGCGAGTCCGAATTCAGCACAGACGGAAGCTGTAATGGCTGGTGCACTGGATGTACAGCTCGCGGGAAATGCATATTATTTTGGAAAATTATATGAGAAACCTACAATTGGAGACGCGATTCGGGAAATAGAGACAGAAGATATTCGCTATGCGAACCGCCTGATGTATGCAACGGCGATTCTGGGCGTGATCATCTGTGTTTTGTTCCGCGTTGTGTTTCTGTAACGAGACACAAAAAGGAGAAAAAGAATGACGAAGCACGTACATGGCGGTAATATCTATACTTATAAGAACTGTCTGGATTTTTCGGCAAACTGTAATCCACTGGGAACGCCGGAAAGTGTAAAGCAGGCGGTACGTGACAGTCTTGAATATATAAAAGATTATCCGCAGGTCGGATATGCACCTCTGAAAAAAGCAATTGCCGAATATGAAGGTGTGGCATCCGAATCTGTGATCTGTGGAAATGGAGCGGCGGAACTGGTATTTTCTCTGTGTCAGGCAGTAAAACCGAAGAAAGCACTGATTCCGGTTCCTACTTTTGCAGAATATGAGCAGGCGCTTACGAGCTGTGGCTGTGAGGTAGAACATGTACTTCTCAGAGAAGAAGAGGGATTCAGTCTGCAGGAAAGTTTTATCAACTGGCTGCACAGAGACCTTGATATGGTATTTCTCTGCAATCCGAATAATCCAACGGGAATTTCGATAGATAGAGAATTCCTTTTCCGGGTTTTACGTGTGTGCAGAGAAATGGATATCCTTCTGGTCGTAGATGAATGTTTTCTTGATTTTATGGAGGAACCGGGCAGATACACACTGAAAGCACAGTTATCCAGATATCACAATCTGTTTCTTTTGAAGGCATTTACCAAGCGTTACGCGATGGCGGGAATCCGACTGGGATATGGTATTACTGAGAATACGGAACTTCTTGATGCGATGACGCAGGTGACACAGCCATGGAACATTTCTGTTATGGCACAGGCGGCAGGTATTGCTGCGCTGAAAGAAACTGCATATGTGGAAGAGGGGCGACAGATGGTATTCCGGGAAGCAAAATATCTCAAAGAAGAACTGCAGCGTCTTGGCATGGAAGTCTTTCCGTCAGAAGCGAATTATATTTTCTTCCATGGACCGGAAAATTTATTTGAAACATGTGTGGAACAGGGGGTTCTGATCCGTGACTGCAGCAATTACTCTGGTTTGCGAAAAGGATATTACCGTGTGGCTGTCCGAACACATGAAGAAAATCAGAAATTAATCTGTGCAATGCGGGATGGTACCACAAAAGCGGCAGTGGCGCATGCAGAGGCACTGAAAGAAGAGGAACAGGCATAAGTCTGATACGAAAGGGAACAGATATGGCAAAGACGATCATGATACAGGGAACCATGTCCAATGCAGGAAAGAGTCTTCTTGCTGCCGGACTTTGCAGGATATTTCATCAGGATGGATACCGTGTGGCACCATTCAAATCGCAGAATATGGCACTGAACTCTTTTATAACCAGTGAAGGCCTTGAAATGGGCAGAGCACAGGTTATGCAGGCAGAAGCGGCAGGTATAGAACCATCGGTCCTGATGAATCCGATTCTTCTGAAACCGACAAATGATGTTGGCTCTCAGGTCATTGTAAATGGGGAAGTCCTTGGTACCATGAGTGCCAGAGACTATTTTAAATATAAGAAAAAATTAGTGCCTGACATTATGAAGGCATTTCATAAACTGGCAGAAGAAAATGATATCATTGTGATTGAGGGAGCCGGAAGCCCGGCGGAAATCAACCTGAAGAGTGAAGATATTGTTAATATGGGAATGGCAAAGATGGCAAAAGCACCGGTACTTCTTGCAGGAGATATTGACCGTGGAGGTGTTTTTGCACAGCTCTATGGCACGGTGGAATTGTTGGAAGAAGATGAGAGAAAAATGATCAAAGGTCTGATCATCAATAAATTCCGCGGTGACAAATCGATTCTGGATCCAGGTGTTGCAATGCTGGAAGAGAAATGTAAGATCCCGGTGGTAGGTGTTGCGCCGTATATGAATATTCAGGTAGAAGATGAAGACAGTCTGACAGAACGTTTTGACCGGCATCAGGAAATTGGTGTGATCGATATGGCAGTCATCCGAGTCCCGCGTATTTCTAATTTTACAGATTTCAATCCGTTGGAAAGTATTCCTGGAGTTTCGCTTCGATATGTACAGCATCCGGTGGATCTGGGACAGCCGGATGTGATCTTTCTTCCGGGAACCAAGAATACGATGGATGATCTGAAATGGCTGCGTGAAAGTGGCATGGAAGCACTGATCCTTAAGGCAGCGGCATCCGGTACACTGATCTTTGGTATCTGTGGCGGCTATCAGATGCTGGGAGAAAATTTAAGTGATCCACATGGTGTGGAAGCAGGCGGTACGATGCGTGGAATTGGTCTTCTTCCGGTAGATACCGTGTTTGCAGAACATAAGACACGTACGCAGGTCTGCGGAAAATTCCTGGAGCTGGATGAAGAGTTTGTACCTCTTAAAAACGTAGAATTTACAGGATATGAGATCCATATGGGTGAGAGTACCTGGAAAAACGGATCTGCAGCAAGTACCCATACATACGACACGGTAACAGATACAGAAAAGACAGAAGGTGCTTTCTGTCATAATGTATGCGGAACATATGTACATGGTATTTTTGATAAAGAAGAAGTTGCACTTGGTCTTGTCCGTGCAGTGGGAATAAGAAAAGGAATTGATGTATCAGAGATGGAAGGTGTGGACTTTGCGGCATTCAAAGAAACACAATATGATATCCTGGCATCGGAACTTCGGAAACATCTGGATATGAAGAAAATCTATGAGATCCTTGAGCAAGGTGTGGAGGATATTCTGGAAGAAAGTGAAGCAGAAGGAGAAGCAGAGAAATGAAAGTAGAGCTTGAAAATGTAAAACCAATGGAGATCGAAAAAAGAAGTTTTGAGATTATTACAGAGGAACTTGGTGATAAACAGCTGCTTCCCGGAACAGAACTTATTGTCAAACGTTGTATTCATACAAGCGCAGATTTTGATTATGCGGATAACCTCTGTTTTTCGCCGGATGTAGTAGAGCGTGCAATGAAAGCAATCAAAGAGGGCGCCTGCATTGTTACGGATACGCAGATGGCAAAGGCGGGCATCAATAAACGTGCACTGGCCCGTTATGGTGGAGAAGTCTATTGTTTCATGTCCGATGAGGATGTGGCAAAGATTGCAAAAGAGAATGGAACCACAAGGGCGACAGCAAGCATGGACAAAGCTGCTACTCTCGATAAAAAACTGATCTTTGCAATCGGAAACGCGCCGACTGCACTGGTGAGACTCTATGAACTGATCAAAGATGGCAAACTGGATCCAGAGCTGATCATTGGAGTTCCGGTTGGATTTGTGAATGTTGTACAATCGAAAGAACTGATCATGGATTCGGGAGCACCTTATATAGTTGCGAGAGGACGTAAAGGTGGAAGTAATATTGCAGCCTGCATCTGCAATGCTCTGCTTTATATGATCGACAATCGAAGAGATTAAATACTGACACCTGCCTGGATGATGAGATGCCGGACAGGTGTTTTGTAATTATTTATTAAGAAGTCGGGACAGAAGCTGACAGGCAGGGGCAAAATCGTCTGTTGTAATGGAAGAACAGGAGAGCAGAATGGTGATCGTGTCTGCGCTTTCTTCAAGAATGAGAAGGGACATTCCATGCATACGTGCTTCTCTTTTTAATTCAAGACCTGTTCTGGCATAAGGAATGGTCAATGCCAGACTTGTTCCTGCGGCACCGGTCTGGATCGTGCAGTTGCTGCCGAATGTATTTCTCACCTCGTTTTCAAGAGCCTTCAGCTTCTGAGCATACAACTTTTTTAATTTTTTAGTCTGTGAAGTCAGATGTCCATCGCGGATAAACTGACAGAGTGCAATTTGTTCGGCTTTGGAAGCAGTCTGGCTGTAGCGTTCCGCAACAGCTGCATATTTTCTGGAAAGAGAAGGCGGCAAGACCATGAAGCTTAAGCGAATCGATGGAAGCAGCAGACGGGAAAAAGAACCAATATAGACAACGCCATGTCCTCCGGCAAGATTAAAGAGGGAAGGTGTTGGACGTTGAAAATAAACGAATTCATTCTCAAAATCGTCTTCGATGATCAGACTGCCTTTCGCTGCAGCGTAATGTACCAGTTCCATACGACGGCTGACGGGCATGATCTCTCCCCATTTCGTCATATGTGCAGGAGAAACATAGATTACGTCACAGTCTTTGTTGCGGTATTGCACTTCAAAACCATAATCAGAAAAAATAGTACTTCCCTGCACAAAAGAAGCGTTTGGAAAAGAAACGGTTTTTCGGTCATGGATCAGAGGACAAAGAAGATTCAGAATGCTCTGAACTCCGGCCCCGATCACAATATCGTCAGCAGAACAGTTAACGTTTCTTCGCTGACGGATGTAGTCAGCAAGTACCTGACGAAGATCGGCTTCACCCTGGGGCTCTCCATAGGAGAGAAGACGGTCACTCTGACGAAGTGCGCTTTTGATATAACGCTGCCAGAGGTCAAAACGGAAACTTTCATGATCGACACCGTTGGAAGCAAAGTCATATTGTATTGAAGGCAGATTCGCATGCCAGGAGGCAGTGGAGACTGGCTTTTGCTCTGCAATATTAGTTACATAGTAGCCGCTTTGTGCACGGGCAACAATATAGCCGTCTGCGGCCAATTGCAGATAGGCATTTTCAATAGTTGTACGGCTGAGCTTCAGTTCTGCAGAACATTTGCGAAGAGATGGCATGCGACTTCCGGCAGGAATTCGCCGTTCCATGATCAGATTTTTGTAATGTTCATATACCTGAAGATACAGGCATTCTTTATTGGAATGAAAAGATAAACTCATAAACTGTCCTCTGAAAAATGAATAAAAGTGGCTATTTTTATAAATACACTTAGATGCTATTCTAAATCAGATAATGAGAAAATGCAAGACGAGGAGATAACAGATTGAAAAAGATCGCGGTATTAAATGATTTATCAGGAATGGGAAAATGTTCTCTTACTGCAGCAATTCCGGTGATTTCCGTTATGGGAATCCAGGCATGTCCGCTTCCGACAGCGGTATTAAGTGCGCAGACGGGTTTCCCTTCATATTATTGTGATGATTATACGGATCGTATGGATGCGATTATGGAAGAGTGGAAGAAGATGGATTTTCATCCGGATGGAATCTATACAGGATTTCTGGCAGATTCACTTCAGGCTGATAAAGCAGTTGAATTTATTGAACAGTTTGCAAAAGAAGACACAAAGATCCTTATAGATCCTGTTATGGGAGATAATGGAGAAGAGTACTCGGTCTATACGGAGGCTCTCTGTGAAAAAATGCGTTTTCTGGTCAGAAGAGCGACGGTGATAACACCAAATCTGACAGAAGCGCTATTGTTGTTATATGGTACACAGCGTGCACATATATTGTGGAATGAGCTTTCACTTATGAATGAGGAGAGATTGCTGAAATTTACAGAAAGCACAGGAAAGGAACTTTCAAAAGAGTTTGATACGGAAGTGGTTATTACAGGAATTGATCTTCCTGTGAGAGAAAATCATCAGGAGATGGGAAACCTGATCTGTCAGGATGGCAATACGACCTGGGTGACTGCAGCAAAAGAGGGTGGCAGTTATTCTGGTACAGGTGATCTGTTTGCATCGGTTTTGAGTGCCGGTATGGTGAAAGGAATCGATACAGTGGATTCTGTACACAGGGCCGTGAAGTTTCTGGCGAAAGGGATTCATGATGCGGTAGTTGAAGGCACCGACCGCAATGAAGGAATTTGTTTTGAAAGATATCTTTCTGAATTACTGTGAAATGTTATTTTAATATACATATAAATATTACGAAAAGGTTCCGTATATCGTTCTCGCCACAGGGCTTCGAAGTCCGGAAGTACTAAGATATAACCTGCCTGCAAAAAACATTCGCAAAAATTGCTAACTCGCCTTTGGCTCAGACAAGCAATTTTTACTCATAAAGCGGTCAGAACATATCTAAGGACTTCCAAGAACTTCTGCAGAAGGTGGCGAGCCACGATATACGGAGCCTTTTCTGTTTTATTATTGCTTATAACTTAGAATGTTGTTGGTATGATGAAGCGGAAAATCAGATTTACTATCTGCTTAAAAGATGGTAATTTCAGCAGTAAGTTCAGAGAAAGGACAGGTGAGGCGCCGCCAGCGAGGCTTTCGTAGGGAAGAACATGCTAGCTGCTGCCATCAAGCCCACTGTCTGAGCCGTCAGGCGAGTTTGGGCGACTGGCAGCAAACCGGTGCATGTTCTGAGTAGAAAACGCAGCTTTGGCGCAGAAACTGTCCTTTCTTCTGAACGAGAACTGCGTGAATTCCCAGTTCTCGTTTTAGAATCTTTTAAAGATTCTTCTTTTTGTAGATAAACCATGATGCAATCGCTGTAAACACGATCAGATATGTCATAAGTATCGCAATTCCTGACATCGAAAATCCCTCTCCTGCAGAGATGCTTCGGATCATATGGCTTGTCTGGGACAACGGCAGTGCAGAGACAAATTTTCCAAGAAAACCAGGAAGCTTTTCTGTAGAGAAAAATGTATTGCACAGATATGCCATTGGCATGATGATGTAGTTCGAAAAACGCGGTACATCTGCATGGTTCTTGGCAAGAAATGAAACGACAACACCGATTGCAGAAAAAACAGCTCCATTCAGGAACATGACAAGGAAAGACCAGCCATTAAAGATCAGTCCGGTGTCGATCGGTATTGTCAGAACCAGAATAACGCCACCTGCATAAAAACCACGAAGGCTTCCACCGATGATCTGGCCGGCAATAAACTGCCATAACGGTGTAGGAGAGATCAGTACCTGATCGAAAGCCTTCTCATAAAGTCGCTGCACATTCAGATTCTGTGCAATGGCATTAAAGCTTCCATTCATTGTCGTCAGTGAAACAACACCCGGGATCAGAAAGTTCAGATAAGGTTCTCCATGTGAGATTGTCTGGATTCCCATTCCAAATACGACCAGATACATCAGTGGGGCAATCATTGCCGCCAGTGTGATCTTATAGAAATCTCTTCGAAATTCGACCCACTTTTCCCATAAAATTGTAATAATTCCCATAATCAGCTCCTCCCTTATGATGGCATCAGATGTCGTCCGGCACGTTCAACAAACACATCTTCCAGCGTTGTTTCGCGTAGAGAAGCCTGTCCGGAAAGACCGGAGAGATAGGCAATTGCTTCTTCACGACTGTGAAAATAATGACTGTGAGTTTCGTCTCCGGCAAATTCATCGACGGTGTAATTTCCAAGACTGTCGATCAGTCCGGCCGGAGTATTGACTTCTTCCAGTTTCCCGTGGTCCATCAGAGCGACACGGCTGCAGAGATTCTGGGCTTCCTCCATATAATGAGTAGTCAGAAGAATGGTCAGGTTTTTTCCGTTTAATTTGCGGAGCAGATTCCACATCTGACGACGGGAAAGTGCATCCATACCGGCGGTCGGTTCATCCAGAAGCAGAATCTCAGGATCTGTCAGGAGGGCCCGGCATACCATCAGTTTTCGCTTCATGCCACCGGAAAGCTTACGGACTGTTCGTTTACGAAACTTGATCAGATCACAGAACTCCAGAAGTTCTTCTGTACGGCGTTTGATTTCTTTGCGTGGCATGAAATAAAGACGCCCCTGATATTCCATGATCTCGTCCATATTCATGTCCTGGCGCATGGAGTATTCCTGTGTGATTACACTGATCTTACGCTTGAGATCTGGTCGGTTTCGTGTCAGCTTCTGTCCATCGATCAGGATCTCTCCTTTAGTTGGAAGAAGAAGAGTTGAAAGAAGACTGATCGTCGTAGTCTTTCCGGCACCATTCGGTCCAAGAAGACCGAAGAATTCTCCAGTCTCAATTTTGAGATCAAGAGAATCCACAGCAGTAAAATTATCAAATGTTTTTGTCAGATCCTTTGTTTCGATCATTTGTGCTCCTTCGCAATGATCAGAGAATAGTAGCCGGCATCATCCGGAATTTCCTCCACTCCATGATAGATATGTTCCTCTGGCATGCCACAGTTTTCAACCATGAGGACATCACGGCCACTTTTGGCAAGAATTTCCTTTACCTGATTCATTTTCTTTCCTGATTTCATCAGAATGTAGTTTCCGGATTCTGTCAGTTCACTGTCAAGACGATGGACAGCAGGAACGATATGAAGCTGTTCGTTCCATTCCGACAGGGAAATATTCAGTCTTGCTGCGGCAGCGCAGAAGGAAGTGATTCCACTTACCAGTTCTGTGTGATATCCGTCTGCTTCTACACGATGCTGGAGATAAGAAAAGGTAGAATAGACACAAGGATCACCGAGTGTCAGGAAAACAACATTTTTTCCCTGATCAAGACAGGCTTCCAGAGCTTTGGCTCCTTTTGCGTGATTTTCTTCCAGTTCTTTGGCATCGTGTGTCATAGGCATATAAATTGGAAGAAGTTCTTTTTCTTCCAGCTCCGGAACTGCCTGTACTGCAATTTTATAGGCAACGGTTTCTTTAACGTCTGCACCAGGTACGGCAATGATATCATTTTCACGGATCATGCGAACTGCTTTCAGTGTCATTAATTCCGGATCACCAGGTCCTACGCCGACTCCATATAATGTACCTTTCATTGATAAAACCTCCTGAATTTACTAAAAATGATTGCTGAATGACTGCCAGCAGTGCTGCATGGAAAGCAGTATCTGATATACAGCCATATCATTTTATTATACTAGATTTGTATAGTGTTTGCAATGTAGGATTTGCTGTGTTATCATAGTTTTCATGATTAAAGCTGACCGTAAACAAACAGAAGCAGCTAAAAAGAGAAAAATGGAGTAGTGATATGAAAAGAAAACTTTCAAGTCTGATAGCAGCCATATGTATTGGTATAGGTGCTTTTTCCTGTGTCTGTCAGGCGTCCGGTATGGATATTGGTAAAGAAGATGGAGAATATTCCATTCAAGTGGATCTGGAAGGTGGAAGCGGAAAGGCAAGTGTGACGTCACCGACGATACTTACCGTCAAAGATGGGCAGGCTTATGCACAGATTCAGTGGAGCAGTTCGAATTACGATTACATGATCGTAGATGGAGAGAAATATCTTCCGACAAATGAAGAAGGTATGAATTCTGTGTTTGAAATTCCGATACTCACTATGGACGAGGGAATGCCGGTAATTGCAGATACGACAGCAATGGGGGCACCGCATGAAATTGATTATACGCTGACCTTTTATTCGGATTCAATTGGATCTAAGAGTCAGCTTCCACAGGAAGCGGCTAAGAGGGTTGTGGCAGTAGCACTGGTGATCATTGTCGGTGGTGGAATTCTGAATTATTTTGTAAACAAGAGGAATCGCTGCTAGGAGAGAAGAATTATGAAAGCATCTTTTAAAAGGACGATGTATGCCTGTTTTGTAGGATATATTGTACAGGCAATCGTAAATAACTTTGTACCATTATTATTTGTAACATTCCAGAAAAGCTATCAGATTCCGCTGTCAAAGATTACCTTGCTAATCACAATCAACTTCATGATTCAGCTTCTGATTGACTTTTTGTCAGCCGGATTTGTAGATAAGATAGGATATAAGGCATCAGTAACGATCGCACATATCTGCTCGGCAATCGGTCTGTTTTTACTGACGATCCTTCCGGAAATTACGACAGATCCGTTTACCGGTATTCTGATTGCAGTTGCAATCTATGCAATCGGCGGAGGTCTTCTTGAGGTATTGATCAGCCCGATCATCGAAGCCTGTCCGACAGACAACAAAGAAAAAGCAATGAGCCTTCTGCATTCCTTTTACTGCTGGGGGCATGTAGGAGTGGTATTGATATCCACAATCTTTTTCAGCATTTTCGGAATTGCAAACTGGAAGATCCTTGCACGCATCTGGGCGATTATTCCGGTGCTCAACGGAATCGTATTTCTGACTTCCCCGATCTATTCCCTGCATGAAGAGGGAGAAAAAGGACTTTCTATCAAAGAACTCTGTTCCATGAGGATCTTCTGGGTCGTTATGCTGATGATGACCTGTGCAGGAGCAAGTGAACAGGCAGTGAGTCAGTGGGCATCTACTTTTGCAGAAGAAGGACTGAAAGTCAGCAAGACGGTCGGAGACCTGGCAGGCCCGATGGCATTTGCAATCCTGATGGGACTTGCAAGACTTCTTTATGGAAAATATGGAGAGAAGATCGATCTGAAACGTTTTATGACCTATAGCAGTATTCTCTGTGTGATTTCCTATCTCTGCATTGCTTTTGTACCGGTTCCGATGCTCAGTCTCGTTGGCTGTGCAATCTGTGGATTTTCTGTAGGAATTATGTGGCCGGGAACTTTCAGCATTGCATCCGCGGCCATTCGTGGCGGTGGGACTGCAATGTTTGCATTACTTGCTCTTGCAGGCGATCTTGGCTGTTCCGGCGGTCCGACACTTGCAGGTTTTGTATCCAGTAGTGTTGGAAATAATCTGAGAATGGGAATCCTTGCGGCAATCATATTCCCGGTTCTTTTACTTATGGGAATTCAGATATGTAAAAAGAGTCAGAAGAACTGAATAAAAGAGAAGCGTACATTATAAATGAATATGGAAAAAGGTCTGGACCTTTGAGAATGATACAGTTCCATGCTGCGTAAACAGGCAGAGAAAAACTGTAAATATTCCCGATGGGTACAGACCTTTTTGCTTTATAGGACATTACTGCATAGATATATTATTTCATGGAATCAATGGCTTTTTGTGCATGCTCCACATACATCCTGCGTATTCCAGGATATTCACCCAGTCCTTTGATGATCGGACAGACTTCAAATCCGGCATTTTCAAACTGACATACCCAGGAATCCGGAGAATCACCAGCCATATCATTGTGTGCATGATCGCCTGCTACGATCATAAAAGGTGTTACATAGATTTTGGATGGCTGGAAAGATGTTACTTCTTTTACCAGATCATGGATGGTTGGATCAGCTTCGACGGTTCCGATAAAAACATTGGCGTGGGCGGACTCTTTGAATTTCTGATCAAGTCCTGCATACACGGTGTTTACCTGATGGGTTGTTCCATGTCCCATGAATACAAGAGCTTCTGTTTCTTTCAGATCAGAAAATTCTGTTGTTACTGCGTTGATTGCCTGTGATTCATCTTTCGAATCTGCAAGAAGAGGAGTTCCAAATGCGATTTTGTCAAAAGATTCTTTATAAGAAAGAACTTCTTCTTTCATAATATTATTCTCGATACCGTTCAGGATATGGGTCGGCTGAACAACCACCTCCCGGATCCCGTCTGTGATCATTTGTTCAAGAGCTTCCTTTACAGTCGGAACCGTATAGTTATCTCTTTTTTTCAGAATTGAGATGATAAATTTACTGGTCCATGCACGATAGATCCGATGATCCTGAAAAGCGTTTCTAATGTCCTGTTCAATCTTCTCTATAGTGGCTTTTCGGGATGCTTCATAGCTGGTTCCGAAGCTCACGACCAGAATCGCTTTATCTGTCTGCTGATTCATAAAAAGTATTCTCCTAAGTATTTATTTTCCGCGTATAAATGAATTATACAATACCGCGAAAAAAAGTTCAAATTTTTTCCAAAAACCTATTGACATTTCGGGCAAAAAGGAATAACATACTAAACATATCAAAGAGGTATGTTAATAAAAACAGACACGAATAAATAAGTAAAAAGAAAGGCGGTAAACACCATGGCAAACATTTATAAAGGAACACTTGGACTGATCGGAAACACTCCACTTGTAGAAGTAACAAATGTAGAGAAGGAACTTGGACTGGAAGCAACTCTCCTTGTGAAACTTGAGTATTTTAACCCGGCAGGAAGCGTCAAGGACAGAATCGCCAAAGCGATGATCGAGGACGCTGAAGCTAAGGGAATTCTTAAAGAAGGATCTGTAATCATCGAGCCAACATCTGGAAACACAGGTATCGGTCTTGCATCTATCGCAGCAGCGAAAGGATACAGAATCATCCTTACCATGCCGGAGACCATGAGTATTGAGCGTAGAAACATTCTGAAAGCATATGGCGCAGAACTGGTTCTGACAGAAGGAGCCAAGGGAATGAAAGGTGCAATCGCCAAAGCAGATGAACTTGCTAAAGAAATCCCGAACAGCTATATCCCGGGACAGTTTGTAAATCCGGCAAACCCGGCAGCACACAAAGCAACCACAGGTCCTGAAATCTGGAAAGATACAGACGGAAAGGTAGACATCTTCGTAGCTGGTGTCGGCACAGGCGGAACACTTACAGGAACAGGAGAATACCTGAAAGAGCAGAACCCGGATATTAAGATCGTAGCAGTAGAACCTGCAACTTCCCCGGTTCTTTCCGAAGGAAAAGGCGGCCCGCATAAGATTCAGGGTATCGGAGCAGGATTCGTTCCGGAAGTCCTGAATACACAGATTTATGACGAGATCATGCCAATCGACAATGAAGTATGCTTCACAACAGCAAAACTTCTTGCCAAGAAAGAAGGCGTTCTCGTAGGCATTTCCTCAGGAGCAGCTCTCTACGCAGCAATCGAACTTGCTAAACGTCCGGAAAACAAAGGAAAAACAATCGTAGCACTTCTTCCGGATACTGGTGACAGATATTACTCAACAGCGTTATTTACAGAGTAAGAATTCATATACAATAGACTACCGGAAGGAAGAGAAATCTTCCTTCCCCCACAAAAATCAAAAAAACAGAAAAGAGGATCAGATTCATGGGTGAAAAAATCACAAGAGAAAACAGAAAATTCAAATTTGAAACACTTCAGCTTCACGTAGGACAGGAACAGCCGGATCCGGTTACTGACGCAAGAGCCGTTCCAATCTACCAGACTTCTTCTTATGTATTCCGTAACTGCGATCATGCAGCAGCTCGTTTCGGACTGGCAGATGCAGGTAACATCTATGGTCGTCTGACAAACCCGACAGAAGATGTTTTTGAAAAAAGAATTGCAGCTCTTGAAGGTGGTACAGCAGCACTTGCAGTAGCTTCCGGTGCAGCAGCAATTACATATACAATCGAAAACCTTGCACAGAATGGAGATCATATCGTAGCAGCAAAGAATATCTACGGTGGAACAACAAACCTTCTGGAGCATACACTTCCGGCATACGGAATCACAACAACATTTGTTGATATCTTCAATCTTGAAGAGGTAGAGAATGCAATCCAGGACAACACCAAAGCACTTTACATCGAGACTCTTGGAAACCCGAACTCTGACGTTGTTGACGTTGAGGCATGCGCTGAGATCGCACACAGACATCAGATTCCGCTTGTTGTAGACAATACATTTGCAACACCATATCTTGTAAGACCGATCGAATACGGTGCTGATATCGTTGTTCATTCTGCAACAAAATTCATCGGTGGACATGGAACAACAATCGGTGGTGTCATCGTTGAAGGTGGTAAATTTGACTGGGAAGCTTCCGGTAAGTTCCCGTCTCTGACAGAGCCAAACCCGAGTTATCATGGAATCAGCTTTACAAAAGCATGCGGACCGGCTGCATTTGTTACAAAGATCCGTGCAATCCTTCTTCGTGATACAGGAGCAACTATTTCTCCAGTAAGCTCATTCATCTTCCTGCAGGGACTTGAAACACTGTCTCTCCGTGTAGAACGTCATGTTGAGAATGCACTGAAAGTTGTTCAGTATCTGAATAATCATCCGCAGGTAGAAAAAGTTCATCATCCGTCTGTAACAGATGATGAAAGCCAGAAGGCACTGTATGCAAAATACTTCCCAAATGGTGGTGGATCTATCTTCACATTCGAAATCAAGGGAGATGCACAGACAGCCAAAGACTTCATCGATAATCTGGAACTGTTTTCACTCCTTGCAAACGTAGCAGATGTTAAATCACTGGTTATCCATCCTGCAACCACCACACACAGCCAGTGCACAGAAGAAGAGCTTCTGGATCAGGGTATCAAACCGAACACAATCCGTCTTTCTATCGGAACAGAAAACATCGATGATATCATTCAGGATCTGGACGAAGCTTTCAAAGCAATCCAGTAATTGAAATTCTGTAAAAAAACCAGATATGGTCTCACTGCGTTGGTGGATCTGGCTGCTCAGCCGTCCACCACACCGGTAGCCCTGAAAACCATTGCTGAGAGAAATGACATTTCTCTCCAGTTTCTGGAACACATATTTGCCTCGTTCCGCAGAACAGGCATAGTAAAAAGTGTCAAAGGCTCCCAGGGAGGATATAATCTGGCAAAAGCTGCTGACGAGATTACGGTTGCATCTGTGGTGGAAGCACTGGAAGGCAGTTACCACCTTGAAGATGAGGATGTTCTGGCGGAAAACAGTTATAAAGGAATCTCTGACACGATTCAGAAACTGGTGGTGGATTCCGTCAACCAGGAACTCGATCAGATTCTGTCAAATTTAACTTTGGCACAAATGAGCGGATATTATTCCGATCACTATGATAAACAGGAAATGTACTATATCTGAATATTACCGGGAGTTAGAGACACAGGGCTGTCCTGACTTCCGGTTCTTTTTTTACTGAGATCTGTCGAAGGACGGCAGAGAGAGGAAATACATATGTCAATCAAAAAGATCGCAGAAAAAGCAGGAGTATCTATATCAACCGTATCACGTATCCTGAATCGGCCGGATTACAAATGTTCAGTGCCTGGCCTCAGAGAAAAAGTCTGGTCAATTGCCATGGAAATGAATTATGTTCCAAATGAGGCGGCACGTAACCTGAAAAAGGGAACACAGGCAAAAGAAAGCAAAATCTGGTATATCAATGTTCTTATGACACGTACAGATGAATCCAGAACAGATCCTTTTTTTACAGAATTGCTCAGGGTTGTAGAAAGTGAGATACATGAACACAACTGTATTTTATCAAAAGTCTGGTATATGCCGCTTTTTTCTGATGATCGAAAATGCAGAAGAGAAAATCTTGACCAGATCATTCAGCGCATGTATACTGAGACAGAAGAAAATAAAGACGGACTGATCATCATTGGACGCTGTAATCCGCTTGCGTTGAAGAAACTGAATCAGAAATACAGAAGTGTTGTATCTGTTAATCGAAATTCTACAAATTATGAAGTTGATGAGGTTTTGTGCGATGGAAAGAAAATTGCACAGATGGCAGTTGAACATTTGATCTCGCTTGGTCATAGAAACATCGGATATGTAGGCGGCTGCAGAAATGAAGATCGTTATGTTGGTTATCTGGATACGTTGAAGAAAAATAACCTGGATGTCATACCGGAGTATGTAGTAGAAACAGATCAGACAGAGAGAGAAGGCTATGAGGCAATGGAGAAGCTTTTGAAATCTGAGGACTGCCCGACTGGCATTTACTGCGCAAATGATATCACGGCTGTGGGTATGCTGAAATATCTCAGAAAGTGCAGAAATCTGTATTTTACGCCATCCATTATAGCCAGTGACGATATTGAAGAAGCACAATTTACCAAACCAATGCTGACGACAGTTGGTCTTCCAAAAGAAGAAATGGGACGATTTGCCCTGTATCTGCTTCTGGACAGAATGAAAGGCGGCCATTCGGGAGTAGTCCGAATGGAACTATCCGGGAAACTGCTGGTAAGAAACAGCTGCTCTCATGTTTCGGAGAGCTTCTGGAGTGATTACTGTATATAAGAAAAGTATAAGGAAGATTGATATGTGTATTAGAACAATTGAAGAGTTACAAGAAGATACAAGAGAAAAGCAGATCATAGATATCCGTGATGCCGCGGATTTTGAGAAGGAGACTTATCCTGGTGCGGTCAATATTTACTGGGAGGAATTGGCAGCGCATATGGATGAAATACGTAAAGACTGTCCGATTTACCTGCTTTGTTATACCGGTCAGAAGAGTGAAGAAATCGCAGAAGAGCTGACAGAACAGGGATATGAAATCTACAGCATCAAAAATGGCTATCGTGCATGGCTTAAGATGAAGCTCAGCAAAATGATGGCTGATCACAATGCAGCGGAACAGCGTACAAAGGACATTGAACGAAGCATTATCAAGAAATTCCGCAAACCTGTCTGGAGACGGTTTACGAAGGCAATCAGAGAATATGAACTGGTGCAGGATGGTGATAAAATTGCAGTCTGCATTTCTGGTGGAAAAGATTCCATGTTGATGGCAAAGTTGTTTCAGGAGCTTTCCCGTCATGGAAAAAAGAATTTTGAAGTTGTCTTTCTTGTAATGAATCCGGGATACAATGAGATCAACTATCAGACGATCAAAGATAATGCACAGATCCTGAATGTTCCGATCACAGTATTTGAGTCGGATATCTTTAATATTGTAGCATCTGAGGAACAGTCACCGTGTTATCTTTGTGCTCGTATGAGAAGAGGTTATCTATACAGCAAGGCAAAGGAACTTGGCTGCAATAAGATTGCGTTAGGGCATCATTATGACGATGTTATTGAAACGATCCTGATGGGAATGCTCTACGGTGCGCAGGTACAGACGATGATGCCGAAGCTTCACAGTACAAACTTTGAGGGAATGGAACTGATTCGCCCACTGTATCTGATCCGTGAGGCAGATATCATTCACTGGGCGAACTACAATGACCTTCATTTTATTCAGTGTGCGTGTCGTTTTACGGAGCATTGTGCTTCCTGTGGTGGTACGGAAAAAGGTTCCAAGCGTGCAGAGATCAAGGAATTGATTCACGAACTCGCTCAGAAAGATCCGGTAATTGAGTATAATATTTTCCGAAGTGTTGAGAATGTAAATCTGAATACAGTCATTGGGTATAAACAGGATGGTGTGAGACATAATTTCCTTGATACTTACGATGATGTGAAATAGCTTCCGGCAGGATTGCAGCTGTTATCATAAATGATGGCAGCTGCTTTTTTATATGCCTATGCAAACGTTTTCTTATAAACATATTTAAAAACTATGTTTGTTGGTATATAATGCCATTAACGTAAAACATACCAATCACATATGTTAACGAAATAATCATCCAACGGGAGTGGAATAAATGATAAAAAAGAAATTCAGAAACATCTGCCTGGTATCAGTACTTGGAATCACTGCATTTGCCGGCGTCTGTTCTTACGATGCCGGTGCAGGTTCAAACATACATATCATCAATGTTTCTTATGATCCGACAAGAGAACTTTACGAGTCCTATAATGAGATTTTTAAGGAGCACTGGAAAGAAAAAACAGGACAGGATGTTGATGTGATCCAGTCACATGGAGGCTCCGGCAAACAGGCACTGGAAGTGATCAACGGCCTGCAGGCAGATGTAGTGACACTTGCACTTGAATATGATATTGATGCAATCGAAAATGCCGGCATGATTCAGAGCGGATGGAAGGAAGAACTTCCTGATGACAGTGCTCCGTACACATCTACGATCGTATTTCTGGTACGGAAAGGAAATCCAAAGAATATCCAGGACTGGGATGATCTCATCCGAGACGATGTCGATGTGATCACTCCAAACCCGAAGACATCCGGCGGTGCACGATGGAATTATCTGGCAGCCTGGGTTTATGCTCAGAAAATATATAATAATGATGAAGAGAAGATGGAAGCATTTATAAAGAAATTATACCAGAATGTTCTGGTACTGGATTCCGGAGCAAGAAGTGCTACGACCTCTTTTGTAGAAAACGGGCAGGGAGATGTGCTGATTGCCTGGGAAAATGAAGCATTTCTTTCTGTAAAAGATGATCCGGATGAATTTGAGATCATTGCTCCGAGTATCAGTGTTCTGGCTCAACCGTCGGTAGCTGTTGTGGATGGGGTTGCAGAGAATCGTGGTACAGAAGAAGTTTCCAGGGAATATCTGAATTATCTGTATTCTGATGACGCACAGAGAATTGCAGCTGAGAATTATTATCGTCCGGTCAATCAGGAAATTTTGGAGGAATACAGTGATGTTTTTGATCTGAATATGGAACTGAAGACGATTGATGATTTTGGCGGCTGGCAGGAAGTGCAGCGGAAACATTTTGCAGATGGAGGAGTTTTTGACAGAATCTATGGAAACTAGAAGATGAGGAGTGGATATTATGAAAAAAAGCAAAAAAAGAGTGATACCGGGATTTGGACTGACGATGGGTGTGACGATCACTATGCTGAGTATTGTTGTTCTGATTCCGCTGGCGTCACTTGTAATCTATTCTTCCCAACTTGGGTTTAATGAATTTATTGAGGTTATAACCCGTAAAAGAATTTTATCCAGCTTTTATGTGAGTTTTATTACGGCTCTTGGAGCTTCTTTTGTAAATGCAGTGATGGGGCTGATCCTGGCATGGGTGCTGGTACGTTATGAATTTCCGGGAAAAAGGATCATGGATGGAATGATTGAGCTTCCATTTGCGCTTCCAACAGCAGTAGCAGGCATTTCTCTGACTTCCCTTACTTCGGATCAGGGACTGATCGGAAGCTTTTTTGCAAAGTTTGGAATTAAGCTTGCCTATACAAAGCTTGGAATTACATTTGCACTGATCTTTGTGGGGATTCCTTTTGTAGCGAGAGCTGTTCAGCCGGTTCTTGAGAAACTGGATGGTTCTTATGAAGAAGCGGCAAAAGTTATGGGTGCAAAGCCAGGCTATATTTTTCGAAGAGTGATTCTTCCGGAACTTTTACCGCCGCTTTTGACTGGAACCGGACTTGCATTTGGACGATGCCTGGGAGAATATGGAAGCGTTGTATTTATTGCAGGAAACAGACCGTATGAAACAGAGATCACACCATTGATCATTATGTCTGAATTACAGGAATTTGATTATAAAAGTGCCACATCCATTGCACTGGTTATGCTGGTGGCTTCATTCCTGATTCTGTTTCTGATGAACCTGATGCAGGCACGCAATTCAAAAAGACTGAGAGGAGGCAATGCGTGATGGGTAAGAAAAAAGAATCAAAACTGGTCAAATATCTGCTGATCGGAATCAGCATTTTCTTTCTTTTTGTTATGCTGGTGCTTCCTTTGTTTGTAGTTGTAACGGAGGCATTGAAAAAAGGATGGCAGGTTTATGTGGAAGCGGTGACAGATTCTTATACGATCGCTGCACTGATGCTGACGTTAAAAGCAACAGTCATAGCGGTATTATGTAACACTGTTTTGGGCTTATGTGCAGCCTGGGCAGTGACGCGATTTCAGTTTAAAGGGAAAAAATTTCTGACGACTCTGATCGATGTACCAGTCACGGTTTCGCCGATCATTGCAGGTCTGATCTATCTTCTTGTATTTGGAAAACAGAGCATTCTTTATCCGTATCTGCAAAAAGCAAATATCCAGATCGTATTTGCTGTTCCGGGAATCATTCTGGCGACTGTATTTGTAACATTTCCATTTGTTTTTCGTGAACTGCTTCCGGTACTGGAGTCGATTGGAACGGATGAGGAAGAAGCAGCAGCACTTATGGGAGCAAAAGGATGGACGATTTTTTCAAAAATAACATTTCCACATATCAAATGGGCGCTGTTGTATGGAATCGTACTCTGTACTGCAAGAGCCATGGGGGAATTTGGCGCAGTATCTGTACTGTCAGGTCATCTCAGGGGACTGACGAATACATTGCCGCTGCATGTAGAAATTTTATTTAATGAATTCCAGTATGTTCCGGCATTTGCTGTATCATCAATTCTGGTAATCATGGCAATTATTCTTCTGGTCATTCGAAGCATCATGGAGTATAAAGGCAAAAAAGAGGAGGAAGCATAATGTACGTGGAATTAAAAGATATCAATAAAACCTTTGGGGACTATAAAGCTTCAGATCATGTTTCCTTCGGGATTGAGAAAGGAAAACTGATCGGTCTGCTTGGACCAAGTGGAAGTGGAAAAACGACAATACTACGTATGATTGCGGGACTGGAACAGCCAGACAGCGGGGAGATCATTATTGACGGAAAAGTAGTGAATGATATACCGGCAAGCGAACGTGGAATAGGATTTGTATTTCAAAGTTATGCGTTATTTCGTTACATGACAGTTTATGACAATATTGCATTTGGTCTGAAAGTACAGAAAGCGGATAAAACCTATATTAAAAAAAGAGTAACGGAATTGATTGAACTGATCGGACTGAAAGGACTTGAAAAAAGATATCCAAGTCAACTTTCCGGTGGTCAGAGACAGAGAGTGGCTTTTGCGAGAGCTCTTGCACCAAATCCGCAGCTTCTTCTGTTGGATGAGCCGTTTGCAGCGATTGATGCAAAAATCCGACAGGAACTTCGTACATGGTTGAAGGATATGATTGAAAAACTTGGGATCACCAGTATTTTTGTTACGCATGACCAGGATGAGGCAATTGAAGTGGCAGATGAGATCATTATTACAAACCGGGGACATATTGAACAGAAAGGCAGCCCGGTAGAGGTATATCAGAGTCCTGAAACTGCTTTTAGTGCGTCTTTTTTTGGACAGGCGGCTACAGTCAGGGATTATCATGTCTTCAATTACTTTGAAGATATTCCGGGTGCAGAATATGCAATTGTACGTCCTGAGTTTGTAAAGGTGACCAGAAAAAATGAAGTACAGAAATACAAAAGTTCTGCATCGGAAGCAGATGTTGAACGTGTGGCCTTCAGAGGCAGTTATTTTGAACTTCAGCTGAAACTTGGAGAAGTTGTGCTGTCTGCAAGAAGAGGACTGGATGAACCCCTGGTCCGTCAGGGAGAAAAAGTGGATGTGTTTGTACAGCGGCTTTTTGTAATAAAAGAAAACAAAGTATATGCACTGGAGAACAGCTCTGCAAGAGAAGATTATCTTGTAATCTGATGATTGACACTTGTTTTCCCTATAACCTTGTGGTATAATAGGTTTATGGAGGAGATTTCATGAAGATATCAACGAGAGGACGTTATGCGATCCGCGTTATGCTGGATCTTGCAGAACATAATAATGGAGAGTATATTCCATTAATGGACATTGCGAAAAGACAGGAGATTTCTGAGAAATATCTCGAGTCCATTGTTTCTGTCTTGAGCAAACAGAAATTTGTCAAAGCGCTTCGAGGAAAAGGTGGAGGGTATCGCCTGGTCAGGACTCCTGCTGAATATACGATCGGAAGTATCCTGCGTATCACGGAAGGTTCAATGGCACCGGTTGCCTGTCTGGATGATCATCCGAATCAGTGCGAGAGAGCGTCATCCTGCAAAACACTGCAGATGTGGGAAGGTTTCTATAAGCTGCTCAATGAATATTTTGACGGAATTACTTTGGAAGACCTTCTGGAGCAGAGCACAGATACAGGAGACTATGTAATCTGATGAATAGCGCGGAACAAAGGGCAGATCAGAATAAGTAAAATAGCTGTCGGATCAAGAGAACAGAACTGTCAGAAGTACAGTGGCTGTTCTTTTTTTCTGCGGAATAAAGTTTAAAATTGTAAATTTATAGAAAAAATGGAAAAAAGCATACATTACCTATTGACATGGTATGTTTATAGGTATATAGTAATACCAACACAAATGAAAAGAAAAAAGGAGCACAGGAATGAAAGAATACGGTTTTAATACAACTTTGCTTCATGGGACAGAGGGTAACAATCCTCACGGTGCGACACAGGTACCGATCTACCAGTCCAGTGCATTCCGTCATGATACAGCTGAGGAACTTGAGAAAATCTTTTCAAATAAAATGGCTGGGTATTCTTACACAAGAATCAACAACCCGACAATAGAATCTTTTGAAAAAAGGATGGCAAAGCTTGAAGGCGGGATTGGAAGTGTGGCGTGTTCTTCCGGCATGGCGGCACTTAGCATGGCTCTTATGAATGTCCTTCAGAGAGGAGACCATGTTGTTGCAGCAGCTGGCTTATATGGAGGAACTGTGGAACTTCTGGATGAGCTGAAGGCATATGGTATTACAACAACTTATGTAAAAGTCAATACACCGCAGGCTTTTGAGGCGGAAATCACCCCTGAGACCAGAGCTGTTTTTGCTGAGACGATCGGAAATCCGAAACTGGATGTCACGGATATTCAGGGAGTTGCAGAAATTGCACATAAATATGGAATTCCATTTCTTGTGGATAATACAGTAGCGACACCTTATCTGATCAATCCATTGAAACTTGGAGCAGATGTAGTTATTCATTCCTCTTCTAAATATATCAATGGAAGCAGTGATGCAATCAGTGGTATACTGATAAGCGGCGGAAAGTTTAAATGGGATGCAGATAAATATCCAGGAATGAAAGAATTCAAAAAGTTTGGACCTTTTGCTTATCTTGCTAAATTGCGAAACGGATTGTTTCGAAGCATGGGAGCCTGTCTGGCACCACAGAATGCTTTTCTCAATAATCTTGGACTTGAAACACTTGGACTTCGAATGCAGTGCCACTGTAGTAACGCCATGGAGCTGGCGGAGTTCCTGAATGGATTAGGACACGGCATTACGGTTTCCTATCCGGGTCTTAAGGAACATCCATATCATGAGATTGCGGCAAAACAGTTCCATGGTGGATTTGGAGCGATCATTACATTAAGAACAGGAAACAAAGAAAGAGCTTTTCAGATATTAAATGAATTGAAAATTCCATGGCTGGTTTCCAATATTGGAGATACCAAGACACTAGTGATTCATCCATCGAGTACGATAGCAGCTCATTTGTCACAGGAGGAAAAAGAACTCTCAGGAGTTTATGATGATATGATTCGAATCAGTGTCGGAATTGAAGATATAGAAGATTTGAAAGAAGATTTCAAAAGAGTAATAGAAGGAGATGACGAAAATGGCAAAAGTTGATTACGCAACCTTAAAAAAAGGCGGATTTATGCGCCAGAAACAGAAAAATAATTTTTCACTCAGACTTGCCTGCGTTGGTGGAGCTCTTACGGCAGAGAACCTCAAAAAGATTGCGGAAGTTGCAGAAAAATACGGAGATGGATATGTTCATCTGACTTCCAGACAGGGAGTTGAGATTCCTTTTATTAAATTAGACGATATTGATGATGTAACAGCAGAGCTTGCCAAAGGTGGATGTCGTCCGGGTGTCTGTGGACCGAGAGTCCGCACGGTAACAGCCTGTCAGGGCAATGCAGTCTGTCCAAGTGGAAATATCAACAGTTATGACATCGCAGTTAAATTAAACGAAAGATATTTTGGACGAGAACTTCCTCACAAATTTAAATTTGGTGTAACGGGATGTCAGAACAACTGCCTCAAAGCAGAAGAAAATGATGTTGGGATCAAGGGAGCAGCACAGATCAGCTGGAAAGAAGATACCTGTATTCATTGTGGTGTCTGCGAAAAGGCATGTCGTGAAGAAGCAATTTCTTTTCAGGATGATAAACTGATCATCGATAATGAAAAATGCAATTATTGTGGCAGATGTGCAAAATCCTGTCCGGTAGATGCATGGGATGTAAATGAAGCATTTCTTGTATCGTTTGGTGGTACTTTTGGAAATCATATCAGTAAGGGAAGAGAATTCCTTCCACTGATCACTTCTGAAGAGCAGCTGTTCCGTGTGACAGATGCAGCCATCCAGTTTTTTGCAGATCATGCAAATGCAGGAGAGCGATTCAAATTTACAATTGATCGAGTTGGAGAAGAAAAACTGTACGAAGTACTGAAAGGAGCTTATGATGGCTGATTATAAAATTGATGATACCGTAGATATTACGGATGTTGTATGTCCGGTAACATTTGTAAAAGCAAAGGTTGCGCTGGAGGAACTTGATGACGGACAGATTCTTGCTGTTCGTATGAATAATGGAGAACCGGTACAGAATGTTCCGAGAAGTATTAAAGAAGAAGGACATCAGATTCTGAAACTGGAAGACAATGGGGATGATACATTTACCCTGATCGTTAAGAAAGTAGAGGATGAATGATATGGCACTCAGAATCAATGCAGAGAATTTCGAAGAAAAAGTGTTAAAAGCAGATAAGCCGGTCCTCGTTGATTTTTACTCTGATACCTGTATTCCATGCAAACAGATGGCAGGAATACTTGGGGATATTGAAGATGAAAATGAGGATGCTGTTTATATCTATAAAGTTAACGTCAACTATGATAAAGGATTGGCAGAAGAATACAAGGTCATGTCTGCACCGACTGTGATTTGTTTTGTGAACGGAGAACAGAAGGGGAAAGTAGTCGGACTGAAAGAACAGGAAGAAGTAGAAGCACTGTTTGAAGAATATCTTTGATAAGTTTATTTAATAAGTTTATGTGTGTGTGATCAAATATATAAAAGGAGAATAATCATTATGTTTATCAAAGTAGCAGGAGAAAAGAAAGAATATCCGGAAGGACTTACAGTTAAAGAACTGATTGAGAAAGAGGATGTAGAAACACCACAGTATGTTACAGTAACTATCAATGATGAATTCGTAGAAAGTGGAGCTTTTGAATCCACAGAAGTGAAAGACGGTGATGAAATCGAATTCCTGTACTTCATGGGAGGAGGAGCAAGATAATGGCATTTACGAATGAACAGTTAGAGCGTTATTCCCGTCATATCATCCTCAAAGAGGTTGGTGCCAAAGGACAGAAAAAACTCCTGAACGCCAGTGTACTGATTATTGGGGCAGGCGGACTTGGAGCACCGGCAGCTATGTATCTGGCGGCAGCAGGTGTAGGAACGATCGGAATTGCCGATGCGGATGAAGTTGATCTTTCCAATCTTCAGAGACAGGTTATCCATACAACAGCAGACCTTGGAAAAGCAAAAGTAAAGTCGGCAAAAGAAACCATGCAGGCAATCAATCCGGATGTCAAAGTCAATACATACCGCAAGTTCATCACATCCGAGAATATCATGGATATCATCAAAGACTACGACTTTATTATTGACGGAACCGATAACTTTCCGGCAAAATTCCTGATCAATGATGCCTGTGTCATGGCACAGAAACCGTTCTCTCATGCAGGAATCATCCGTTTCAAAGGCCAGCTTATGACCTATGTTCCAGGAGAAGGACCATGTTATAGATGTGTATTTAAAGATCCGCCGCCGAAGGACGCAGTACCGACATGTAAACAGGCCGGCGTTATCGGAGCTATGGGGGGAGTCATCGGAAGCCTTCAGGCAATGGAAGCAATCAAATACATTATCGGCAAAGGAGAACTTCTCACAGGAAGACTTCTTACCTATGATGCACTGTCTATGACTTTCCGTACCATTAAACTTCCAAAGAACCATGACTGCCCGGTATGCGGTGATCATCCTACTATCACGAAGCTGATTGATTACGAGCAGGCCGAGTGTGACATGCATATGTAAGATTTGCGTGTTCACGTGTGTCGGATCAAATATTTCATCGAAGACACGCTTTCGCTGCCTTCGACTGGCAGCGGATACTAAGGGATTAAAAAACAATCCCTAAGTACCGGCCGTCTCAGAGCGTCTTCTCTCGAAATATTTATCCACACACTGAGTGCCCCGCAATCTTACATATGGCATGTAGTAGAAAAAAGAAAAAACATACAAATTAAAAAAGCGTGCAGGTAGTAAAAACGCAGTGAACGCGATATCTGGACGACGAATATATCTTCGATAAACAGTATGTAAATAATCAATTCACAAGAAGATGCTCTGAGATGGTCGGTACTTAGGGACCGTATTGTGGTCACTTATGTACCGCTACCAATCGAAGGCAGCGAGAGCGTGTCTTCGGTGAATTGATTATTATACATACGTAACTCGAAGACATCGAGGAGTCTTATATATGATAAAATTATATTTGAAGAAATCGGATTACACTACCATCCTGGAGCACTGCACCGCCGGCCTTCCAAATGAATCCTGCGGCCTCCTTGCAGGAACAGAAGAAGACGAGGAGATCACCGTCACGAAGGTCTATCTCCTCACAAATGTGGATGCCAGCAGAGAACATTTTTCCATGGATCCCAAAGAGCAGCTTGCAGCGCTCAAAGATGCCAGAGCAAACGGATACAAGATCATCGGAAACTTCCATTCCCATCCGGAATCCCCATCTCGCCCATCCGAAGAAGACAAACGCCTGGCATTTGACCCGACCATTGAATACCTTATCCTCTCCCTTATGGAAGAAGGAAATCCGGTACTCAAAGCATTCGGAATCGACAAAGAAAAAAATGTCACGATCCACGAGATCGAGATCACAGAATAAAGTAAGGAAGAAAAAACCATGAGCAAACCCTTACAGGTAAAACACTTACATACAGATGTCCTGATCATAGGCGGCGGAACTGCAGGCTGTTATGCCGCACTCACAATCAGCAGAAACTCTGGACTTAACATTCTTGTTGCAGAAAAGGCAAATATCAAACGAAGCGGCTGTCTTGCAGCAGGTGTCAACGCGATCAACGCCTATATTGTAAAAGGCCGCCGACCACAGGACTACGTAGATTACGCAACTAAAGATGCGGCAGGAATCGTCAGAAACGACCTCCTTCTGACAGCCGCAGAAGAATTTAACGAAGTAACGGCAGATATGGAAAAACTTGGTCTCGTGATCCTTAAAGATGAAAACGGAGACTATGTGGCAAGAGGAAACCGTAACATTAAGATCAATGGCGAAAACTTCAAACCACTTCTTGCGGATGCCGTATATAAAAGTGAAAACGTAGATGTTCTCAACTACGTGAACATCACAGACCTTCTTACGGAAAATGGAAGAGTCTACGGAGCTGTCGGTTTTTCCATCATGGAAGAAACTGCCTATGTGATCCATGCGAAAGCTGTTCTGATCGCAACAGGCGGAGCTGCCGGTCTCTACAAACCAAACAATCCGGGATTTTCCAGGCATAAGATGTGGTATCCTCCATTTAATACAGGAGCCGGATACGCAATGGGAATCCGTTCCGGTGCCGAGATGACAACCTTTGAGATGCGCTTTATCGCACTTCGCTGCAAAGATACGATTGCTCCGACAGGAACGATCGCGCAGGGAGTGCAGGCAAAACAGGTCAACTCCAAAGGAGAAGTCTATGAGCACATTTATGGACTTACCACCAGCCAGCGTGTGTACGGAACTGTCAAAGAAAATCAGCTGGGACATGGACCGTGTTACCTCAAGACCGCCGGTATTACATCCGAGCAGGATCAGGATCTTCTTAAAGCATATCTGAACATGGCACCGAGTCAGACTCTCAAATGGATCGAAAGCGGCAAGATGCCAAGTGAAGAGGATGTAGAGATCCAGGGAACGGAGCCGTACATTGTAGGTGGTCATACAGCAAGCGGTTTTTGGGTAGATACTCGAAGAGAGACTACGATCCGCGGACTTTATGCAGCCGGGGATGTGGCCGGTGGATGTCCTCAGAAATATGTGACGGGTGCTCTGGCAGAGGGCAAGATTGCTTCTCTCGCGATCATCGAACAGTTAAAAGTCAACCATAATGAAGAAACATCCGAAGTAGAAAAACAGGCACAGACGATCGTTGCGGATTATGAAAAAATCCGTAGTGCACAGAACGGACTGTTTACCATCGACGAACTGGAAGAAGCCATGCAGAAAGTCATGGACGAATACGCAGGCGGAATCGCCAGCAACTATCAGTTCAATGAGAAACAGCTGAATCTTGCAGAAGAAAAAATCACAAGATTAAGCAAGCTTGCGGATCAGGTCGGTGCAGAAGATATGCATGAACTTCTTTTTGCATACGAATTAAAAGAAAGACTTCTTGTCTGTCAGGTGCTGATCGAGCATCTTAAGAACAGAAAAGAAACCAGATGGCATTCTTTCAATGAGAATCTAGATCATCCGGAAACAGACCAGAAGTTTGAAAAATATGTAAATTCCAGAATGGAAGACGGAAAGATCCGTATTCTGTTTCGGGATCTGGTAAAGGGGGATACTTATGAGCATACGAATTCGTGAAGAGCGATGTGTCGGTTGCGGTAAATGCCAGGAAGTATGTCCTGGTACCCTGATTCAGATCGTGGACAAAAAAGCGGTCATGAAATACCCGAAAAACTGTTGGGGCTGCGTTTCCTGCGTAAAAGAATGTAAGGCAGGAGCCATCGAATTTTATCTCGGTGCAGATATCGGCGGTATGGGTGGAACCATGAACGTTACTCAGAAAGGTGATCTCCTCAATTGGAATATCACCAGATCTGACGGCAGTGAGCTGGTCATCAGCGTTGACCGGCGAAATTCCAATAAATATTAGTACAGGAGTAGAACTATGAGCGGATTATCACATTTAGATGAACTGGAAGCAGAAGCAATATATATCATCCGGGAAGTGGCAGCAGAATGCGAAAAACCTGTGATGCTTTATTCCATCGGAAAAGACAGCTCAGTGATGCTTCATCTCGCACTGAAAGCCTTTTATCCGGAAAAACCACCTTTCCCGTTTTTGCATGTAAACACAACCTGGAAATTCCGGGAAATGATCGAATTTCGTGACAGGACAGCCAAAGAACTTGGAATCGAAATGCTGGAATATATCAATGAGGACGGTGTGAAGCAGGGAATCAACCCATTTGACAACGGATCCGCTTATACGGATATCATGAAAACACAGGCTCTGAAACAGGCTCTTAACAAATACGGATTTACCGCAGCATTCGGCGGTGGCCGTCGTGATGAGGAAAAAAGCCGCGCTAAAGAGAGAATCTTTTCTTTCCGTAATGAAAATCATGCCTGGGATCCGAAGAACCAAAGACCGGAAATGTGGAAGCTTTATAATACCGAGATCAACAAAGGCGAGAGCATCCGTGTTTTCCCAATCTCCAACTGGACAGAAAAAGATATCTGGCAGTATATAAAAAGAGAAAACATTCCGATCGTGCCGCTTTACTTTGCAAAAGAGCGTCCGGTAGTTTATCGTGACGGCAACATCATTATGGTAGATGATGACCGTATGCGTCTGAAACCTGGCGAGAAACCGGAAATGAAAAAAGTCCGTTTCCGTACCCTGGGCTGTTATCCACTAACCGGCGGTATCCTTTCTGATGCAGATACCCTTGATGCGATCATCGATGAGACATTAAGTTCTGTTGAATCTGAGAGAACCAGCCGAATCATTGATTCTGACGGCGGTGCAGCCAGCATGGAAAAGAGAAAGAGAGAGGGGTACTTCTAGATGAGTGGTTTACTGAAATTTATTACCTGCGGTAGTGTGGATGATGGAAAATCTACACTGATCGGACATATACTTTACGATTCTAAGCTGCTTTATGCAGACCAGGAAAAAGCCCTGATCCTTGACAGTAAGGTAGGATCCAGAGGCGGTGCGATCGACTATTCACTTCTTCTGGATGGTCTGATGGCAGAGAGAGAACAGGGCATCACTATTGATGTTGCCTATCGCTATTTTACAACAGATAAAAGAAGTTTTATCGTTGCAGATACACCGGGACATGAAGAATATACGAGGAACATGGCAGTTGGTGCTTCTTTTGCACAGCTTGCAATCATCCTGGTTGATGCAAAGCAGGGTGTTCTGGTACAGACAAGACGACACAGCCGCATCTGTGCTCTGATGGGAATTCATCATTTTGTATTTGCTGTCAATAAGATGGACCTCGTAGATTATAGCGAAGAAAGATTCAATGAGATTGTAAAAGACATCAATGAACTTTCAGAAAATCTTGGACTTCAGGATGTTGTGATCATTCCGGTCAGTGCAACAGAAGGAGACAATGTAACTGTAAAATCTGAGAACATGCCTTGGTATACAGGCAAAACACTTTTGGATCATCTGGAAACAGTTGATGTGACAGAGACAGAGAGCGAAGCAGGATTCTACATGCCGGTTCAGAGAGTCTGCCGTCCTAACCACGAATTCCGTGGTTTTCAGGGACAGATTGAAAGTGGTAAGATCAAAGTCGGACAGATTATCACCACACTTCCAAGTAATGAGACTGCAACGGTAAAATCTCTTCTGAACGGAAGTACTTCCGTAGAGGAAGCAGTGACAGGACAGGCAGTAACGATCCAGCTTGATAAAGAAGTAGATGTCAGCCGCGGCTGCGTACTCACTGACCAGGCCCGGCTCTCCGTAGCAAAAAGCTTTACTGCAACACTTCTCTGGATGGATGACAGTAAGCTGACACTTGGAAAAGAGTATCTGGTTAAACTGGGAACCAAGAGAATTCCTGGATTCATCCGTAGCATTAAATATAAAATCGATGTCAATACAGGTGAACATATCTCAGCAGATCATATTGAAAAAAATGAGATTGCTCTGTGTGAGATCGAACTGGCTGAGAAGATCGTTCTTGACGAGTTTAAGAAACACAAGACACTTGGTGAGATGATCCTGATCGACCGCGTGAGCCATATGACTTCTGCCTGCGGCGTACTTGAAACTATAGAAAATGATGGAGAGAAACCATATTTCCAGAAAGATGACATCAAAGTCGGTGGTTATGTATTTGAAGAATTTTATTTTAATCTTGAAAATGCGATGATGTCCAAAGCTGGTTCTGATAAGAAGACTTATCATGTCGGTGATGAAGTGCCGGTTGTTGGGGACAGCTTCAAATATCCGGAATATTTCGATATCCTTTCTGTAGAGGATGGCGCAGCAGTTTTGATCCGCGATGGCAAGGTGGAAGATATTCAGAAAATTGAAGACTATCGTTATATGGGATTTCCGGTTGTAGATGAGAGAGGAATGGCACTGCTTGTAAAGAGCAGAGGGGATCTTGAAAAATTTCTTGCAGAAGCAAAAGAGGTTACTGCAGAGAACCGCTCTGAGGTACACAATAAATGGTTTAGATTTGAAACATACAGGAAAGTTGTTTGTACGGACAACTTCTGGGTAATCTAAGGGTACTTTCTTAATATATATAATAAACAGAATGATATTTTTGTAAAAACACAATAAAAAAGATTTAACCTCTTTTTTATTGTGTTTTTTGTTTATCTGTGGTATATTTATTTCAGATAAAAAATAATTCATGCCGAGACAGGAGAGCATATTGGAAACAGTGGATCGCTGTTTTACTTGTGCTCATTTTTTTTGCAAAGAACAGTGGGGAAGGAACTTAAGATGGAACGTATATTCTGGGAGGCAGTAGAAGAAAACCCAATCATAGCAGCCGTGAAAAATATGGAAGATCTGGAGAAGTGTTGCAGCCTTTCAGATATACATGTGGTGTTTATTTTATTTGGAGATATCTGTTCTATTGCCGACATTGTACAAAAGGTTAAAGAAGCGGGTAAGATTGCGATGATCCATGTTGACCTGATCGGAGGATTAAGTACGAGAGAAATTGCTGTTGAATTTTTAAAGAATAATACAGAAGCTGATGGAATCATTACGACAAAGCCGGCATTGGTCCGAAAGGCCAGAGAACTTTCTATGTATACGGTACTTCGTTATTTCCTTTTGGATTCGATGGCATACGAGAATATTCTTTCACAGCAGCACAGTGTACATCCTGATTTCATTGAAGTTCTTCCAGGTGCAATGCCAAAAGTTATACATAGACTGTGTGCTGAAATCAAAGTACCTGTGATCGCCGGAGGTCTGATCACTGACAAAGAATCCGTGATGGGAGCCCTCACTGCCGGAGCGACAGCCGTCTCTTCAACCAATCATAAAGTGTGGAATTTGTAATTCCAATACACTTTTAAAAGGGAGGTTTTTATATGAACAAATATATTATGGCGCTGGATGCGGGGACAACCAGCAATCGTTGTATCTTATTTAACGAAAAAGGAGAAATGTGCAGCGTGGCACAGCGTGAATTTCACCAGTATTTTCCGAAGCCAGGCTGGGTAGAGCATGATGCGGATGAAATCTGGGCAAGCATGCTTGGTGTAGCAGTTGAAGCAATGAATATGATTGGAGCAGAGGCACACGATATTGCGGCAATTGGTATTACGAATCAGCGTGAAACCGCAATTGTCTGGGATAAAAACACCGGTGATCCAATCTATCATGCAATCGTATGGCAGTGCCGCAGGACATCTGAGTATTGTGATTCTCTGAAAGCAAAGGGACTCACCGATAAATTCCGTATGAAGACCGGGCTGGTGATCGATGCGTATTTTTCAGCAACTAAGGTAAAATGGATTCTGGATAATGTACCGGGAGCCAGAGAAAAAGCAGAACGTGGAGACCTTCTTTTCGGAACAGTCGAAACCTGGCTGATCTGGAAACTGACCAGGGGTACAGTACATATTACGGATTATTCCAACGCATCCCGAACAATGCTGTTTAATATCAATACGCTGCAGTGGGATGATGAAATCCTAGAAGAACTGAATATCCCCAAATCTATGCTTCCGACACCAAAACCGTCCAGTTGTGTTTATGGTATGGCAGATCCTTCTTTCCTGGGAGGACCAATTCCGATTGCAGGAGCTGCAGGAGACCAGCAGTCTGCATTGTTCGGACAGACTTGTTTCCAGCCAGGCGAAGCAAAAAATACATATGGTACCGGATGCTTTCTTCTGATGAATACGGGTGAGAAACCTGTTTTTTCCGAAAATGGCCTGGTTACGACAATTGCCTGGGGCCTGGATGGCAAAGTGAATTATGCGTTGGAAGGTTCGATTTTTGTTGCAGGAGCTGCAATTCAGTGGCTTCGAGATGAAATGCGTCTGATTGATTCTGCTGAGGATTCGGAATATATGGCAAAGAAAGTCAAAGATACAAATGGTTGTTATGTTGTGCCAGCTTTTACCGGGTTGGGAGCTCCACACTGGGATCAGTATGCGAGGGGGACGATCGTTGGAATTACCCGTGGGGTAAATAAATATCACATCATCCGTGCGACGCTGGACTCTCTTGCATATCAGGTAAATGATGTGCTGCAGTCCATGAGAGCAGATTCCGGTATTCAACTGGCTTCACTTAAGGTAGATGGAGGAGCCAGTGCGAATGACTTTTTGATGCAGACGCAGGCAGATATCATTAACGCTCCGGTCAATCGACCACGATGCGTAGAGACAACGGCCATGGGTGCTGCGTATCTGGCAGGGCTTGCTGTCAAATACTGGACCAGCAAGGAAGAAGTCCTTCAGAATTGGGCAATTGATAAGACCTTTATCCCAGAGATCACAGATGAAGCGCGAAGTAAACGCATTCGTGGATGGGAAAAAGCAGTCAAATATGCCTACGGATGGGCCCGTGATGAAGAAAACTGATTACAAAAATAAAAATATATGATGGCATGAGAGAAGAGAGCCTGACATTAGATCCATGATACATGGGTTTATTTGTCGGGCTTTTTCTTATTTAGAATTCAACAATGAGGAGGAAAATAAAAATGGAAAAATATGATGTGATAATTATTGGTGCTGGAGTTACCGGTACGGCAGTTGCAAGAGAACTGTCCCGTTATCAGATAAAAACCTGTGTACTGGAAAGGGAGGAAGATGTATGTTGTGGAACTTCCAAAGCAAACAGTGCGATCATCCATGCCGGTTACGATGCAGAACCGGGAACTTTGAAAGCAAAATTAAATGTAAGAGGAAATCTGCTGATTGGAGAACTGGCTGAAAAACTGGATTTTCCATTTAAACGGAATGGTTCACTTGTGCTATGTCTGGACGAAAAAGACTATCCAAATCTACAGAAGCTTTATGAAAAAGGAATTACAAATGGGGTAAAGAAGCTTCGGATTTTGAAGCATGATGAAGTGCTGGAGATGGAACCAAATGTGTCTGAAAATGTGTACGCAGCTCTGTACGCGCCAACCGGTGGAATTGTGTGTCCGTTTAATATGACGATTGCTTTTGCGGAAAATGCCTGTGTCAATGGAGTGGAGTTTCGTTTTGATACAGAAGTATTAAACATTTCACGGATTTCTTCTGGTACAGAGAACTGGAAAATTGAAACAACCAGTGGTACTTATGAAACAAAATGTATTATTAATGCAGCTGGAGTCTATGCTGATCGTTTTCATAATATGGTCAGCAAAAAGAAAATTTATATTACACCACGTAAAGGTGAATACTGTCTCCTTGACAAAAGTGCGGGCAGCCATGTGAGTCATACAGTTTTTGCACTCCCGGGAAAATTTGGCAAAGGTGTTCTGGTTACGCCTACTGTTCATGGAAATCTGCTGATTGGTCCAACTGCACAGGATATTGAAAATAAAGAAGGAACAAATACAACAAGAGATGGGCTGGATCAGGTACTTATCAAATCCTCCAACAGCGTCAGAAATATTCCGACAAGACAGGTGATCACATCTTTTGCAGGTCTTCGAGCCCATGAAGACGGAGATGATTTTATTATTGGAGAAACGGAAAAAGATTTTATAGACTGTGCCGGAATTGAATCCCCGGGATTATCCAGTGCACCGGCAATCGGAGAAATGGTTGCAGATATTCTTAAGAAAAAATATGACCTGAAAGAAAAAGAAAACTTTGTATCAACAAGAAAAGGTATTGCTGACCTGAATGCAATGTCGCTTGAAGAGAAAAACGAATATATCCGTCGCAATCCGGCTTATGGAAATATTATTTGCCGATGTGAAATGGTAAGCGAAGGGGAAATTATTGATGCGATCAAAAGACCTGTTGGAGCCAGATCCCTTGATGGTGTCAAACGACGTACCAGAGCAGGCATGGGAAGATGTCAGGCAGGCTTCTGTTCACCGAGAACAATGGAAATTCTTGCGAAAGAACTTGAAACTCCAATTGGAAAAATTACAAAATGTGGCGGAGATTCCAGAATCATTGAAGGCGTAAATAAAGATTCATTTCAGGAGGGAAACAAATGAAAACATATGATATTGTAATTATTGGTGGTGGCCCGGCAGGATTGTCGGCAGCTGTTGCAGCGCGAAAGAATGGAACAGAAAGTATTTTGATTCTTGAAAGAGACAAGGAACTCGGAGGAATTCTGAATCAGTGTATTCACAATGGATTTGGTCTTCATACATTTCAGGAAGAACTGACAGGACCGGAATATGCTGGACGTTTTATCACACAGGTTATTGAATTGGGAATAAAGTATAAATTACACACTATGGTCATGGATATCAGTGCTGACAAGGTTATAACAGCGATGAACCGTGAAGATGGAATGTTTCAGATCCAGGCAAAAGCAGTGATTCTTGCAATGGGATGCAGAGAACGTTCCCGGGGAGCACTTAATATTCCGGGATACCGTCCGGCAGGCATTTTTTCGGCAGGAACTGCACAGCGTCTTGTTAACATTGAGGGATATCTTCCAGGACGCAAAGTTGTGATTCTTGGATCAGGTGATATTGGTCTGATCATGGCAAGAAGAATGACTCTGGAAGGTGCAGAAGTACAGGTTGTTGCAGAACTGATGCCATATTCCGGCGGATTGAAGCGAAATATTGTACAGTGTCTGGATGATTTTGGAATTCCGCTGAAACTTAGCCATACTGTAATCGATATAAAAGGAAAAGAAAGAGTGGAGGGTATTACTCTTGCAGAAGTAGACAAGTCAGGTAAGCCAATTCCTGGAACAGAGGAAGAATATGAATGTGATACGCTGCTTCTTTCGGTTGGTCTGATTCCGGAAAATGAAATTTCACGTGGAATGGGAGTTGAACTGAATCCGGTCACTTCAGGCCCAAGGGTAAATGAAAGCCTGGAAACAAATATGGAAGGTGTTTTTGCATGTGGAAATGTACTTCATGTTCATGATCTGGTGGATTTTGTATCGGAAGAGGCTGCAGCTGCCGGACGGAATGCATCCATGTATGTTCGGAGAAAAGAGAATGCAGGTGAATCCTATAAAGATGCACGAGAAATACTTTTGGTGCCAGAAGCAGGAGTAAGATATACGGTTCCTTCCGTGATTCGCATAGAACATATGGCAAAAGAGCTGACAGTTCGTTTCCGCGTCGGCGGAGTATATAAAAACTGTTATATCAGCTGTTATTTAGGTAAAGAGAGAATTATCCACAGAAAACGTCCGGTAGTGGCACCTGGTGAGATGGAACAGATCAAACTGACAAAAGAACAGCTGCTGGGATATCCATATGCAGATAAAATCACACTTAAAATTGAGGAGGCATAGAGTATGGAGACGAGAAATCTGACATGCATTGGCTGTCCAATGGGCTGCCCGCTTACAGTGAAAATAGAAAATGGAACCGTATTAAGTGTAGAAGGAAATACCTGTAAAAGAGGTGCAATATATGGAAAGAAGGAGGTAACAGATCCGACTCGTATTGTAACAACAACCGTTCACGTATCTGGTGGTGTTGAAAATATGGTATCTGTCAAAACACAGAGCGATATTCCAAAAGATAAAATTTTTGACTGTATTCATGCACTTAAAAATATTACTGTTTCTGCACCTGTGCATATCGGAGATGTGATTCTTAAAGATGTTGCGCATACAGGTGTCGCCATCATCGCAACTAAAAATGTCGAGTAAATCCATTCAATTCCATTGACAATCCAGCATGAAAAGTCTATCATAAAAACAGTATGTTTTCCTGAACGAAATCCACCTCAGACAGGGGTGGATTTCGTTCAGGAAAGGGTATCATACATCAACAAAGGAGAATTACATATCATGACAATATCCATGATAGGCATCGATCATGACAGAGCGCCCGTAGATATCCGGGCTTTGTTTGCGTTTACAAAGAAAAATGCCGGTGAAGCAATGGAAAAACTCAAAGAGACAGCAGGAATCCATGGCTGTATCATACTTTCAACCTGCAATCGTCTTGAAATTTGGGCAAGCCACGAAGACGACCAGGAACTTTCTCTTTACCAGTGCCTTTGCCAGCTTAAAAATATACAGGATGATTCTTATGAATCTTATTTTGTTTCAAGAACAGACCGTGAGGCTGCAGAACATCTTTTTTATCTGGCAGGAGGACTGAAATCTCAGATTCTGGGTGAAGATCAGATCCTGACGCAGATTAAAGATGCACTGAACCTTGCAAGGGAACATTTTACGACAGATAGTACACTGGAAGTCCTTTTTCGCATGGCTGTTACAGCCGGAAAGAAAATCAAGACAGAAGCACCACTTGCACATGGAAATCCATCGGTTATCCATCAGGCGGTCAGTCACCTGAAAGAGCAGGGATATGATATGCATGGAAAAATCTGCATGGTGATCGGAAATGGTGAAATGGGAAAAGTTGCAGCACAGACTTTGCGGGATGCAGGGGCAAATGTAACGGTAACTGTCCGTCAGTACCGCAGCGGTATGGTAAGTATTCCGATAGGATGCAGCCGCATTCATTATGGAGAACGCATGAACTTTTTGCCAAACTGCGATATTGTAATCAGTGCGACAGCCAGCCCGAATTTTACTTTGCGGGAAGAATTGTTCCGGGACATTACGATCCGGAAGCCACTTTTGCTTTTGGATCTTGCGGTTCCGAGAGACATTGAACCATCTCTGGGCAGAAAAGAAAATATTACGTTTTATGATATGGACAGCTTCCATACAGAAAAACTGTCCCCGGAAGCCAATGAGAGTCTGGTCAGGGCAGCTGCAATCGTAGAAGAACAGATGGCTGAATTTTTTCAGTGGCTGGATGGAAGAGATGTAATTCCGAGAATTCAGGAGATTAAGGCAGAGGCTGTTCAGGATCTGAATCTCCGTATTGAAAAGATACTCAAAAAGACACCTATGCAGGAAGAAGACAGAGTGCAGCTTCTCGAGGCAGTGGATACCGCAGCAGGAAAAGTTGTCAATAAAATGATCTTCGGGCTCAGAGACAGCCTGAATCAGGAAGCTTTTCTGGAATGTGTGGCAGGATTGGAGAAAGTATATGAAGAATAAACGATATTTTCCGATGTTTATTGATCTGTCCGATAAAAAGATCGTTGTAGTTGGTGGCGGAAATATTGCGACCAGGAGAATAAGGACATTGCTGCAGTTTACAAGAAATATTACGGCAATTGCACCGAAATCGACTATGGAGCTGCAGGAACTTGGCAAAACCGGTTATGTCAATCTGATTACACGTCCGGTAAAAAGGTCAGATTTTGATATGGCATATATGGTGATCGCAGCTACAAACGACTGGAAATTAAACGATGAGATATACCGCGTCTGTAAAGAAGAGGGAATTTATGTCAATGTTGCAGACGATAAGAGTAAATGCGATTTCTATTTCCCGGGTATTTATATGAAAGATGAAGTTGTGATCGGAATTACCGCCAGTGGCCTGGATCACAGCAGAGCCAAAAAAGTCCGCTTGGCAATTCAGGAAGCAATGGAGGCATCAGATGATACAGACAACAGCGAAGAATAAAGTTATTATCGGAAGCAGAGAGAGCCGTCTTGCTGTTTTACAGAGTGAGATGGTACGTGATTACATAAAAGAACAGCATCCGGGACTGGATGTTGAAATTCTTACAATGAAAACAACTGGAGACAAAATCCTTGACCGGACACTTGACAAAGTTGGCGGAAAAGGCCTTTTTGTAAAAGAACTGGACAAGGCATTGCTGGAAGGCAGAACAATGCTGTCTGTGCACAGTCTGAAAGACATGCCGATGGAAGTTCCGGAAGACCTGCCACTGCTTGCTTTTTCCAGAAGAGAGGATCCGAGAGATGTTCTGGTGCTGCCGGAGGGTGCAGACAGCCTGGATCCTTTGAAACCTCTGGGCTGTTCCAGTCTTCGTCGCACTTTGCAGCTGCAAACAATTTATCCGGATATGAAAGTGAAAAGTATCAGGGGAAATCTTCAGACAAGACTGCGTAAGCTGGATGCAGGAGAATATGCGGGGCTGATTCTTGCGGCAGCAGGCCTGAAGCGTCTGGGCCTGGAAAAAAGAATTCATCGTTATTTTTCAGCAGATGAGATTCTTCCGGCAGCCGGACAGGGGATTCTTGCCGTACAGGGACATAAAGGCCTGAAATATGAATACCTGAGTGGATATAAGGACGAGGATGCATGGATAGCAGGCACTGCAGAAAGGGCTTTTGTCAGATATCTGGACGGAGGCTGTTCCTCACCGGTTGCTGCATTTGGTGTTGTGGAAGGTGAGGAGCTGTTTCTTCGAGGACTTTATTACAGGGAAAAAGATGGCAGATATTTTAAAGACAGTATCCGAGGACCAAAGACAGAAGCGGCCCGCCTGGGTATGTGTCTGGCCGAACGAATGAAGCGTGAGCATGAAGAACAGGAGAACGACAAATATACAGGAGGAGAGCCAGTATGAAAAAAGGAAAAGTGTGGCTTGTAGGAGCCGGACCGGGTGATATCGGGCTTTTCACACTGAAAGGTATGGAAGTGCTTCAGCAGGCGGAGGTCGTGGTATATGACAGCCTGGTGGGGCAGGGAGTCCTTGCAAAAGTGCCGACCACGGCTCGTCTGATCGATGTAGGAAAACGTGCTGATAAGCATACGATGCCACAGGAACAGATCAATCAGGTATTGCTTGAAGAAGCGCAGAAAGGTCGGCGCGTGGTTCGCCTGAAAGGAGGAGACCCGTTTCTTTTTGGAAGGGGTGGAGAAGAACTGGAACTTCTGACTGTAAATGGTATTCCCTATGAAATCGTTCCAGGTGTGACTTCATCCATTGCAGTTCCTGCATATAATGGAATTCCGGTAACGCACAGGGATTTTTGCTCATCTGTGCATATTATTACCGGACACAGACGTGCCGGAAAGGAATACGATATAGATTTTAAAGCTCTGGTCAATACAAAAGGAACTCTGGTATTTCTGATGGGTATTGCGGCACTGTCAGATATTTGTCTCGGTTTACTTGAAGCTGGAATGGATCCGGCTATGCCGGCGGCCGTTCTTCAAAAGGGAACTACGGCAGATCAAAAGAGAGTGGTGGCAACCGTAGCAACTCTGAAGGAGGAAGTAGACCGCCAGGGAATAGAAACACCGGCGATCATTGTTGTCGGAAAGGTATGCAGACTTGCAGATGAATTTGGCTGGTATGAAAAACTTCCTCTTGCAGGATGGAAAGTTCTTGTAACCCGTCCAAAGGGGCGCAGTTCACGAACCGCGGAGGAATTGCGTAGAAGGGGCGCGGAAGTTCTGGAACTTCCATCAATTCGAACAGTTCCGCTTGAAGATCAGAGTACACTTGTTCATGCATTTGAGGAAATTTCCTCTTACCAGTGGATCGTATTTACCAGTCCGACCGGAGTGGAAATCTTTTTTGATGAGCTGAAAAAAGCACATAAAGATATTCGCAGTCTGGCAGGAGCACAGATTGCTGCAATCGGTCAGGGCACGGCAAAAGTTCTGGAAGACAGGGGCATTCTTGTTGATCTGATTCCGGAAGTTTATGATGGCGAATCACTTGGAGAAGCACTGGCAGTGAAACTTCAGGGAGGAGAGAAGATTCTTTTGCCGAGGGCGAGAAAAGGCAATCAGAAGCTTGTAAAGATTCTTAAGGAACAAGGCGGACAGGTCAGTGATATTCCAACCTATGATACAGTATATGAGAAAAGCAGTCTGATTCATATTGACAGGGAAATTGAAAGTGATTCCATAGATTGTGTAGTATTTACAAGCGCATCTACTGTAAAAGGATTTGTAGAGAGTACCGGGCTTTTGGATTACTCCAAAGTTACTGCGGCATGCATTGGAAAACAGACAAAAGCTGCGGCAGACGATTATGGAATGCAGACATATATGTCAGAAAAAGCAACCATTGATTCGCTTGTAGAACTGGTTGTAAAAATAAAAAACAGATAAGGTAAACAAATAAGGAAGAGGTGCATTAAAATGGATCTGATTCAGAGACCAAGAAGACTTCGTGGAAGTGAAACATTACGTAAAATGGTAAGAGAAACAAGAATTGATAAATCATCGCTGATCTATCCGCTTTTTGTAAAAGAAGGTACTGGAATCGAAGAGGAAATTCCGTCTATGGAGGGACAGTACCGTTACAGTGTGGATCGTCTTCCATATGAACTGGAACGTCTGCAGAAAGCAGGAGTCAGCAGCATCATGCTTTTCGGTATTCCGGATCATAAAGATGAAGTGGGCAGTGGCGCATATGATGAATACGGAATTGTTCAGAAAGCACTGAGAGAGGCCAGAAGACAGTTCCCGGATCTTTACTATATTACAGATGTATGCATGTGTGAATATACTTCTCATGGTCATTGTGGTGTGCTCTGCGGACATGAGGTTGAAAATGATGCGACGTTAGATCTGCTTGCAAAGACAGCACTCTCTCATGTAGAGGCAGGTGCTGATATGGTGGCGCCTTCCGATATGATGGATGGCCGTGTGCGTGCAATCCGTGAGTGCCTGGATAAAGCAGGACATAAAGAAACACCAATCATGTCTTATGCGGTCAAATATGCATCGGCTTTTTATGGTCCGTTTCGTGATGCGGCAGGTTCTGCACCATCTTTTGGAGACCGTAAAAGTTACCAGATGGATTACCATAATCGTCGTGAAGGAATGAAAGAGGCACTGACAGATATTGAAGAAGGTGCAGATATTATTATGATCAAACCGGCAATGTCTTATCTTGATATGGTTTCCGAAGTATCAAAAGCAATCAATGTACCGATCGCAGCGTACAGTGTCAGCGGTGAATATGCCATGGTCAAGGCTGCCGCTAAAATGGGCTGGATCGATGAAGAAAAAATCGTCTGCGAAATGGCAGCAAGTGCATACAGAGCAGGTGTGAATATATATCTTACCTATTATGCAAAAGAACTTGCACGTTTTATTGATGAAGGGAGAATTGGATAATGGGAAGATCAGAAGAATTATTTGAACGGGCGGTCAAAAGAATTCCGGGAGGGGTTAACAGTCCGGTAAGAGCTTATGGTGCAATTGGAATGGCACCGAGATTTATCAAACGTGCGGATGGATGCCATATTTATGATGCAGATGATAACTGTTATGTTGATTATATTGATTCCTGGGGACCAATGATCCTTGGACATAATTTTCCGGAAATCCGGGAGGCAGTGGTAAAAGCATGTGCGGAAGGATTGAGTTTTGGATGTGCTACAGAGATTGAAGTGGAAATGGCAGAATTTATCTGTGAGCATCTTCCACATGTGGAAATGGTACGTATGGTAAATTCCGGTACAGAAGCAGTTATGAGTGCGATCCGTGCAGCCAGAGGCTATACAGGAAGGGACAAAATCATTAAATTTGCCGGATGTTACCATGGCCACAGTGATGCGCTGCTGGTAAGTGCCGGTTCTGGTGTGATGACGAGTGGGGTACCAGACAGCGCCGGTGTACCAAAGGGATGTACCCAGGATACGATGACCGCGGTCTATAATGATCTTGACAGTGTAAAAGCTCTTTTGGAGCAGGCAAAAGGACAGGTTGCAGCGGTGATCGTTGAACCGGTAGCTGCCAACATGGGTGTGGTTGCTCCGAAAAAAGGTTTTCTGGAAGGCCTTCGTACTTTGTGCGATCAGCATGGAACACTGTTGATCTTTGATGAGGTTATTACAGGATTTCGTCTGGCATTTGGCGGTGCCGCTGAATATTTTGGCGTAACACCGGATATGGTGACTTACGGCAAGATCATAGGTGCGGGTATGCCGGTGGGAGCATATGGCGGAAGAAGAGATATCATGGAAATGGTTTCTCCTGCAGGTCCGGTATATCAGGCTGGTACTTTAAGTGGAAATCCGATTGCAATGGCAGCAGGACTTACACAGCTGAAATATCTGTACGAACATCAGGAAGTATATAAGGATCTGGAAGAAAAAGGCCAGAAACTGTATGGAGGAATTGAAGAGATCCTGAAAGAGGCAGGAAGTGAATATCATGTAAATCATGTTTCTTCTCTGGGAAGCCTGTTTTTTGCAAAAGAAGAAGTGGTGGATTATACTTCAGCCAAGTCTTCTGATACAAAAGCATTTGCAGATTATTTCCTTGCCATGCTGAAACAGGGAATCCATCTGGCACCTTCTCAATTTGAAGCAATGTTCCTTTCAACAGCGCATTCCGATGAAGTACTTGAAGATACACTTGCCAAGATCCGAAATTACTTTATGTAAAGTACGTAAGAAAATACACATTCAACAGAGAATGTCAACTTGTTCTTGCAAATGAATTGTGCTATAATTAGGACACCAAATGCGGATAGAGCTTTCGCACATATTCATCGAATTTTAGGAGGCAGTATAATGGGGAACAAGAAATATGTGGCCTATGTGGGTACATACACTTATGGTACCAGCAAGGGCATTCAGGTTTATGATGTAGATGTGGAGAATGGTAAACTGATCGAACGAAGCGAAGTTAAGGTCAGCAATGCATCTCACACAGCAGTTTCCAAAAACGGTAAGTATCTGTATTCTATTGAGGACGAGGGTGTTGCGGTATTCAAACGTGACGAGAACGGAGACCTTGTTCGAATTAACAGTGTAGGAATTGACGGCATGAGAGGCTGTTTCCTTGCTACAGATGTGGACGGTCGTTATCTTTATGTTGCGGGATATCACGATGGCAAAGTAACGGTTGTACATACACATAAAGATGGAAGTCTTGGCCGTATTATGGATGGTGTATTTCATAAAGGACTTGGAAGTGTCGCAGAGCGTAACTTCCGTCCACATGTAAACTGTGTACGTCCGACACCGGATAATAAATATCTTTGTGCAGTTGACAATGGAATTGATCAGGTTAAGATCTATCGGATCAACAAAAGACGCCATAAACTGGAATTAGTAGATATTCTTCGCTGCCCGAGAGAGAGTGGACCAAGAATCATTCGTTTCAGTGCTGATGGAAAGTATGCATATATTCTGTTCGAATTAAGTAATGAGATTAAAGTTTACAGTTATGATGGAAGTGGAAACAATCCGGAATTTGAACTTCTGCAGAGTGTTTCTACATTGAGTAAGCAACATGACAAGGATGCGATTCACAATGCGGCTTCCGGTCTGGCACTTGCTCCTGATGGCAAACATCTTTTCTGCACAACAGCTGGTGAAAATACAGTCTCCATGTATGAGATTGATGCAGAAACCGGACTTCTGGAGAAAAAGTTCACTCTGCCGATCAGCGGTGATTATCCGAAGGACATAGTAATCTTCCCTGATAACCAGCATATTGCTATTGCGAACCATGCAAGTAATACAATCACAACATTCAAAGTGGATTATGAGAAGAATATTATTGTGATGAATGATAAACCACATAAAATTGAAACTCCAAACAGTATTCATATGTGGCCGGTACCACAGGACTTTGATGCTGTCGAACCTTTAGCTGATGCAGAAGATGAGCAGGAGTGATTTTTCTCATATATATTTGTAAATGCAAAAAAGATCCCGCAGTTATGACTGCAGGATCTTTTTTGTGTAATAGGAAATTACTCCGTAATGTTCCTATTACACAAAAACGCTCCGCGAGGATGCGACCAGATGCATGAGGAATATGTCTGCTGAAGCAGACTGCATCTGGCGCGCAAAGCGTAACAAGTCCCTCAAAGATTGAGGGATTCAGGGAGTTTGAAGCGGACTTGTCCGCTTTGTTCCGTTATAGAAGCAACTCTGTCTGATTTATTTTGTGTAAAATTTCTGAATATAGTCCAGACGGGAAGTCATATTGGCAAAAAGTGCATCTGTAATTG
>NZ_CAKRXI010000018.1 GCF_934424005.1 uncultured Blautia sp.
TTGAAACCGCCGTGTACCGAACGGTACGCACGGTGGTGTGAGAGGACGGCGGTTAGTCACCGCCTCCTACTCGATTTTATAAAGAAATATTGACAAGATCCATTGGTTTGCGGATGCGTGCATCCGGTTTTGGAACTTCTCCGAATCCGTATTCAGCAAAGATAAAAGGAACATCTGCTTTCTGGCATGCCTGGTAATCACCAAACGTATCACCGACATATACGGGGGATTTCAGATCATATGTGTCTGCAAGTTTACGGATATTGGAGCCTTTGTCCAGACCGGTATCTCCATTACAAAGATGTCCTTTGAAATATTTGCCAAGACCTGATGTCTGAAGAAAAACTTCAATATAGCCACTCTGGCTGTTACTGACAATATAGAGTGGATATTTCTTGTACAGGATCTGCAGCATTTTTTCAAGATCCTCATAAAGCGGAGCACATTTTTTTAAGAGTGCTTCATGTTCGGCCTGGCAGCATCCATCAATAAGGCGAAGCTGTTCTGCTTCTGAACAGTCAGGGAAAATCTGGCGTGCGATATCAGACAGAGTCTGTCCAAAAAGCGTCATCAGACGGGCTGATGTCAGGGTAATATCCATATGTTCTTTTTCCTGCAGATATGCGGTCCAGGACTGAGCAACACTTTCTGTTGAATCCCACAGAGTTCCATCAACATCAAAAATAATACTGTCCATAATAGGGTCCTTTCGTATCAAAATAATATTAATTTTAGTAACGGGAGATAATTATTTACAGGTATAATCCCAAGTAATAACATTCTATCCGGTAAAATAAAAAAAATCAACTGGCATTTGGCTGAAATTATGTTATACTAAAACATACTGAGGGTAAAAGATGAAAAATGATCAGATAAAAGACAGAAGCAGGCTGAATGAGATCGTGCAACCTCTTACAGACTGGTACAGACAGAATAAACGGATTCTTCCCTGGAGAGATCAGAACAATGCCTACTATACGTGGGTATCGGAGATCATGCTTCAGCAGACAAGGGTCGAGGCCGTGAAGCCTTATTTTCAGCGTTTTATCGGAGAACTTCCAGATGTACAGACTTTGGCAGAATGCCCGGAAGAGAAGCTGATGAAGCTCTGGGAAGGTCTGGGATATTATAATCGTGTCCGCAATATGCAGATAGCAGCCCGGACGGTAGTTTGTGAATACGAGGGAAAACTTCCGGCTTCTTACGAAGAACTGCTGAGTCTGAAGGGAATCGGGAATTACACAGCAGGTGCGATCGCATCTATTGCTTACCAGATTCCGGTACCGGCAGTAGATGGAAATGTTCTTCGTGTGATATCCAGAATTACAGAGGACAGACAGGATATTATGAAACAGTCGGTACGTCGGCAGATTGAAGAAAGCCTTTTGGAGATAATGCCGGAAGATACACCGGGAGATTTTAATCAGGCGCTGATGGAACTTGGGGCAGTGGTTTGTGTGCCGAATGGACCAGCACATTGTGAATCATGTCCGGTGTCGGAGTACTGTTTTGCGTACAGACACGGGACAGTAGAGGAGCTGCCGGTCAAAGCACCGAAGAAGGAGCGTATTCTGCAAAACAGGACAGTGCTTGTGATTCAGGACGGAGAGAAGACTGCTATACAGAAACGACCGGAAAAAGGTCTTCTTGCCGGATTATATGAGCTTCCGAACCTCCTGGGTCATCTTACGCGGGAGGAAGTGCTGGATAAGGTAAAAAATATGCAGCTGGAACCGCTCTATATTGAGGAACTTCCGGATGCGAAACATATTTTTTCACATATTGAATGGAGGATGACCGGATATCTGATTCGGGTGGCATCTCTGGACACAGACAGAGAATTGCCGTTTATTTTTGCTGAGAAAAAACAGTCTGAGAAGCAGTACGCGATTCCGTCTGCATTCAGAGCTTATGTAAAATACATGAAGGAGGAATCTGGAAAATGAAATTGTTGAGTATAGCAATTCCGTGTTATAATTCAGAAGCATATATGGAGAAATGTATCGAATCTTTGTTAAAAGGTGGAGAAGAAGTGGAGATCCTTGTGGTCAATGATGGTTCTTCTGACCGAACTGCTGAGATTGCGGATGCTTATGCCGAAAAATATCCGACGATCATAAAAGCTATTCATCAGGAAAACGGTGGTCATGGTGAAGCAGTAAATGCCGGAATCCGTAATGCAACAGGCCTTTATTTCAAAGTTGTTGACAGTGATGACTGGGTAAATGAAGAGGCATATAGACAAATCTTAAAAACACTTGAAGAACTGACAAGAGGACCCAAAACACTGGATATGCTGATCAGCAATTTTGTATATGAAAAACAGGGTGCTTCCAGAAAAAAAGTCATGCAGTACAGACATTGTCTTCCGGTGAATGAAATTTTCGGATGGGACAGTGTGCATATGTCAAAAGGTAAATATCTGTTGATGCATTCTATTATTTATCGTACAAAACTGCTTCACGAATGTGGATTGGAACTGCCGAAGCATACATTCTATGTGGATAACCTGTTTGCATTTGAGCCGCTTCCGTTTGTGAAGAACATGTACTATCTGGATGTCAATTTTTATCGTTATTTTATCGGAAGAGATGATCAGTCTGTCAATGAAAAGGTGATGATTAAGAGAATTGACCAGCAGATCCGTGTCAATAAACTGATGGCGGACGCATTCCATAATTGTCAGTTTGACAGTAAACATCTTAAGAAATATATGCTCAGCTATCTGGATATCATTACGACCGTGTCCTCGATCATGCTGGTACGTGCAGGTACTCAGGAAGCACTGGATAAGAAAAAAGAAATGCTGGAGTATATTCGTGAACAGGATCTCTGGCTGTATCATAAACTGCGTTACAGTATTCTGGGACGTGCAGCTAATCTTCCGGGCAGAGGCGGACGCAAAATGTTCGTAGCTGCTTACAAAGTATGTCAGAAATTCTATGGATTCAACTAAAAAACTTCCCCTTTATGGGGAAGTTTTTTGCGTTACAGGAAATTACTTCTATGAGATCATATTGATTTGTTTCGGTTCCATACATACAGAAAAATCATGCAGGAGACCGGCGGATTCTCCGTCTTTATGTACGGCCAGTCTGGTTTCGCTGTGGATATCAATTTTTTTGCAGCGGAAAATGTGGATACCATTGAAATGTGTATGTTTTCCGAAAAATGCGGTTGGAAGACAGCATATTACTTTGGGTTTGCTCAAACTGTCTACAACAATCACATCCAGATAGCCGTCGGAAGGACTGGCATCGGGACAGAATTTGAATCCACCGCCTTCGTATTTTTGATTCATGACGGCAGTAAAATACACTTTGGAAAACTTTTCTTTTTTATTGTCATCCATGAGCAGTGTCATAGAAGATGGCTTCAGGAAAAGCAACTGTTTCAGTGCGACAAAGAGATAGACCAGTTTGCCGAGACCGATTTTGTTCAGGACTTTTTTCATAGGAGTGATGCCAACTTCATGGCATACTGCTGCGTCAAAACCGATTCCACAGCTGATCGCGAAACGACTGCTGCTGGAACCACAGGAAATATGAGGAACGTCCATCAGATGTGGGCGTTTATCGGAAAGAATCAGTTCAAGTGCCTCCATAGGATCCTGCGGAAGTTTCATACTGCGGCAGAAATCGTTTCCGGATCCGGTGGGGATGTAGCCGAAAATGACACGGGAAAGATCTTTTACTCCGCTCAGGACTTCCTGTATCGTACCATCACCGCCAACGGCAATCAGCTTGATTTGACTATCTTCCGGAATCGAGGCAGTAATGGAAGCAGAAAGCTTAACAGCATGTCCTTTATATTCTGTAAAAAAAGTTTGGTATTTAATATTCCGTTCACGCAGAATGTTCTCCAGATCCCTCCAGATCAGAGCACCTTTGCCGGAACGGGAGTTGGGATTTATAATAAAATAGTACATAGGTTCCTCCCTTATGTTCTCGTTTATCATAGCATGTTCGACAGAAATTTACAAACATTTAACACTGTGCAGACCGGAAATTTAACGTTCATTTTTTATACTTTGCAAAAAGATAAAAAAGAATCTGTTTGTGAAGAAACAGACAGGCAGGAGGAAATAAATGATCTATCTTGTAGAAGACGATGAGAGTATTCGTGAACTTGTGGTATATACATTAAAGAGTCAGGGAATGAATGCAAAAGGATTTGAACGACCGTCCCTGTTCTGGAAAGAACTGGAAAAAGAAACACCGGCGCTGATTCTTCTGGATATCATGCTTCCGGAAGAAGACGGAATATCTATTCTGCGAAAACTGCGTACCAGACCGGATGCACGCAAGATTCCGGTAATCATGCTGACAGCCAAAGGTACAGAGTATGATGTGGTCATGGGACTGGACAGCGGTGCAGATGATTATATACCGAAGCCGTTTCGTATGATGGAGCTAATCTCACGTATCAAGGCACGGCTTCGTCGGGCAGAGGATAAAGGAGCAGAAGAATATCATCTGGAAAACCTGTATCTGTGTCCGTCAAGACATATAGTGACGGTGGATCAGAAACCAGTTAATCTGACGTTGAAGGAGTATGAGATGCTGGCGCTGCTTCTGAAAAACAGCGGAATGGTTTTATCAAGGACACAGCTTCTGAATCAGATATGGGGATATGAATTTGATGGTGAAAGCAGAACTGTGGATGTACATATCCGGACACTCAGGCAGAAGCTGGGAAACGCCGGAGATCTGATCGAAACAGTGCGTGGCGTAGGATATAAGATTGGAAGGTGACCCACCTTCCTTTTTTTGTTGGGATATGATATACTCACATCAAAGCAGATTTAACTGAAAGCTTGCTGGGAAAACGGACAGCAGCGGATAATAACCTGAGAAAGAGGCAGAAGTATGAAGTCATTGGTAATAGCAGAGAAGCCATCTGTAGCAAGGGATATTGCAAGAGTACTCCATTGTACCCAGAAGGGTAACGGAATCCTTGAGGGCAAAGAATATGTTGTAACATGGGCACTGGGTCATCTCGTGACACTTGCAGATCCGGAAGAATATGATAAGAAATATATGAAATGGGATATGGAAACTCTGCCGATGATGCCGGATAAGATGAAACTTGTCGTTATCCGACAGACTTCCAAACAATATCAGGCAGTGAAGACACAGCTGTTCCGAAAAGATATCGGTGATATCATCATTGCAACCGATGCCGGAAGAGAGGGAGAGCTGGTTGCCCGCTGGATTCTGGATAAATCCGGATGTCACAAACCAATTCGCCGTCTGTGGATATCTTCAGTAACCGATAAAGCAATTCGTGACGGATTTCACAATCTGAAAGACGGCAGAGATTATGATAATCTTTATCGTGCGGCAGTTGCCAGAGCAGAGGCAGACTGGCTGGTTGGAATCAATGGAACAAGAGCGCTGACCTGTAAACATAATGCACAGCTTTCCTGCGGGCGTGTACAGACACCGACACTTGCAATCATTGCGAGAAGAGAAGAAGAAATACGTAAGTTTAAACCAGAGGATTACTTTGGAGTAACTTTGCAGGCTGGTGGAATACAGTGGACCTGGAAAGATGAAAAGAGCGGAAGCTATCGGACTTTTCAGAAAGAGCGTGCGGAGGAAATTCAGAAGAAGATTTCCAATACGGCGCTGGAACTTGTATCTGTAACCAGAAAACCTAAGAAAACAATGGCTCCCGGACTTTATGATCTGACGACTCTGCAGCGGGAAGCAAACCAGAAATATGGATTTTCCGCAAAAGAAACACTCAATATTATGCAGAGATTATATGAGAATCATAAGGTATTTACGTATCCGAGAACGGATTCCCGTTATATCGGCAAGGATGTTGTCCCGACGATCAAAGAGAGACTGAAAGCCTGTGGAACCGGCCCATATCGGAAGCTTGCCGGCGTGCTGCTTACTAAACCAATCCATACAAACGGAAGTTTCGTGGATGATAAAAAGGTCAGTGACCATCATGCGATCATTCCGACAGAGCAGTTTGTACAGCTGGATCATATGACAAATGAAGAGCGCAAAATCTATGATATGGTTGTGCGGAGGTTTTTGAGTGTTCTTTATTCTCCATTTGAATATGAACAGACTTCCATGGAAGGGAAGGCAGCGGGACAGAGGTTTGTAGCAAGCGGCAAGACGGTCATAAGTGCAGGCTGGAAAGAGGTTTACGAAGGTGAAAGTGCGGACGATGACGAGGAAGAGCAGACACTGAAAGACCAGAATCTTCCGGTATTGAAACAGGGAGAGAAGCTTCTGATAGACAGCGTTCGTCTGACAACAGGTAAGACAAAGCCACCGGCACATTTTACTGAGGCAACGCTTCTGGCGGCAATGGAGAATCCGGTGAAATATATGTCCTCAAAAGATACACAGGCAGCAAAGACGCTGGGAGAAACTGGCGGACTTGGCACAGTTGCCACCAGAGCAGATATTATTGAAAAACTTTTCCACACATTCCTTATGGAAAAGAGAGGCAATGAAATCTATCTGACTTCCAAAGCAAAACAGCTTCTGGAGCTTGTACCGGAAGATCTTAAGAAACCGGAACTGACAGCAGACTGGGAAAAGAAACTGTCTGATATATCCCAAGGCAAACTGAAACAGAAAGTCTTTCTTGATGGAATCCGCGAATATACTGAGGAGATCGTTGGTGAGATCAAGACAGGAACGGGAACCTTCCGTCATGATAATCTGACGAATAAGATCTGTCCGAACTGTGGGAAACGAATGCTTGCAGTAAATGGCAAGAACAGTAAGATGCTGGTATGTCAGGACCGCGAATGCGGATACAGAGAGACGATTTCACGTACAACAAATGCACGATGTCCAAAATGTCACAAGCGAATGGAGATGTTGGTCAAAGGCAAAGAAGAAACATTTGTATGTGCATGTGGATATAAAGAGAAACTGTCATCTTTCCAGGCCAGAAGAGCCAAAGAAGGAGCAGGTGTCAACAAAAGAGACGTACAGAAATATCTGAAAAAACAGCAGAAAGAAGCAGCGGAACCAGTAAACAATGCATTTGCACAGGCACTTGCCGGGATTAAGCTGGATTAAATTTCTGCCGGAAGTTTCACAGATAATAATTGAATAAGGTAAAAATAGAACTGCTGTAAATGGCAGTAATAAAAAGGAGTGTGGGCTTTATGGAGTTACAGAAATATCAGAAATGTTCAAAAGTAACCCGTGGACTGAGAAAAGCAGAATTTGTACTGAAAAATGCCCGTATTGTGAATGTTTTTACCAGAGAGATCCTGAAAGGTGATATTGCGATTCAGGATGGAATGATCGTTGGAATCGGAAACTACCAGGGTGAAGAAGAAACAGATCTGGGCGGAAGGTATGTCTGTCCGGGATTTATAGACAGTCATCTGCATCTGGAATCTACACTTGTGACGCCGGCAGAGCTGGTAACAGTGGCGTCCAGGCATGGCACGACAACGTTTATCGTAGATCCACATGAATCGGCCAATGTGTCCGGATTAAAGGGCATTGATTATATCCTGGATCAGACTGAAGACGTGGATGCCAATGTTTTTGTTATGATACCATCCTGTGTTCCGGCAACTGCGATCGATGATAATGGATGCACACTTACTGCACAGGATATGGAACCTTATCTTTCAAAAAAGAGAATTCTTGGACTGGGTGAAGTCATGGATTACATATCAGTTGTAAATGGTGATGAAGCCATGCACCGGAAACTGGAACTGTTCAGTGATAAAGTCCGGGATGGACATGCACCATTTCTTTCTGATATGGATCTGCAGGCATATGCTATGGCCGGAATTGCTACAGATCATGAATGTTCAGATTTTGCATATGCGATGAAAGAACGTCGAAATGGCATGATCGTACATATTCGTGAAGGCAGTGCCGCAAGAAATCTGAAAGCAATTGTGAATGGAATCATACAGAATCAGATGAATGGAGAAGGATTCTGCTTCTGTACAGATGATAAACATATCGAAGATATTGAAAAAGAGGGTCATATCGACCATAATGTACGTAAGGCCATCGGACTTGGCATGAATCCGGTAGATGCAATCTGTATGGCAACCATCAATTCTGCAAAATGTTATGGATTAACACATCTTGGGGCGATTGCACCTGGATATCAGGCAGATATGCTTGTTGTGGATGATCTTGAAAAGATGACGATCCAGGATGTTTACTATAGGGGCAGAAAAATTGATCAGGACGGAGAAATCCTTGTAAAAGAATGTCCCTCAGAACTGAAAAATACAGTTCATGTTGGAAAATTCTTAAAGGAAGACTTGCGGCTGGAATCTCCAGATGGTATATTCAATGTAGTCGGAATGCAGGAAGGTGAAATTACAACTGTCCGTAAAAATGTACAGATACTTCATGAAAAGGGAGTATTCACCGCAGATGAACAGTATCAGAAGATTGCGGTGGTTGAACGGCACAAAGCAACTGGAAAAACGGGCGTCGGTGTTGTGAGCGGATTTGGTATTCATGGTGGTGCGATTGCATCAAGTGTATCCCATGATTCTCACAATATCATTGTAATTGGTGACAATGATGAAGATATGTATCTTGCTGTACAGGAACTGATCCGTACGCAGGGCGGTTATACACTGGTTGCAGATCATCATGTATATGATACACTGGAGCTTCCGGTAATGGGACTGATGAGTGATGCAGGTTTTCAGTACAGTCATAGAAAACTGGAACGAATGATCCGCAAGGCACACGAGATGGGTGTGTCGGATGCTATGGCGCCGTTTATCACACTGTCCTTTATGGCCCTCCCGGTCATTCCGGAGATACGCATTACTCCACGAGGAATCTATGATGTGTGTGCCGGTCAGTTTTACCAGAATTAAAGACTGATAAATGGTTACTGTTTTCCGGTAATCATTGCAACAATACAAACAATAAAAGAGGAGCAGCAGTTTATTATGCCAGTATTTGATTTCAGCAACAGCAAAACAGAAAAGAAAGATCCGGAATGTACTTACACGACGTTCCAGTCGAATGAAAAAGTACCGTCACCGGAGAAACCGATCCTGATCATTGATAATAAAAGCCGTCAGTGGAAGCATCATTCCTGTGGTGTCTTTTCCAATCCAAACCAGAAATCTTCTTTTGAATTCAAAGAAGAGGATGGTGTTTTCCCGGCAGATATTCTCAAAATTGATGCACGTTTTGTGAGCCTCGTAAAATGGCTGGGCGAAAACCATATTAGTGTACGATTATCTGGACAGAATACAGAAGATGGATATGCAATCTATAAGATTCGTGAAACTGCGTTTGGGGGAGCTGGAAAACTTTCAGCAGAAGATGGATTCCTGCAGTTTATGATCGAACGTCTTCTGGCAAGTAATGCACCGACAGAGCTTCCGGATGGAGATGAGGAAGATGAAGACGGTGATGATATGAAGCTGACCAGTATTCAGAGCATCACGGATTTTATGACCTGTGCAGGAAGGACCATGCCGGATAATATCCGTCTCTGGGCAAGAAGAAACCTTGCTGTTGCGAAATCTCATGAGGTGTCACAGGAAGAACGCAGACATGCACAGAGAGCACTGTCCATTATGATGAATATTCAGTGGAAAAATAACTATTTTGAATCCATTGATCCAGTAGAGGCGCGCCGTATTCTGGATGAAGAACTCTATGGAATGGAAAAAGTAAAACAGAGAATCATTGAGACGATCATTCAGATTAACCGTACGCATACACTTCCGGCATACGGGCTGCTTCTGGTTGGTCCGGCAGGAACCGGCAAATCACAGATTGCTTACGCAGTTGCACGTATCCTGAAACTTCCGTGGACAACATTGGATATGAGTTCTATTAATGATCCGGAGCAGCTTACCGGAAGTTCCCGTGTCTATGCCAATGCAAAGCCTGGAATCATTATGGAAGCATTTTCCATGGCAGGAGAGTCCAATCTTGTATTTATTATCAATGAGCTGGATAAGGCAACAAATGGCAAGGGAAATGGTAATCCGGCGGATGTACTTCTGACACTCCTTGATAACCTTGGATTTACAGATAACTATATGGAATGTATGGTTCCGACTGTCGGTGTTTATCCGATTGCGACAGCCAACGACAAAGCACAGATCAGTGCTCCGTTAATGTCCCGCTTTGCGGTCATTGAACTTCCGGATTACACAGCAGAAGAAAAGAAAGTTATTTTCTCCAAATTTGCACTTCCGAAAGTATTAAAACGCATGAGCCTCAAAGAAGAAGAGTGCGTAGTGGCTCCGGATGGACTTGATGCAGTGATCGAGCAGTTTGCTGATACGACTGGTATCCGTGATCTGGAACAGGCGGCAGAACACATTGCTGCAAATGCTCTGTATCAGATTGAAGTAAATCATGTATCTTCTGTGATTTTTGACGCGGATATGGTGAAGAAGTTATTTGAATAAAATCAGTAAATACTTATTTCATACACAGTAACTAAAATTTTACTCCGGAATGTAAAAATATACTTGCATTCCGGAGTCCTTTTTGTTATACTACAAAAAGTTTCATAAGTAGATTTTTATGAAATGTTTTATAAATTTCATAACTGGTTCGAAACCCTCCCAGTATAAAAAACTAGGTCATGCAGGTATCTTCCGATCGTCGATACCTTTTTCTGTGGAGGATTTTTATAAAAATCACCTGGAAGAAGGAAAGGTTGGAAGTTTTTTTATGCATAAAATTATTATAGACTGTGATCCGGGAATTGACGATGCACTTGCGATCATGCTTGCTGCAAATTCTCCGGAACTTGATATTCTGGCAATCACAACAGTATCAGGTAATGTGCCATCTGATATGGGGGCGGCTAATGCACGAAAGGTTCTGAAGCAGCTTGGCAGAATGGATATTCCAATCTATATTGGAGAAGAAGTTCCGCTCCGGGAAGAATATATTGATGCGAGGGATACCCATGGGATGGATGGACTTGGAGAAAGCTTTTTTCCGGAAGTGGAAGGTGAATATGAGAAGAAGAATGCAGTTGATTTTCTGACAGAACTTCTGGAGAGAGAAAAAATATCCATTATCGCACTTGGCCCGATGACGAATCTGGCAAAAGTATTTTCGAGAAAGCCGGAACTGATCGCTAATGTAGAAGAGATGGTATCCATGGGAGGAAGTTTCAAGAGTCATGGAAATTGTTCGCCGGTAGCTGAGTATAATTACTGGTGTGATCCGGATGCAGCTGCCGTTGTGTATGATCTTTTTGCAAAGGCAGGAAGCAAGATTCATATGATTGGACTGGATGTAACGCGTGAAATTGTCCTGACACCGAACAGGCTGGAATATATGTGCCGCCTGGATCCGGAGATGGGAGAATTTATTCGTAAGATCACAGGATTTTATATGGATTTTCACTGGGAACAGGAGGGGATTATTGGTTGCGTGATCAATGATCCACTGGCAGTGGCATATTTTATTGACCGCTCCATGTGCGATGGATTTGATAGCTTTACAGTCGTTGCAACTGACGGAGTTTGTCGTGGTCAGACTGTTGTAGATTCTATGAACTTCTGGAAAAAAGAACCGAATAGCAGGATTCTTACAGAAACAGATTCTGAAAGATTTTTTGCATTCTTTATGGAACGTGTACTCAGAAAAAATGATGGAAGCAGATGGAAGAAGGATGAATTTAAACTTCTGCATGAGCTGTAAAGAGGTGACAGAATGAAGATAACAATGAAAAGAAACAAAAAAGATTATTCAGAAAACAAGATCAATGTTTACCAGATCTGTCTGGTGGCACTGGCAGTAGGAATCAATATTGTCGGGGGACAGATTGCACTCTTTATGAAACTGCCGGTTTATCTGGACAGCATTGGAACTATTCTGACAGGCGCAGTTCTGGGACCGTGGTTTGGTATGCTGCCGAACCTGATCAGTGGAATTTTTATGGGTATGACAGTGGATATCTATTCGTTGTATTTTGCACCTGTGGGTATGATCACAGGTATCATGAGTGGACTTGTTTTTCGTAAGTTATCCGTAAAGAAAGTAAAAGTGTTGTTTGCTGCAGTACTGATTACTGTACCGGGAACGATTGTAAGTTCTGTGATCAATGCAGTATTGTTTGGAGGTGTGACATCATCAGGATCTTCGATTCTGGTCCAGCTTCTTTCAAGAACACCGCTTGGACTGACCGGAAGTATCTTTGCAGTACAGTTTCTGACAGATTATCTGGACAGATGCATTTCTGTATTTGCGGTAAGTGTATTTGTGACGATGCTCGGTGGAGAATTGCGACAGAGACTGACGGGGAATGTGCATAACAGAGCAATATAAAAGAAAAGAGGAGTAGTCACACAAAATTGTGTGAGATACTCCTCTTTTTTGCATCGCTTAAGAAAGAATTGTCGATTTGCAATGCAGTATGCTTTTTATAATATGGATCAGCGGAAGCTCTTGAGCCAGTTGACCAGAGAATCGTGCCAGATATTGTCGTAAACTGTCTTCTTCATCTGATCGGTGACAGAACCGTTGTTTGCCATCTTTGCGAGGATGCCAGCCTGGAGCTCTTCGATGGACATATCTTCCGGAGCTTTGTTCGGATCGTAATTGACAGGCTCTTTTTCAGCAGAAGCAGGAGTTTCATTGGTGTCTTCTTTTGTATTTGCAGCTTCCTGTACAGAGGCGGCAGGGGTTGCTTTGGTTTCTGTAGATCCTTCGTTTTTGACTTCTTCCTGAGTAACAGGTGTTTCTTCAACGATAGAGTCCTTGTTTTCAGAAAATGTTTCAGGGACAGATGTTTCTTCTGCTGGTACCCAGATTTCACCGCTGTTTGCACCCACGCGTACATTGATGTGTCCACCTTCTACAGAAACTTTCTGCCCGGTCAGTGTGCCAATATATTCAACAGCGTTTCCGGCAGGAAGATTCATCCAGGCATCGTTGTCGTCATTGTTGACAGTCACAATCACACGCACGCTGTCCAGATCACGTGCAAATGCAAACTGACGATTGGTAAGCTGCAGTTCTGTGTAGCTTCCATAGCTCAGAGCAGGTGTATTCTGTCTGATCTTACCAAGAGCTGCAATGAGAGCAGTGCAAGGATTATCACTGAGGGCAGATTCGTAATCTTCAAGATTAAGTGCCGGTCTCAGACTGTCATCGGAAGAGCGTTCTTTACGTCCTTCGATCCCAAACTCAGAACCATAATAAATACTTGGAACGCCCGGAAGGGTATAGAGCAGAATATGAACCGGAGTAAAGTGTGCTTTATTGGATAGCTTTGTATAGATTCTTTCTACATCGTGGTTATCAACGAAATTATAAAGATCCAGATTCCCCATATTCTGGAGATATTTCACCGTATGGGCAATCTCGAAATAGTTATGATCATTGTGTCCGCTATAAAGTGCTTTGTGCAGAGCATAGTTTGTAACACTGTGCAGAGTCTCTCCATTTACCCAGCGACTGTAATCTCCATGAATTACTTCACCCATCAGCCAGAAATCCGGTTTGACTTCTTCAGCAGTACGGCGGAGCGCGCGCATGAAATCAAAATCCAGTACATCGGCAGCATCCAGACGGATTCCGTCTACATCAAACTCAGAAACCCAGTAACGGATCACATCACAGATATAATCCTGAACTTCTGGATTTCTCTGGTTTAATTTGACAAGCAGATTGTATCCACCCCAGTTATCATAGGAAAATCCATCGTTGTATTCATTGTTTCCCCAGAAATTCACATTACAATACCAGTTCAGATATCTTGAATTTTCGCGATTCTGCTGAATATCTTTGAATGCAAAGAAATCTCGGCCGGTATGATTGAATACACCGTCAAAGATTACTTTGATTTTTTTGTCATGACAGGCTTTTACAAAAGCAGTCAGATCTTCGTTTGTTCCAAGACGGGAGTCCAGTTTCTTGTAATCTGTTGTCTCATAGCCATGGCCGACACTTTCGAAGAGCGGTCCGATATACAGGGCTGTGCATCCGATTTCTTTGATATGGTCGATCCATGGAAGAAGAGTGTTCAGGCGATGTACCGGTTCGGCATAATCATTCTGCTTTGGTGCGCCAGTCAGACCTAAAGGATAAATATGATAAAAAATTGCTTCATTATACCAACTCATGTGTTATCATCTCGTTTCGTAGTAGTTTGGGGTATAGATATAAAGAGTTTAGATAAAAGTATGGGGCTGTCGTTAAACGGCAGCCCCTTTGGTTTTGCTATTTGTAATGAAATTATAACTGAGGACCAGCAGCAACAAGTGCTTTACCAGCTTCATTTCCTTCATATTTAGCAAAGTTCTTGATGAATCTTGCAGCAAGATCTTTTGCTTTTTCTTCCCACTGAGCAGCGTCTGCATATGTGTCACGTGGGTCAAGGATTCCTGTGTCAACACCTGTAAGTTCTGTAGGAACTTCGAAGTTGAAGTAAGGAATTGTCTTAGTAGGAGCGTTGTTGATATCTCCGTTAAGGATAGCATCGATGATACCACGAGTATCTTTGATGGAGATACGTTTGCCTGTTCCGTTCCATCCTGTATTAACAAGGTAAGCTTTTGCTCCGCTCTTTTCCATTTTCTTAACAAGCTCTTCTGCATATTTTGTTGGATGCAGTTCCAGGAATGCCTGGCCAAAGCAAGCTGAGAATGTAGGTGTAGGCTCTGTGATTCCACGCTCTGTACCAGCAAGTTTTGCTGTAAATCCAGACAGGAAGTAATACTGTGTCTGAGCTTCTGTCAGGATAGATACTGGAGGAAGTACACCAAATGCATCTGCGGACAGGAAGATAACGTTCTTAGCTGCCGGTGCAGAAGAAATCGGGCGAACGATTTTTTCGATGTGGTCGATCGGGTAGGAAACACGTGTGTTTTCTGTAACGCTCTTATCAGCGAAGTCAATCTTTCCGTTTGCATCAACAGTTACGTTCTCAAGAAGAGCGTTACGTTTGATTGCATTGTAGATGTCTGGCTCAGAATCTTTGTCAAGGTTGATAACTTTAGCGTAGCATCCACCTTCGAAGTTGAATACGCCGTTGTCATCCCAGCCGTGTTCGTCATCACCGATCAGGAGACGTTTCGGGTCTGTGGAAAGAGTTGTTTTACCTGTTCCGGAAAGTCCGAAGAAGATTGCTGTGTTTTCTCCGTTGAGGTCTGTGTTAGCGGAGCAGTGCATAGCTGCAATACCTTTCAATGGAAGGAAGTAGTTCATCATAGAGAACATACCTTTCTTCATTTCTCCGCCGTACCATGTATTGATGATAACCTGCTCTTTGGATGTAATGTTGAACATTACAGCTGTTTCAGAGTTCAGACCAAGTTCTTTGTAGTTTTCAACTTTTGCTTTAGAAGCATTGTATACAACGAAATCTGGCTCAAATGTTTCAAGCTCTTCAGCTGTTGGCTGGATGAACATGTTTGTAACAAAATGTGCCTGCCAAGCAACTTCAACGATGAAACGGATAGCCATACGAGTATCAGCGTTAGCACCGCAGAATGCGTCAACTACGAAAAGTTTCTTATTGGAAAGTTCTTTTTTTGCAATTTCTTTACAAGCGTCCCAAGCTTCCTGTGTTGCAGGATGGTTGTCGTTCTTGTATTCATCAGAAGTCCACCAAACTGTATCTTTGGAGTTCTCATCCATAACGATGAATTTATCTTTAGGAGAACGTCCTGTGTAGATACCTGTCATAACATTAACAGCGCCAAGTTCTGTCTCCTGGCCTACTTCAAATCCTTCAAGACCTGCTTTAGTCTCTTCCTCGAATAATACTTCGTAAGAAGGATTGTACACAATTTCAGTTGTTCCTGTGATGCCATACTTAGTTAAATCGATTTTTGCCATCTTACATTTACCTCTCTTCTTTAATAGAGCCATCTATATGCTGGCTTCTTTAACCTCTAAGAAGTGGAACATTCCAACTTCTCATAGAGTTAATTATACATAATTCATCAATAAAAGCAATAAAAAAACAATGAAATTTTTAAAAATGATAATAATTTAACATGATACCAGAGGAGAAAAGAAATTTTATCTACATAAGTTTACTTATTTGTTGATAAAATAAAAAAATCATCTACAGGATCAGAGTTTCCTGTAGATGATGATAAAGTAAGTAATCTCCGCGATGGATGTGATGATCCAGGAGAACAGATACAGAAGAAACAGTGCCGGGATGGTATGAATCCAGGCAAATACGGTGTAGATCCATACGATACGGAACACGCAGGATCCCATGATGATAATGATCGTCGGGATGATAGTCTTTCCGATTCCGCGCGAAGCCGCGATCGTGCAGTCCATAAAAGATGAAAAACAGTACGAAAATGCCATGATTTTGATTCGCTGCATGCCGGCGTCAATGACTGCTGCATCCGTGGCAAACAGAGACAGGAACTGATGTCCGAAGATAAAGAGGAGCAGTCCAAGGATCAATCCGATCGTGAATGAATAAAACAGACTGATAAAGTAACTTCTGAGGACTCTTTTTTTATTTCCGGCACCATAATTCTGTCCCATGAAGCTGGAACATGCAATGTAAAACGCATACATGACATTGTAAATGATCGTGTCGGCATTGGTGGCGGCGGCACTGCCGGAAACCATGTAAGTATCAAAGGAATTAACACCACTCTGCACAAACAGGTTTGCAATCGCGAAGATTGCATTCTGAATACCGGCCGGGATACCGATGAGCAGAATGTCAATACATGCTTTTTTGTGAAAACGGATTTTTTTCAGTGAAACATGACATTCATCTTTTCGGCGGAGCAGATGTACCATGATGAGCATTGCAGAAACATACTGTGCGATCGCAGTGGCAGTAGCAACACCTGCGGCAGCCATATGTAATACAATGACGAAAAACAGGTTCAGTATAACGTTCAGTACACCTGCGGCAGCCAGATAATAAAGTGGCCGTTTTGTATCCCCACGTGCACTTAAGACACCGTTACCAAAGTTGTACACACCCATGGCAGGAAGTCCGATCGCATAAATCTTCAGATAAAGAGATGCCTGTCCGATCAGATCATTTTTGGTGTGTAGCAGTTTCAGCATTCCACCGGAAAAGAAGAAACAGACAGCGCCTACCAGCAGTCCCATCAATGCACACAGAACAAGTGCTGAATGAATGGTATCTTCTGTATTCTGGAGATTTCCGGAACCAAGTGCATGTGCAGTTCGTACATTTACACCGCTGCCCATTCCGATCAGAAATCCGACAAATAAAGTAACCAGCAGGGTGGTGGAGCCAACTGCTCCGAGTGCTTTATAATCCGCGAACCGACCGACAACGGCAACATCGCTCAGGTTAAAAACAACTTCCAGAAGCTGTGAGCACATCAGTGGAATGCTGAATAAAAAAATATTTTTCCACAAAGAACCCGTTACCATTTGAATGGAACGGGCCTTTTTCTTCGTATTTTCACACATATACAATTCCCCAATAATTCAAAAAATTTCTCATCCTGTTATAAGATACGCCTCTTGTCTGGGAAAGTAAAGTATTTATAGAATAAATTAATCAGGATTCCTGTTCATGATGTTTTTTTCGGTATTCACCGGGAGTCATACCGTAGGTTTTCTTGAAGATACGCATAAAATGTTCCGGACTGTCATATCCGACAAGTTCACAGATCGCGTTGTTGCTTAAAGAACTTTCACGCAGTGCGCGGCATGCCTGATTCAGCTTGATGTTTCGGATGATCTGAAGAAAGGTCTGACCGGTTCCCTCTTTGATTAGTGTGCTGAAATGTGAAGTACTGTAACCAAAATATGCAGCGGTATCACTGAGTGTTGCTGTCTGATAGTGATGGTTCAGGTAGTTCAGAATCTCCGTCATGGAATTGCCGGAGGTATCTTTCGTAAGAATGGATTCGATATCATTTTCATGGTAGCGCAGCAGCATCGCCCAGAACAGGATCAGCATGGAATTAAGGAATGTATAGCTGTATTTTTCATGAGCGAGATATTCTATATACATGGTTTCAAGCATATCGCAGATTCTGACATCATTATCCGTGTGAAATATCAGGTAATTTCCCTCGGTTTTACGGTAAAGCACATGAGCAAAAAACTGTGCCAGAGCACTGTCAGCAGTCAGGGCCTGAAAGAAGGTTGACTGGAAAGTTGTACCACGAACCAGGATATTAACAGCAATACTGTCATCAAAAACTCCAACACTGTGTTTCGTATGTGGCGGGATGATGCAGATATCACCAGTATGCAGAGTATGGGAAATTCCCTGGATCGTTGTCTGAGCGGTGCCGTCATAGATACAGAGAATCTCAAAGAATTCATGCTCATGAACAAACAGAGGTGTATAACGGTAGTGTTTTACAAACATGATATTTCCGGTCAGATTACCAAAAAGATCTTTTTCTTCCATATAAGGATACCAGGCTTCCGTGCGCAGTTCCGGTACGAAAAGACGATGGTCAGAGATCAGGTCACGGTCCAGCCCAAGACAATACTCATGAAAAGTCGCCGGGTGATCTTTTTCTTCAAAATACATGTTCTTATAAAAAATTTCATCCTCGTCATAATGGTGAAGATAACTTCGAAATTCGTCTCTGGTAAGCTTCATAATCTCCCTCAAAAAAATCAGTCTATAACAATTGTTTCCTATATAATAAATACAGAATTGTTGTCTGGTGAACTCAGTATAGCATTTTATCTGTCGAAAAAAAAGTCAGTGTTTTACAAAAAAAATTACAATTGGAGGAAATGTAAAAAAGAAGTAAAGTAATAGCAGAATCAAATTGGAGGTAAGTAGAATGAACGAAGTTGAAAAGAAAGTAAAGATCGGTTTGTGGCGTCAGAGAATCGGCTATGGCTCATCCGATTTTGCATGCAACCTGATCTGGCAGATGATCTCCCTGTATCTGCTGTATTTTTACACAAACGTTATGCATCTGAATGCAGGTGCTGTCAGTGTAATGTTCCTTGTAACCAAAGTAATTGATGGAATTTCTGACCTGATCGTTGGATTCCTGATCGACAAAACAAATACCAGATGGGGAAAATCAAGACCATGGATTCTGTTTGGTGCGGTTCCGTTTGGTGTAGCAGCAGTTGTTGCATTCTCTGTACCGAATATCGGACAGACAGGCATGCTCATCTATGCATATATTTCCTACATCCTGCTGTCAACAGCATACACTGTAGTAAATATCCCGATGGCATCTATTCTTCCTGCACTGAGCGAAGATCCGCATGAGAGAACTGTTCTTGCATCCTGCAGAACTTTCTTTTCATCAGTTGGTTCTACAGTAGTCAGTGCATTTGCCCTGACACTGGTAGATAAATTTGGAAACGGAAATGAAGCACTTGGATTCCGTATCGTAATGATGATCTTTGGTGTGATCGGATGCCTTGTATTTTTCTTCTGTTTCTTTAATACAAAAGAACGTGTTGTGATCAAACAGGAAAAAGTAAGCCTGAAAGCAAATATTTCCTGTCTGCTTCATAACAAACCATGGAAACTTTTTGCACTGAATATCGTATGGTTCTTCGGTGGATTCGTCATTCAGGCAAGTGCCGTGATTTATTATTTTACTTATGTTGTACAAAACACAACACTGGTACAGATCGTTGCAACCATCACAACACTGGTGCCAATCGTGGCAAACCTCTGTGCACCGTTCCTTGTAAAACTGACATCTAAGAGAAACCTGATGGTAGGCGGAAGTTTTGTACATATGGGTGGTCTGCTGATCATTTTCTTTGGTGGAACAAACGTGCCGGTTCTTCTGGTTGGCGCAGTGATCGCAGCAGCTGGTTATGGACTCAAAGCAAGTATGCATTTTGCAATGCAGCCTGATCCGGTTGACTATGGCGAATGGAAGAGTGGCGTAAACACAGCCGGAACTCTTTCAGCAGTTAATGGATTTGTAGGTAAAGTTGGTATGGCAATCGCCAGCAGTATCGGTGCAGCACTTCTCCAGATCGGTGGATTTGATGCAAATATGGCAGTACAGACAACAACTGCACAGCACTATATCACGGCTATGTATATCTGGGTACCGATTATCACAAATATCGCAACGATTATCACAATGATGTTCTATGATCTGGATAAGATCTATCCGCAGATCATTAAAGAACTCGATGAAAGGAGAGCAAACGCTTAATGGCAGAAGTAAGCATTGATCTTAATATGGTCCGTGTGACCAATGATGATTTCGTAAAAAAAGCGGAAGCATGTACGCCGGAACTGCTGAAGACAGTAGTTCGCCCGGTTTCTATTGTAGATATTGTAAAAACAGAAAAAGTATATCCGGATGTAAACAAAAAAGATGACATCGAAAATCTTTCTTCTTATCATCTTGCAAAAGGCGACAAGCTTTGTCTGGATTTTGGTGACCATCAGGTTGGGTATGTTACCTTGAAATTGAATTCTGTGGGTAGTCCGCAGGATGCCCCTGCCTTTTTCAGACTGAAATTCGGTGAGATTGCAAAAGAAATGATAGAGGATTCTGCAGATTATGACGGATGGATCAGCCGCGGCTGGATCCAGGAGGAGTTTATCCATATCGATGTTCTTCCTGCAGAACTGAAGCTTCCGAGAAGATATGCATTCCGTTATATGGAAATTGAGGCAATTGACACTTCTCTGAAATGGCAGATGGTAGTGGAAGATGTATACTGCACCAGTATTTCTTCAGTCCGCATGGAAGATGTGAAACCGGTAGAGAGTGATGACGAAATGATTCGTAAACTGGACAGAGTCAGCCTTCGGACCCTGCACAACTGCATGCAGTCCGTTTTTGAAGACGGACCGAAGAGAGACCGCCGTCTGTGGCTCGGAGACTTAAGACTCCAGGCACTTGCAAACTATGAAACATTCCATAACATGGATCTCGTAAAACGATGCCTGTACCTGTTTGCAGGGCAGACAAAAGATAACGGTCAGGTAAGTGCCTGCCTGTTTACAGAGCCGAAATTCATCGTAGATGATACCTTCCTTCTGGACTATTCCATGTTCTTTGGTGCAACACTTTTGGATTACTATGAAGCATCCGGAGATAGAGAGACTCTGGAAGATTTAAGTAAATGCGCTTACCGTCAGATGGAGATCGCAGGAGAGCAGTTTGATGAAAAACATCTGATGAAAAATGGCGAAGGATTCTGGGGATTCATCGACTGGACTGACGGATTGAACAAACAGACTGCTATGCAGGGAGTATACATCTACTGTGCAAAAAAAGTACAGAAGATTGCAGAAATCCTCGGAGATACAGAAAAAGCAGAAGAGCTTAAAAAAGAAGCAGAAGAAAAGACTGCAGCAGTCAGAAAATATCTTTTGGATGAGAAAACAGGCCTGTTTGTAAGTGGCGAAGAAAAACAGATCAACTACGCAAGTCAGGTATGGCTGATCCTTGCAGGTGCAGTCAGCATTGAAGAAGGCGCAGAAATGCTCGAAAAACTGAATGAGCTGAAACCGGAAAAAGGAATGGTTTCTCCATATATGAATCATCACTTTGTGGAAGCACTTTTAATGTGTGGTAAAAAAGATGAGGCAATGAAATATATGAAATACTACTGGGGTGGTATGATTGGCCATGGAGCAGACACATTCTGGGAACTCTACAATCCGGAAAATCCGGCAGAGTCTCCGTATGGAAGCAGTATTGTAAACAGCTACTGTCATGCATGGAGCTGTACCCCTACCTATCTTCTGAGAAAATATTTTAACTAACTGGAAAAGGAGCGTCAGATTATGGTAAAATTAACAGTAAAGATCGTATCCATGCAGGATGCGGACAAATTTAATAAACTTTGCAGTAAATTTGACTGTGATATGGATCTGCAGAGTGGTAAATACTATGTAGACGCAAAATCTATTATGGGGATCTTCAGTCTGGATTTAAGCAAGCCGCTGATCCTGAATGCAGATACAAACGATGAACATCTCATAAAAGAAACATTTGAAGATTTTATCGGAGAGGAATAATCATGACACGTATTTTAAAAGAAAGAACATTTTCCGGAAGTACAAATCCAGAGATACAGCAATGGGAAACAGAACACCGTAAACTTGCCCGTCGTGCTGCAGCAGAAGGAATCGTTCTCTTGAAAAACAAAGAGGGTATTCTCCCTCTGAAAGCAGGAAGTACAGTTGCCCTTTATGGTGCAGGCGCAGGAAAGACGATCAAAGGTGGAACTGGTTCCGGTGATGTGAATGAACGAGAAAAAGTATCTATCTGTCAGGGCATGAAGAATGCCGGTTTTCAGATAACCACCGAAGACTGGATCAACAGCTATGACAAAATCTATGATCAGGCACGTCAGGACTGGAAGAAGGACATTCTTTCAAGAACAGGCGAAGGCGCAGATACGATGGATTTCTTTTCTGTTTACAGTACAACACCATTTATCATGCCGGCTGGTGACCCGATTCGGAAACCGGCAAAAGGTGAAAATACAGATACAGCAATCTATGTACTCAGCCGTATTGCCGGTGAGGGAGCAGACCGTACCGCAGATAAAGGCGACTATTATCTGAAGGATGAAGAATATGAGATGCTGGCAGATATCTGCGCATACTATCGTGACGTGATCGTGGTGATCAATGCCGGTGCTCAGGTGGATCTTTCTTTTATGGATGAATTTGAGAATATCAAAGCACTTCTGACAATCGTGCAGCCGGGAATGGAAGGTGGAAATGCATTTGCAGATGTGGTTTCCGGAAAAGTGACTCCGTCTGGAAAACTGACCGATACATGGGCTTATGAATATGAGGATTACCCGAATTCAGAAACATTTTCCCACAATAACGGAAATGTTGAGACAGAAGTTTATAAAGAAGGAATTTATGTAGGCTATCGCTATTTTGATACTTTTGAAGTGCCGGTCCGTTATGGATTTGGCTATGGACTCTCCTATACAGATTTTGCGATATTCGACTACTGTCTGGAAAATGTATCTGATGAGAAAATCACTATTTCAGCATCAGTAAAAAATACAGGCAAAGTTTCCGGCAAAGAAGTTGTACAGATTTACGTATCTCTTCCAGGAGTGATTCTGGAAAAAGAAGCCCGTCGCCTGTGTGCTTATGCCAAAACATCGGAACTGAAACCAGGAGAGAGCGAAAAAGTATCGCTGGTGATCGATATGGATCAGCTTACTTCTTATGATGAAAAAAGAGCAGCATGGATTCTTGAAGGAGGATTCTATGGAATCTGGGCGGGAAACAGTCTTGCTTCTGCAAAGCTCTGTGCTGGGGTAAAACTTGATAAAGAAGTGATTTCCTGCCAGGTTAAAAATCTCTTTCCATTAAAACAGAAACTGGAAGAAAAAACGCAGGAAGCAGGAATAACATCCACACGTGAAAAAGAAGCAGAGCAGCTTGCATTAGCCAAAAACATGATGGTGGCAGAATTGCATGCTGATGATTTTAAAACAAAAATCATCGATTATAAGAAGAATAAAGCACTGTATGAAAAAGAAGCAAAAGAATTTGTTGATACACTGTCAGAAGAGGAACTGATCAATCTGGCAGCTGGTGATCCGGGCAAGGCACAGGGTGGAAATCTTGGAGCAGCAGGTATCTCAGTTCCTGGATCAGCGGGCGAGACACACAGATGTGCAATTGACAAAGGTCTGGCAAGTATCGTTCTTGCAGATGGACCGGCAGGACTTCGTCTCATGAAATACTACCATGTGAATAATGGAAGTATTGTCAGTATGCCGTTTGAATTCAGTCTTGAGGGCGGATTGTTTTATGATGATTCCAAAGAACTTCCGGGAGAAAGATATTATCAGTACTGTACAGCAATCCCTGTTGGAACACTTCTCGCGCAGACCTGGAATCAGAAACTGATCCGTGAAGTCGGAGCAATGATCGGGACAGAGATGGAATACTTTGGTGTGACACTCTGGCTGGCTCCGGGTATGAATATTCACAGAAATCCACTTTGTGGAAGAAACTTTGAGTATTATTCTGAGGATCCATATGTATCCGGAACGATTGCAGCAGCGATGACAGAGGGTGTACAGTCTAACTATGGATGTGGAACAACGATAAAACATTTTGCATGTAATAACCAGGAAGATAATCGTATGGGATCTGACAGTGTTGTATCTGAGCGTGCACTTCGTGAGGTTTATCTGAAAGGATTCGAAATTGCGGTCAGACAGTCACAGCCGATGTCCATCATGACCAGTTACAACCTGATCAATGGTGTGCATGCAGCAAACAATTATGATCTCTGTACTGAAACAGCCAGAAACGAATGGGGCTTTAAGGGAATGATCATGACTGACTGGACTACGACAGAACATGGTGACAACTGTACTGCATCCGGATGTATGAGAGCCGGAAATGATCTGGTGATGCCTGGATGTTTTGGTGATAATGACAATATGCACAGAGAACTGGCTGCCGGTACTCTGGATATGGAAGATCTGAAGGCTTGTATCGCCAGACTTGTAAGTGTGATCTGGAATTCAAACCAGTATCTTCAGTAAAAAAATATTAATAGTAATGAAATAATAATGTGAAAAGAGACAGAAAAGTGATACAATTATATTCTGTCTCTTTTTGTATTTTACTTATTTACAGATGAATCAGTTCAGTATATCATAAAAATATGAATCGTTTAATTTTTCATATAGATGTAAACAGTGCATTTCTTTCATGGGAATCTGCACGCAGAGTAAAAGAGGGATTGCCGGATCTCAGAGACATTCCAGCCTGTATTGGCGGTGATCCGAAAAAACGTACAGGAATCGTTGTGGCGAAGTCAATTCCAGCAAAAAAATTCGGAATACAGACAGGCGAACCAGTGGCAATGGCACTTCGTAAATGCCCGAATCTTGTAATCGCGAAAAGTGATTTTGAGTTATACATCAAATGCTCCAGAGCATTTAAGGAGATTTGTGTGTCCTACGCACCGGTGATGGAATCCTTCTCGATTGATGAGGTGTTTCTGGATATGTCAGGGACTTCTCTGATATATCCGGATCCTGTAAAGACTGCATTTGAAATCAAGGATAAGATTCGAAATGAACTTGGCTTTACAGTAAATATCGGAATATCTACCAACAAATTACTGGCAAAAATGGCTTCGGATTTTGAAAAACCAGATAAAGTACATACTCTTTTTCCGGACGAGATTCCGATTAAAATGTGGCCGCTTCCTGTAAGAGATTTATTATTTCTGGGCAAAGCATCTGAGAAGAAATTAACAGAAGTCGGAATTCACACGATTGGTGATATGGCACACGCCAGTGAAGCGGAAATTCAGAGATTACTGGGAAACAAAGCCGGACACCAGCTCTATCAGTATGCCTGTGGGATTGATGATTCACCGGTCAGAGCACAGCCTGAGGAGGCTAAGGGATTTAGTGTGGAAACCACTTTTAATGATGACATTGTTTCAGTAGAACAGGTGCTTCCGATTCTTCTTGAACAATGTGATATTGTAGCAACCCGAATGCGGAGAAAAGAGAAAAAATGTACATCTATATCGGTGAATTTCCGAACTCTGGATTTCAGAAATAAATCACATCAGATGACTCTTCCAAACGCTACAGATACGACTGATGAAATATATAAAAATGCTCAAAAGTTATTTGCAGAATTCTGGAAAGGTGAACCTTTGCGGTTGATTGGAGTGGCACTTACCAATCTCACAGATGAAAGCTTTGAACAGCTGTCTTTATTTGAAGATAATGAAAAGAAAGAACGTCGCAGAAAACTGGATGCGACGATGGATGAGATCCGTAAAAAATTTGGTAATGATAAGATTACTCGCGCGAGTATCATGAATAGCAGTACAGGTATAGCAAAAAAAGCGCGTGCACAGATGAAGAATGAGGATGAAAAAGAAAGTAGAACAGTAGAATGAAAGACACCATGAAAACACAAAAAAGATTATGGATCGCATTGATTGCGTTTGGTTTATTTGCCATCATATTTTGCAGGTGGGTATATGTTAAGGATACAGTCAGAGAAAACCTGAGTTTTAATGAAACTGTACACCTTGAGACATCACAAGCCTTTGAAAATGAAATTAAGACGGAAAGAATGATATTGCCTGATGAGTTCAGAGATCAACAATCACTCTTATTTAAAACAACACATACCCGTGTGGAGATTTTCCTTGATGGAAAAGAAATCTATCAGTATGGAGAAGATAAGAATGCCCCTGAGTTTATGAAATCACCGGGGTCCTGCTGGCATATAGTAGATATTCCGAAGAACAGCAGTGGAAAGACATTGGAATTAAGGATTCTCCCGACATATCCAGGATATTATGGAAATGAACTTACAATTTCCTACGGAACAAGAGGAGAATGTGTATTACGAATTCTGAAGGACAGTTTTGGAACACTTCTTATCAGTTGTGGAATTTTGTTTGCCGGAATGATCAGTCTGATCTTGTTTTTATCTTGTATGAGAACAAAGAACAAGATGAAATTTGAGGTGAGAAATGAGATTTTACTTAATTTGGGGATTTTTTCATTGCTTATCGCGATATGGTCATTGAACCAGTGCGGATTTATGCAGTTCCTGGTTCCGGATGGAAGAACTTTGTATTATATAGATTTCTTCTCATTTCTTCTTTTTCCGATACCATTCACTTTTTTGATTCATGATATCTGCAAAAGTAAATATCGTAAGGGTGTGATGTGTCTGTCGATCCTCTTTATGGTGAATATAGCGCTGGAAGTTATACTCCAGTGCGCAGGGATCATAGATATTTTTCAATTGCTGTCAGTTACTCATATATTGATGATGTTTTCGGTAATTTACACTTTTATCATAATCCATTACGAAGCAGTAAAACTTGAGAATAGAGCTGCCCGTGAATTTAAATATCCAGTATATATTATAATGACGTTTGGCGTGATGGAAATGCTCATGTATTATATTAGGGATTTTAAAAAGACATCGATTTTTCTTCCTTTGGGAACTCTGATATTTATTATTTCTTTAATTTGGATCCAGGTGTACAGATTTTATGACCAGTATGTCCGAAAACAGAAACTGGTATATCTGCAGAAAATGGCTAATATGGATATGCTGACAGAAGCTATGAACAGAAATGCCTATGAAAATATGAGTAAATATCTGGATGAACAGGAAATTGAACTTAAGACGACAGGTGTAGTGTTGTTGGATGTAGATGATCTGAAAGTGATCAATGACACGTACGGACACGAGAAAGGAGACGAAGCACTGAAACTGTGTTATCAATGTATTCGTCAGGCTTTTAAAAATGAAAAAAACTGTTTTCGAATTGGCGGCGATGAGTTTGCATATGTGTACCACAGTGAGGAAAAAGATCAAATCCCGAGCTGTATATCTATACTTGATCGGAGCTTAAAAGAGAAAACTCGCGATTTTGTTTATCCGTTAAGTATTTCATCCGGATATGCGTACTACATACCTGACACAGATATTGATTTTAAAGATATTGTAAGACGAAGTGATACAATGTTATATCGTCAGAAACGAAGAAAGAAAGTTGTAAAGACTACAGAGTTCGAGAATTCTCTTTCTTATATGGAAAAACATTCTGCTGATGATATGATCGACGAGGTGATCTTCAATGAGAAAAAGTATCAGGATATGCCATTGGATGAGCTTTGCAGGATGATCGATCTTATAAGTCCAACCTCAGATAACTATCCGTATATTGTGGATTTTCGGACAGATTTTTATTATATTGCACCGCAGGCAATGGAAAGATTCTGTATCCCGAAGAATGCTTTTCACAAAGTTATGGAATATCACAGAGAATTTGTTTATGGACCAGATTATGAAAGTCTGAAGGATGAATTTAATGATCTGTTAAGTACAGAACGCTGCAGTCACAGCATGGAGTATCGTTGGCTGGATCTGAAAAGAAGGCCTGTCTGGATCAAATGCAAAGGCTATCTGGTGCGGGACGATGAAATGAATCCTATTTATATGATTGGCTGTGTAAATGAGATCGGAGAAAAACAGAAAGCCGACAATATAAGTGGTCTTCTGGGAGAAGCGGGATTCCGGGAATATATAAATGAGCCGATTCCAAATTGGAAAAAGGGTTTTCTTTTGCGAATCGGAATTGATTATTTTAAAGAGATCAATGATAATTCCGGAATGGAATATGGCGATTTTATATTGAGAGAAACTGCAGCATGTATTTCAGAGTGTCTTTCAGAAAAACAAAGAGCATATAAACTGATGGGAGATGAATTCCTGATTCTGGATGTGACAACGGATGACAAAAAAGAAGCAGATAAACTCTTCACAAAAATAAAGGATTCTATTGATGAATTTATTGAAGAGAATGATTTTGAAGTTTTGTTTACAATTTCGGGGGGAAGTTTGTCATTACATAGCTCAGAGAATATTGAGTATTCAAAAGTTATGAAATTGACAGATTTTGCGCTGAATGAAGCCAAGAAGAGAGGAAGAAACCGGTGTTATACTTTTGATGAAAAAGACTATGCTCTGTTTCTTAGAAAGAGAGAGATTGCTCAGGAACTGCGAGAATCCATAAGAATTGGGTGTCAGGGTTTTGTAGCATTCTTTCAGCCGGTATTTAAGGCGGAGAACGGAAAACTTAGTGGTGCAGAGGCTTTGATGCGTTTTTCTTCTAAAAAGTTTGGAATGGTATCACCAGCAGAATTTATTCCAATTTTGGAAGAAACCGGTCTGATCATTCCAGTGGGACGATGGATGATGAAGGAAGCAATGGAAAAATGCAAACAGATCAGAACTGTAATCCCAGAGTTTAAAGTCAATATTAATATATCACAGGTACAGGTAGCAAAGTCAGAAGTAATTCTGGATCTTGTTGATGAAATAGAAAAATCTGGCCTATCAACAGAGGCAGTAAATATTGAACTGACAGAAAGCGTTTTGTTGGAGAATAATATAAATACGCAGCATTTCCTTAAAGAATTAAAGCGAATGAAAATCAAACTGGCGTTGGATGATTTTGGTACGGGCTATTCCAATTTCCACTATCTGAGTGAGCTTAATCCTGAAATTATTAAAATCGACCGTACCTTTACTGCAAATGCTGTCGCAGATGAGAAAGAGTACTATCTGTTAAAGCAGTTCTGTGAGATGATTCACAGACTGGGACTGAAAATATGTATTGAAGGTGTCGAAAATGAAGAAGAATGGGCAAAGATCAAAAAGCTTAAGCCAGAGTATGGACAGGGCTTTTATTGGGGAAAACCTTGTGAATATGATGATTTCATAAGGCAATTTGTTGATAAAGCTCAGAATAAATAACTTGTATATTAAATTTTTGGTTACTTTTCCATGATTCTATGGTAAACTATCAATGCATATTAAATTTAATGGAGGGAAACTCGAGTATGAGCAAAAAAAAGGGAGATGGTCTGAAGTCATTTAACAAGGGATTCCAGGTGCCGGATACCTACATTATCATCTTTTTTGTAGTAGTTATCGCGGCAGTTATGACATTCCTTGTGCCGAAGGGCTATTATGAAACACAAGACGTTACGTATATGATGAATGGTGTTGAGAAAACCCGTACTGTAATCAAGGACGGTAGTTTCCAGTATCTCAGAGATGATGCAGGAAAGGTTGTAACAGAAGGCGTTGCACTTTTCAGTGGAGATGGTGGTACAGGATTTTTTAACTACATGTACAATGGAATTGTAAATAGTTCTGCTATTGAGATCATTGCGTTTCTTATGATCGTTGGTGGTGCATTTGGAATTATGATCCGTACCGGTGCGATCGAAGCTGGTCTGATCGGACTGATTCGTAAAGCAAAAGGAGCAGAGAAACTACTGATACCGGTACTCTTTGTACTGTTTTCTCTTGGCGGTGCTGTTTTTGGAATGGGAGAGGAAGCACTTCCATTTACCATGATCCTTTGTCCGCTGTTTGTTGCAGTAGGATATGATACAGTTATTGCAGTCCTGGTCACATATGTTGCAACACAGATTGGTTTCGGTTCATCCTGGATGAATCCATTTTCTGTAGGTATTGCACAGGGTATCGCTGGTATCGATGTATTTTCTGGTGCAGGCTTCCGTATGGTGATGTGGGTTGTTTTCACAGCACTTGGTTGTGGAATGACTATTTTCTATGCAGCTAAAGTAAAGAAAAATCCAAGAATTTCTATTGCATATGAGTCAGATCAGTATTTCCGTGATCAGAACGAAAAAACAGGCATCGATGAAGGTCATTCTTTTGGTATTGGACATATTTTAGTTCTTCTGACACTGGTTGCTACAGTAATCTGGGTAATCTGGGGTGTTATGACAAAAGGCTATTACATGCCTGAAATTGCAACACAGTTCTTTATCATGGGAATCGTTTCTGGTGTGATCGGAGTTATCTTTAAGCTCAATGATATGAGAATGAACGACATTGCCAGCTCCTTCAAAGATGGTGCAAAAGATCTGATCGGTGCAGCACTTGTTGTTGCTATGGCACAGGGTATCATGCAGGTTCTTGGTGGTTCTGACCCGACTACACCAACGGTTATCAACACGATCATGTATAATATTGCAAACGCACTTTCAGGAGTTTCTGGTGCAGTTGCAGCTGTACTTATGTATCTGTTCCAGTCTGTATTTAACTTCTTTGTTGTTTCCGGAACAGGACAGGCTGCAATTACAATGCCGATCATGGCTCCGCTTTCCGATCTGTTAGGTGTTTCACGTCAGACTTCTGTAGTTGCATTCCAGCTGGGTGATGCATTTACAAACCTGATCGTTCCGACATCCGGATGTCTGATCGGTTCTCTGGCTATTGCAAAGATCGAATGGTCCAACTGGATCAAATTTATGTGGAAATTCCTTGGCGTACTGATGATCGGTGCTATTATAACAGTACTGATCGCTGTAGGTATTGGATTCTAAGCAGGCATTTTTAAATTGAGAGTGAAATTATGATGAAGTTAATTCAGAATATCGATGTATATGCACCTCAGCATCTTGGTAAAAAAGATGTACTTACGATCAATGACAAGATTGTAAAGATCGCAGATGCAGGTACAATATCAGCAGATGGAATTCTTGCTGATGCAACAGTGGTTGATGGCAGCAGCCTGACCCTGACACCAGGCTTTATTGACAGTCATGTTCATGTACTTGGCGGCGGCGGCGAAGGTGGATTCGCAAACCGTACCCCGGAAGCAACACTGGAAGGACTCACTAAATTCGGAGTAACTACAGTAGTCGGCTGTCTTGGGACAGATGGAATCGGACGTGATATGTGTTCACTCGTTGCCAAGACCAAAGGGTTGAACGAACAGGGGATGTCAGCCTACTGTTATACAGGCAGCTATCAGATACCGGTTCACACATTGACCGACAGTATAACAAAAGACATTATGATGATTCAGGAAATCATCGGAACTGGAGAGATTGCCATTTCAGATCATCGTTCCTCACAGCCTACATTTGAAGAATTTGCGCGTGTTGTTGCAGACACCAGACTTGGCGGGGTGCTTTCCGGAAAAGCAGGAGTTGTAAATGTTCACCTCGGTGACAGCCCACGATGTATGGATCTTATTGAGCGTGTTATCGATGAGACAGAAATACCAGCTTCACAGCTTCTTCCAACGCATGTCAATCGCAATGAAATGCTCTTCTGTAAGGCAATCGAGTATGCTTTAAAGGGTGGGGCAGTTGACTTTACCGGAAATGAAGATATCGATTACTGGGAGACAATCTGTGATGAGGTACGTGTGTGCAAAGGTATGAAGCGTATGCTTGAAGCAGGTGTAAATCCAAACAGGATGACGATTTCTTCTGATGGACAGGGCAGTCTTCCTATGTACAGTAAAGATGGAGAATTTCTTGGAATGGGAGTTGGACAGTCCAGCTGTCTTTTGAAAGAAGTCAAAGAATGTGTGTTTAAAGCGGATATCCCGTTGGAGATCGCACTTTCTACGATCACATCCAATCCGGCAGAAATCCTTCGCCTTAAGGGAAAAGGAAAGATTGAAGAGGGCTATGATGCGGATCTTTGTATCCTGGATCAGGACCTGCAGCTTGTTGAGGTAATCGCAAGAGGCAAAACAGTGTATACGAAATAGAATCAGAAATATCCGGTATCAGGAATCGAGCGTTCCATACCGGATATTTTACTAGCTTGAATTATGGTAAATGGGGGAGGAAAATCATGCTGACTTATACATATGTTTCAAAGGGGAATTTTAAATTAATGGAAAAACCAAAACCGGTGCTCCTGCATGAGCGGGATGCCATTGTAAAGGTAACACTTGCGAGCATCTGTTCAAGTGACCTGCATATTAAACACGGAAGTGTTCCGCGTGCAGTCCCGGGAATTACCGTTGGCCATGAGATGGTAGGTATTGTTGAGTCAGTCGGTTCTAAGGTGACTCATGTAAAACCTGGAGACCGGGTGACTGTAAATGTAGAAACCTTTTGCGGAGAATGTTTCTTCTGCAAGAAAGGCTATGTAAACAATTGTACAGACGAGAATGGCGGCTGGGCACTTGGCTGTCGTATCGATGGGGGACAGGCAGAATATGTCCGTGTTCCTTTTGCAGATCAGGGATTGAATAGAATTCCGGATGGTGTCACTGACAGACAGGCTTTACTGGTAGGAGATGTTCTTGCCACCGGCTATTGGGCAGCACGTATTTCCGAGATCACAGAGGAGGATACTGTACTGATCATTGGAGCCGGTCCTACAGGAATATGTACTTTGCTCAGTGTTATGCTGAAAAATCCAGCGAATATCATTATATGCGAAAAGGACGAAACTCGTATTCAGTTTATTAATGAGCATTATCCGGAGATTCATACTGTTTCACCAGAAGATTGTATGGAGTTTGTTAAAGCTAATAGTGAGCATGGTGGAGCAGATGTAGTTCTTGAAGTTGCCGGAGCAGAATCAACATTTAAACTGGCGTGGGAATGTGCCCGGCCAAATGCAATCGTGACAGTGGTTGCGCTTTATGACAAAGCGCAGACTTTACCACTTCCGGATATGTATGGCAAAAATCTCACCTTTAAAACCGGTGGAGTGGATGGATGTGATTGCGAAGAAACTCTGAAACTGATCGCAGAGGGCAAGATAAATACAGAACCGCTGATCACACATACCTATCCACTAGACAGAATCGAAGAGGCATATGAACTGTTCGAAAACAAGAGAGACGGTGTGATCAAAGTCGCAGTGGAATGTTGAAAGATCAGGAAAGAGAGGGGAAACAAAAGTGAGTTTGTTACAAGTAATTTTGCCTGTGATCATAATGCTCATAATTGGAATGATCTGCAGAGAGAAAGATCTGATAAGCCTGGATGGGATTGAAGGATTGCAGGCGTTGGTGATGAATTTTACACTTCCGATTTCATTGTTCTATACGTTTTATCGGGCTGGTATCGAGGCGGATACTGTGATATTTCCAATCACCTTTTTTGCAGTGACAGCTGGTGGAATCTTTGTAGGCAGGATTTTGTGTAAACTGATAAAAGAACAAGATGTTTATTTTCCATTTACGATGACAGGATATGAGGCGGGGATGCTGGGATATGCATTGTTTGGAATCCTGCTTGGGAATGATAAGATCACCCAGTTTGCATTGATGGATATTGGACATGTACTTGCTATTTTTACGGTGTATGTGGCAATGGTTAAAAGTGTAGGCGGCACTCATCAGACGGCAGGCGAAGCGATAAAAGGAATACTGTCAACACCGGTTCTTATTGGTATTGTGACTGGTGTTATATTCAGTATTACAGGTTTAGGCGGATGGATAGAGAATAGCAGTGCAGGTCCAGTTATCGGGGGTGTATGTGAATTTATAGCTGCTCCGACCAGTGCAGTGATTCTGGTGGTGATTGGATACCGTATGCATTTTATAGGGATCGAATGGAAGAAAATTTCCAAAGTGATTATTATGCGTCTGATTCAGCAGGTGATCATGGCATTGGCTGTGTTTTCTTTGTTCCATGTGTTGGGAGGAATTTTTGCAGAGAAGCTTACATTGATCTCAGCAGTTATTATGATAATATTGCCGCCGCCTTTTGTACTTCCATTATATATCAATGAAACAGAGAAAAAAGAATTCTATTCTTCTGCAATTTCAGTATATACGATGTTGTCCATTGTTGGTTTTATGTTATTGTCAGCAGTTGTTTTACGATAAAAACTTTTACAGATCATAAGTTAAATACAAAAGAGGTTATTAACAGTTTTATGGAATTCAGACTAATCAGATTAAACAGAAAAACAGTGGCAATTCAGGTGAATCCGGATTTGAGTATAACAGTGAGAGCTCCACGGTATGCTTCAAAAAGAGAGATAGACAGAATTAGCAGGAGTAACAGATGCAGCTATTGAGAAGCACGTACCGGTATATACCATGGAAGGCAATCATGTTCATGTTGTAATCGGCGAGACTAAACATCCAATGATTGAAAAACATTTCATTGAGTGGATCACAGTAACCACTGACCAGGGCATTTACAGAAAGATTCTTGCACCGGAGCAGGAACCAATTGCAGATTTCTGGCTCAGTGATGGTGAGAAGCTAGAAGAAGTGTATGCATATTGCAACTTACACGGACTGTGGAAAAACTAAAAATAATTCACTTATATTGATGAATACAAACACGAGGAGGAATTAATCATGAAATATGTATGTGATGTCTGTGGATGGGAATATGATGAGGCAGAAGGATATCCGGAAGGTGGTATTGCACCTGGAACAAAATGGGAAGACATTCCAGAAGATTTCGAATGTCCGTTATGTGGAGTAGGAAAAGACCAGTTCTCAGAAGCGGAATAAAACGGCTGTACTATAATAAGAAAAGTCAGATGATCACAGAGCATATGGAGAAATCCATATGCTCTGTTTTTTGCTGTTATAATAATTGAACTGCATTGTAAAAAAGTGTTATACTCCCATCTTTGACAGTTGTAAGGTAACAAAACGGCTAGTGAGAATCTATTTTGCTTTGTTTTTTTATAGAATTTTTTGGTGGAACAGATGTGAGAAAGCTTTTGTCGTGAAAACAGGTTTACAGATGAAGCCTTTCGGTATATGATTAAAAATCAGTAAAGAACGTTATTTCAGATCATATAAAATGAGCTAGAAATTTACAGATAAATGGAGGATTCATGGCGGACAGAGATTACACAGAATTATATGTATCGCTGCAGAAAGAAACAACGATTTTGACTGCACAGATTCGGGCATTATACAGAGAACTGGACAAAAAATATCATCTTTACGGAGCACAGATCCCGATTACATTTGGGTTTGAGACAGATACTCTTGGTTCCTATACAAGAGCCGGGCATCATGAAAAAGAACACTTTCATTTTTCTTTGCTTTTTGTCGGATACGGAGTAAAAAATCCTCTCAGCAAGGAAGACCGCATGGATCTGTACAAGCACGAATATGCCCATTACATGGAGCATTACATTACAATTCCAAGGGAATATCAGTGGCAGCCGGGTCTACATGGAAGTGCCTGGAAATACTGCTGTTCATTGGTTGGGGCAGCACCGACACCATATTATAAGGCGGGTGAGGCATTGATGAAACATGATTATGAAAAGAAACTGAAAAGTCCGATTCATGATAAAACGGTGGCAATCCGTGATACGTATCGCCGGCAGCAGGAACACAGGAGCAATCAGGACAGTATTGTGCAGTATGAAGTGGGAGAACAGGTAAAACATCCAAAATTCGGCGATGGATGCATTGAAAAAATCGAACAGTCAGCAGGTTCTGTGACACTGCATATCCGGTTTGGAGAGGATATAAAGGTGATTGACCAGAAGTGGCTGCTGCGGACCAAATATCAGAAAAAAGAATAAGAGTGAAGATATGGAGCGACTAATCTTTCATATAGATGTAAACAGTGCATTCCTTTCGTGGGAATCTGCACGAAGAGTGAGACAGGGAATGCCGGATTTAAGGAATATCCCGGCATGCATTGGTGGTGATCCGAAGAAGCGTACGGGGATCGTTGTAGCAAAGTCCATTCCTGCAAAAAAGTATGGAATTACGACCGGTGAACCTATGGCAATGGCAATTCGAAAATGTCCGAATCTTGTTATTGTTAAAAGTGACTTTGAACTTTATATTAAATGCTCCAGGGCATTTAAAGAAATCTGCGCATCGTATGCACCGGTGATGGAATCCTTTTCTATCGATGAAGTTTTTCTTGACATGACCGGCACTTCTCTGATCTATCCGGATCCGATAAAAACAGCTCATGAGATCAAAGACAGGATCAGAGATGAACTTGGATTTACCGTCAATATAGGAATTTCTACGAACAAATTGCTGGCCAAAATGGCATCTGATTTTGAAAAACCGGACAAAGTACATACCCTGTTTCCGGATGAGATTCCGATGAAGATGTGGCCTTTACCGGTACGTGATCTGCTGTTCCTCGGAAAGGCATCTGAGAAGAAACTGACAGAAGCCGGCATACATACGATCGGCGATATGGCACATGCGAGAGAAGCAGAAATACAGAGACTGTTGGGAAATAAAGCAGGGCATCAGCTCTATCAATATGCCTGCGGAATCGATGACTCTCCGGTTAAGGCACAGCCGGAAGAGGCAAAAGGATTCAGCGTTGAAACAACCTTTAATGATGATATCACCTCTGTAGAGCAGGTGCTGCCGATACTGCTCGAACAATGTGACGTTGTAGCAACCAGAATGCGCCGGAAAGAGAAAAAATGCACCTCCGTATCAGTGACATTCCGTACTCTTGATTTCAAAAACAAATCGCACCAGACGACACTTTCGAATGCGACCGATACGACTGACGAGATATACAAACATGCAAAACAACTTTTCACAGAATCCTGGAAAGGAGAGCCTCTTCGACTGATCGGAGTCGCACTGACGAACCTGACAGATGAAAGTTTCGAGCAGTTATCATTGTTTGAAGACAATGAAAAGAAAGAACGAAAAAGGAAACTTGACGCAACAATGGATGCGATTCGCCAGAAGTTCGGAAATGACAAAATTACCCGCGCCAGCATTATGAACAGCAATTCGGGAATTGCACGAAAAGCACGTGCGCAGATGAAAAATGAAGACGAGAAGACAGAGTAGAGTTTGGGATAAGAGATTTAGGAACGAGGATAATACAATGGAAATATTTGATGTAATAGATACAAATGGGAAACCGACAGGAAAAACCGTTAGCCGTGAACAGGCACATACAGAGGGAATTTCACACCGAACCGCACACATATGGATTCTTCGAGAAAAAGAAGGACGCGTACAGGTGTTATTACAGAAACGATCAAAGAATAAAGACTCTTTCCCGGGAATGTTCGATACCTCCTCTGCAGGACATATTCAGGCAGGAGATGAACCACTTGAGTCTGCACTTCGTGAACTCGGAGAAGAACTTGGAATCCACGCTACACCAGAACAGCTCCACTTTGCCGGAACCTTCCCGATTTCCTTTGCAAAAGAATTCCATGGCAAAATGTTCCGCGATGAGGAAGTAGCATTTGTGTATATTTATGACCAGCCGGTGAATATCACGGATCTGGTTTTACAGAAAGAAGAAGTAGAGGCTGTGGAGTGGTTTGACCTCGAGAAGACCTACGAAGAATGCAGATACTGTCGAGATAAATTCTGCGTGCCGAGCGGCGGATTTGAAGTTGTAAGGAAGTATTTGAGGGAGAATAAATAACAAAAGACTGATAACAGACATCAAGAAAAGAAGGGACAAAATATGCAGATCAGTTTATTACTAATGGAAGAAATCGCAAAGCTTTTTGCAATCATGCTCATGGGATATGCAGTTGTAAAAGCAGGGCTTATGAAGTCATCGGAGAGCAAAAGCATATCCGTAGTCATGGTTTATCTGGTCATTCCATGCGTGATTTTAAATGCTTTTCAGGTAGAGTATACACCGGATGTACAGAAGGGACTGCTCCTGGCATGCGTAGCAGCAGTTCTGGTACATATCTTGTTTCTGGCACTTACAGCAATCATAAAAAATATATTCCACTTGGATGTGATTGAACGAGCAACCGTCATTTATTCAAATGCCGGTATTCTGGTAATTCCTCTGGTACAGGAATTACTTGGGCAAGAATATGTTATTTACTCCAGTGCTTATATTGCTGTACAGTTGATTTTGATCTGGACGCACTGTAAAAATATGCTATGCGAAGAAGATAAATTAGAGTGGAAAAAGGTATTTCTAAACGTAAATATTATCTCAATTATTGTAGGAGTAGTGTTGTTTATTTGTAGAATCCAACTACCTTCAGGTGTACAGGATGTCATGAATATGATGAACAATATGATCGGTCCAATCGGCATGCTGCTTGCAGGAATGGTCATCGCAGAAGTACCTCTTAAGACCGTATTTACTAAGAAAAGAAACTATGTTTCTACGGTTCTGCGACTGATCATTTATCCGATATTTGTGTTACTTTTAATGAAAGTAATTAACACATTTGCAGGAATAAACGGTTCCAAACAGATTCTCCTGACTGTGTATCTTGCATCCGTAACACCTGCTTGTGCGACCGTGACATCCATGGCACAGCTGTATGATAAAGATGCCGCATATGCGAGCTCGTTGTATGTACTTACGACACTGCTGTCGATCGTGACCATGCCGGTGATGGTGGGATTGTATGAGATGGTGGTGTGAGGAAAGAAAGATTGAAGAAATGACAGAAAAGACACTGACTGAGGTTGGTGTTTTTTTAATTAAAAGCTACAGTTGGAATGAAAAACGGTAATTGAGGTGTGATAGATTAAATGATATAATTAATCAAAAGAAACTTACAGAAAATAAATCGTGTGGAGGTTATTCATTTGAAAAGAGAATTTTTAGATACATTACAATTAGATGAAAACCATGAACGTGAATGTAAACTGGCAGAAGGAGGGTTTCCGGAGAGTTTATGGGAGACCTATTCGGCATTTGCAAATACAGATGGTGGAACCATACTTCTTGGTGTAAAAGAACATAGAGATTCGTTTACTGTAAATGGATTAACTGACAGACAGATTGCAAAATATCAGAAAAATTTCTGGAGTGTTTTAAATGACCGAAATAAAATATCGAAAAACATACTTTTAAATCATCATGTGAAAATTGTAGAGTGTGAAGGAAAATAATTACTGGAAATAGATGTACCGGCGGCAGACAGATACGATAAGCCTGTATATGTTGGAACAGATCCAATGAAGGGAACTTACAGAAGAGACTTTGAAGGCGATTTTCTATGTACAGAAGCTGCAGTCAGGGCTATGTTTGCGGATCAGAGAGATATTTCTGTAGATTCTGAGATATTGGAAGATATGGAACTGGATGCATTAAATACTGATACGATTAAGGGATATAGAATTATTTTTGAGCAATTGCATGAAGGGCATCCATGGAATAAATTAATGAAAGATGAATTCCTCATTAAATTAAAAGCGGCGGCTAAAAATAAAAAAGGAACAGTATCTCCAACTGTAGCAGGAATATTGATGTTTGGAGAGGCAGATCGTATTACAGACGTATTTCCTGACTATTTTCTGGATTACAGAGAAGAATGTGATGATAAAAAGGTACGGTGGCTATATCGCACTCATTCTAATGAAGGTGATTGGAGTGGTAATTTATTTGACTTTTTTTATAAGGTAACTACAAGAATTGATGACGATGTAGCAGTGCCTTTTGTAAAACGTCGAGAGGGTGTACGTGTGGATCGAGTAGATGTACATGATGCTTTAAGTGAGGCCGTTGCAAATGCACTGGTACATGCGAATTACTATGGCAAACGTGGGATTGTCATTGTGAAACACGGAAAAACAATTACAATTTCAAATCCGAGAACAATCCGCATTACGAAAGAAGAATTTTATGCAGGTGGAAATAGTGATCCACGAAATCCTAATCTACTGAAAATATTTGGTTTTGTCAATATGGGTGAACGTGCTGGAAGTGGTGTGGATAAGATTATGACTGCATGGGAAGAACAGAACTGGGAAAAACCAATATATGATATTTCGTTGCGAGCAGAACGTGTGACACTCCAGCTCGAAGTGGGGCAGATTGTGTATATTCCAGGAGCTGCGGATTTGAGAAAAGAAGGAAAAAAAGAAACCCCAGTGAAAGTAAGTTTAAATGATAGAGAACAAATTCTGGTTGAATATTTAAAAGTATATGGGACTATCAATATGAAAAAGGCAACTGAATTATGCGGATATAAAGCAAGATCAGCAACAAGAAAATTAATAAATAAAATGGTACAAAAACAAATGATTAGGAAAATTGGAGATGGACAAAATACTCGCTATGAACTTATTAATGGTCTCAATTGAGGCTTGTTAGTGGTCTCAGTATGGGAATTATAATGAAAAACTATGTGTAGAAGAAACTTTTGATATTAGGTTATTTGAAGGAGAGACGGCAAATGGACTTAAATAAATTACAATCCATTTTTACAATAGGAGAAACCGTGGCAGTAGAGTTTAAACGTTGCGGCAATGGAATCGAATCAGATACCTATGAAACTGTGTGTTCTTTTTTGAATCGATTTGGTGGAGATATTTTTCTGGGTGTGCTAGATGACGGAACAGTAGTTGGAGTACCAGAAAAGGCAGCTACGGATATGGTGAAAAATTTTATAAAGACGGTAAGTAATCCGACAGTATTTTCACCGACCATCTATCTGGTACCAGAGATTATAAAATATGATAACAAACGCACGATTATCCATATTCATATTCCGCCAAGCGCAGAAGTACACAGTTACAAAAAAGTGATTTATGACCGCATAGATGATGCAGATGTCAAAGTAACTGCTACTGGTGCGATTGCACAGATGTATATTCGTAAACAGAATATTTTTACAGAGAAGAAAATATATCCGTATGCCAGAATGGAAGATTTACGTTTGGATTTATTGCCGCAGATCAGAATTATGGCACAGAATCACGCAGGTGGGCAACATCCGTGGACATCAATGAGCGATGAAGAGTTGTTAAAAAGTGCAGGACTTTACGGACGTGATATTGCTACAGGTGAAGAAGGCTATAATTTTGCTGCAATCATGCTTTTGGGAAAAGATGATGTGATTTTAAATGTAGCACCGGCATACGTGACAGACGCATTGGTCCGTAAAATCAATGTAGATCGATATGATGATCGTGAAGTGATAAAAACAAATTTGATTGATAGCTATAAACAGCTTCTTGAATTTGGACGGAAAAATCTGCCAGATAAATTTTTCTTAGAAGATACAGTAAATAAGAGTTTAAGAAATACAATTGTGAGAGAAATGGTAAGCAATACTTTGATGCACCGTGAGTTTACAAGCAGTTATACAGCAAAATTTGTAATTGAAAAGAATCGTATGTATGTTGAAAATGCGAATCGTGCTGCACGTGAGGGTATTATTACCGTGAACAATCTGGAACCAAATCCAAAGAATCCTATTATAGCAGCATTTTTCAGAAATATTGGCTATGCAGATCAGCTTGGTTCGGGTGTACGAAATCTGTTTAAATACAGTAAATTTTATTCTGGAAAAGAACCAGAGTTTGCAGAGGGAGATGTGTTCAGGATAGTTGTTCCGCTGGATGAGGAGTATTCATACGATTTTAGTCAGGAGAATGAAGTCCAAATTGCGACTAAAGAAGAAAAAACTGCGACTAAGGATGGCAAAACTGCAACTATAGGAGGCAAAACTGAGACTAAGGAAACAATAGGTGAGACTAAAAAGAAATTAACAAAAGAGGAAATACAAATCCTTCGTCTAATTGAAGAAGACCCGTTTGTTAAACAGAAAACGCTCCATGAAAAAACAGGTATCTCTCTGGGAACAATAAAAAGAATTTTACCAAGATTACAGGAAAAAGGTGTGCTTGCCAGAGAAGGTGGTAAACGTTTCGGAAAATGGATTATTAAAGTAGTGGAACAGGAGTAAAGAAAAATGACAAAAGAGACAATAAAATAGATTTTAAAATTTCGAGATGATCGTGATTGGAAATAATTCCACAATCCCAAAGATCTGGCGATTTCCATTTCCCTGGAGACAGCAGAACTCCTCGAAGTATTCCAGTGGAGCGGTATGGATGTTTCCAACGAAGGAAAGCAGGAAAAAATCAAAGAAGAACTTGCAGATGTTTTGAACTACTGCGTGCTCATGGCAGATGCCTGTAGGTTGGATATCGATGAAATTGTGCAGGAGAAAATTAAGATTAATAATCAGAAATATCCCGTGAGTAAGGCGAAAGGGAAAAAAGAAAAATATAATAAATTATAAAAAGTTGTATAACTGAATTTAGGAGAAATTAAATTATAGTATATATGATATATTGTCGTTTATATTAGGGGAAGTGAGAATATGAGTTTTTCAAAGTTTTATGGTACTTATCAATTTGATACATGTTATCTTGATAGGCTTATGTGTAATGAAATGGAACAAGTGAAGTATTATAATTTGTGGTGTGAAAAGTATAATAATTGTTTTTCAAAATGTACAAAGGACGAGCTTGGAGAATGGATTATTAGATATTACAAAGCGATTTGGGAAATGTATTCTTCTTCTAGTATTTTTGTTGAGAGTAAGCTACATCTTAATAATAATTGTTTTATTTCGTATTATTTTTGTTTATATTATTCTTTGTTTCATGCGATGAATGCTCTTATATATTTAAACCCAAATACGCCGATAAAAACAGTGTTTAGAGTTAGTCATCATAAGCTTAAAAATGTATTTAAATCAGAGTTTTGTAATAGTAAGAGTATATTTGATAATACTACAATTGAGTTGTTTGAAAATCTAAAGTTTAAAAGAGAATATTTTTCATATAATGCACCTATGAATATGGTATATGCTTCTTTGGAAGAAGATGTTAAAGTTGTTAAAGATGTGCTTTGTACAATATATCAGGCTATTGCGCTTCACTCAAATATTGCAAAAAAAGAATTTCCTACATTCAAATATAGTGATATGGCTTATCCTGAGTTATTTATACAAAAATTCAAAACATATTTTTCTAATGTTGATATAGGAACATTAGAGGAAAATTTAAAGGAATTAAAACGTAAAAGGAAAAATGAAAAAAGTCGTCTTAGAAGAAAGGAAGAAAAAATAAATATAATGCTTGAGAATATAAAAAATTATGGAAAATCTTATTCTAAGACAGAAATAAAAAAATATTTAAAAGTAAAAATGTAATAAAAGATAATCTTATATCTATAGAAAACTCTATAGATAGGGTAAAACGAGATTTATCACGAATAAGGTTAGATCCAGCAGCAGAGATATTGCTATATGAGCTGAAAAAATCTAACTATTGTTTAGACATTGGTGTTATGCAAATAGAATTAGAGCATTTTTTTGATGAATTTCATGGATATGATAGCAGTTGCTTTGCGGACAATCCACCGCTTAAATTTAATTCAATGTGTGTAACCTCTTTGATTTATGATGCGATAGGATAAATTGGACAAGGAAGTGCAAACGGATAATAATTGTTTAGATGTTTTAGTCTGTGCAAGGAGAATAAATTTGCGAAATTTTAAATCTTAAGTTGCAGGAGACTATCTATCAAAAGAATGAGGACAAACTGCATAATATGTGTAAGGAGTAAGTTATTTTTGTACTTTTGCATTCTGTGTCCAATAAGGTAGAGATTATTTTTGATAGGGCGAATATTTTTTAGAAAGTTTTTGATTTTTGGGAAGATTAGAGAAAGTAAAGAGGTAGCTATGAATAAAAAATGCCAGGTATTTACACCTGAAAATTATGTAAAAGAATTATTAGATAGTGTGGGGTATATACACGATTTATATGGAAAGACAATACTGGAGAATTCTTGTGGTGATGGAAATATTCTAGTAACAATAGTTTATAGATATATTGATGATTGTTTGGAAAAGGGGCTATCTAGAAGTAAAATCAAGAGTGGGTTAGAAAATGATATTTATGGTATAGAAATTGATGAAGAACAGTATAAAAAATGCATTAGTAATTTGGATGAAGTATTAAAAAGAAAACATATTGGTAAGGTTGCATGGAAAATAATCAATTATGATTATTTGAAATGGGATACAACTATGCAATTTCAGTATATTGTGGGTAACCCGCCATATATTACATACAGTGAGTTAAAAGAGGAAGAACAAACATTTGTCAAGAGTAATTTTAAAACATGTGTTGATGGAAAGTTTGACTATTGTTATGCATTTATTGAGAAAAGTATTAATTTATTGGCGAATAATGGAAAGATGTCTTATCTTATACCAAGTAGTATTTTTAAAACTGTATTTGGAAATAATCTGAGAATTTATATGAGTCGGTATATTGATTATATAAAAGATTATACACAAATTAAGATTTTTGATAAAGCATTAGTAAAATCGTCAATAATGGTATTAGATAAACAACGTCAACATGAAATTTTACATTACAGAGATATGAATCTAGGAATACAAATAGAAATTCCTATTAACTGTTTAGGAGAAAAGTGGGTTTTTAGTGATGAAAATAAGAATGGACAATATCGTTTTGGACATTATTTTAAAGTATCACATGTTGTAGCTACACTGTTTAATAAAGCGTATATATTACAGCATGGTAAATATACAGAAACAGATGAGGGGTATATTTATGATGATCATATTATTGAAAAAGCTGTTGTGAGAGATACTGAAACACCAAGAACTTTGAGATATGGAAAAAAGGAAAAAATTCTTTTTCCTTATGCATATAACGAAAATGGATTGGTACGTTTTAAGAATGAGGAATTTGAAAAATTATTTCCCGGCGCAACTGCACATCTTAATATTTTTCGAGAAGAGTTAGACAAGAGAAAAATAGATAATAATGCAAAGTGGTATGAGTATGGACGTTCACAAGCATTACGTGGATTAAATAGAGTTAAGCTTTTGATTTCAACGGTTGTAACTGATAAAGTAGAAGTATATAAATTATCTCAAGAATGTATACCATATGCAGGAATGTATATTGTAGAAAAAGAAGATAACAATGAGTATACGTTAGATGATGCGATACAGATACTTACAAGTGCTGAATTTAGAAAGTATGCTTTAAGAATTGGTATACCTATTAGTGGTAGATCGGTAAGAATAACATCAAAAGATATTGAAAATTATATGTTTTAGAGGAAAATAGAATGGAAGAGTTGAAATATGTTATAGAGGATAGTACTATTGCAGAATTATTAGGGGTGCAAAATTTTTCTACAGATGAGGCTGCAATTCTTGAATTAGTTAAGAATGCATATGATGCAAATGCATTAAGCTTAAAAATTATATTTCAAGATGATGAACTTCGGTTTATAGATACAGGCATTGGGATGAATGCAGATGATATTAAAAAAAATTGGATGCACATAGGTAAAAGCGAAAAAAAATATGAAATAGTGGATGAAAATAATAAAAAAAGAATACAAGCGGGCTCTAAAGGGGTTGGAAGATTTGCACTATCAAGATTAGGATATAATGTGTGTTTGAAATCAAAAAAAGCAAATTCTACTGGTGTAGTATGGAGAACTGATTGGAATACATCTGTTTTAGAGGAAGATGCATTTATTTACGATAAAGGAACGGATATAACGATAATTGGTTTAAGAGAAAAATGGAATAGAAAACGTATAGAAAATTTATATAAATATTTGGAAATAACTTATAACGATACATCAATGGAGATAAGGATTATTTCAAAAGATTTTGATAAAATTGTGACAGAACATTTTCCTAAGGCAAAAGCAGGGATAAATTGTCGTAGTAATATTATTTTGGAGTACAAAAACGGGGTGTTGATTACAACAGTAAAATCGGATGAGTTTGAAAATGGTGCTGCAGAGTATTGTCCGGGAATAGATATAAAAAATTTTGTAAAAAAAACGAATGTTGTTAAGGAATTGAAAGGTTATCAGATTACAGAACTTTTAGATGATGTTGAAGGTGTCGTTAATAAAATCGGAGAATTTACGGCAAATTTGTATTTTAATATAAGTTCAACAAAAGATGAAAAAGACAGGTTTATGTACAAGTATTTAAATACACCTGAAAACATAAAAAGTGGAATAATATTATACAGAAATGCATTTAGTATATCTTCCTATGAGGGAAAAAAAGATTGGCTAGGGTTAGGCAAAAGATCGAGAAAATCACCTGCAGCAGCTTCGCATCCTACAGGCGCATGGCGTGTGAGAGAAAATCAGATGGCAGGTTATGTTTTAATAGATAAAAAGAAAAATGTAGTGCTTCAAGATATGGCAAATAGGCAAGGGCTGGATGAAAATATTTATTATCAAGTATTTGTTGAAATTATTCTTATGGGAATAAAAGAATTTGAAAGATATAGGCAGAGCATTGTTAGAAAAATAAATGTAAAAAATCGATTTGATGAACCAAAAAGGACGCCAATATCGGATAGGGTTATTAGCAAACCAACATCTGTAAGCAATCTTACAAGGGACGAGGCAAGACAGTTAGCAACTGAAATTAAGAGTTATAAAAAAGAAGGGAAAAAGTATCAAAAAGACAAAGAACAGGTTGAGGCTAAGTACAAATATGATATTAGAATCTTGAATGTATTGGCTACAACAGGATTAAAGGCGTCTTCTATAGCACATGAAATGAAGAATGACAGAAATGCTATTTATAATAATTATGATAATATTGTAGATGCGTTAAAGGAATATGGCATGTGGGAAGAACTTAATGCTATAGAAAATACGCGTAAGTCATATAAAAATGTCCCATATTTATTAAAAAACAATGATGCTATCGGAAAGAAATTGATTACATTTATGGATACTATGCTGGAAGAAGTTGAAAAAAAACAGTTTGAAGCTAGATATCAAAGTATTGCAGATATATTGAATGTGATAAAAAAGGTATGGGAAAGAGATTATGCATGGCTTAATATTAAAATTATTATGGATGAGGATATTGTATATCAGATCTCGGAAGATATGCTGCAGGTTATTTTTGACAATTTAATTTTAAATAGTGTGCAGCAAAATGATAATACCCAGAAATTGACTGTAACGATTGTAATAACAGAAATAGATTGTTTTTTAAAAGTTAAGTATAGTGATGATGGAAAAGGACTTGATAAGAAGTATGAGTCGGATCCGATGAAGATATTAGAAGTACATGAAACAACAAGGACAAATGGACATGGGCTTGGTATGTGGATTGTAAATAATACGTGTATAATGGCAGGTGGTGAAATACAAAAAATATGTGGAGAAAATGGTTTTTATATTGAATTTACAATCGGAGGAATGCGGTAATGAAAACATTAAAAATATTGTATATAGATGATAATCCGGAACCAGCATTAGCAAAATATTTAGATAAATATCAGAGTGAAAAATGTAATTTTGATTATTCAGATATTATGTTTAATCCGGATAAAGGATACGAAAGTTTGATTAATAACCCAGACGTTAAATCTGCAAATATAATTTTTATAGATTCTAGATTATTTGAAAATAGGAATGCTATAGCAGGAAAGTTTACAGGAGAAGAATTTAAAATTATATTAAAAAAGTATTTTCCTTTTATAGAAGTAATTGTTATAACGCAAAATGAAATAAATAAGGATTATGAAACGATTTCTAAATATAATCCGAAGAGTGAGAAAAAACCAGAAGAATATTATGGAGAAAAACTTCCAGAGCTAATAGAGCGGGCTGTTAGAAATATATTTGAGGTACATAAGATAACATCTGAGATTGAAAAGAATACAAGTTGGGAAAAAGTAATGGTAGAAAAAATAGTAAATTCTGTAAATGGACAGGAAAAATTTGATGAATTTACTAAAAATGATATTGATAATGTAATAAAAATGTTTCGTGAGTTACAAGAGAAAGTTGAAGAGTAGAATATGGATTACAGAAGAACAAAGTACTGTCCAGAATTAATTAATATTTTAGAAAAAAAGAAAAATATAGAGGCTTTAGTAAAAAAAGATCATCCATATGCAAAAGACATGCATACCTATATAAGTGATAACTCAAAGAAATATAAGAGAGAATTCCTAAAAATATATAATGGAAAATGTGCATATTGTGGAGCGTCTATAGATCTGATGCAAAAGACTGAATTTGAAATAGATCATTTTTTGTATGAAAAAGCTCCTAAATTCGCAACTAAAAAAGACGCAGGTTATGTTGAAAACTTAATTTTAGCTTGTCATGATTGTAATCATAATAAAAGTGCATTTTGGATAAATGAAGAGGAATATGAAGAATTATATCCAGATGGAGATAAAATAAAAGAGGTATTTATTAGAGATGAGCAGTATTATATTTGCATAAATGATAAGTATAGAGAAAATACTACTATCAAAGAGTTTTATGATAAACTCCGCTTATCATCTGAATTACATAGACTGGATTATTTGTTGATGAATATAATTGGGTTACAGAGACTTTGTGAAAAAAATACAGAATTGTATAGTGGATTGGGTAGAATTATGGATATTATAAGAAAAAAGAGAAATATTATGTAGAGACATTATTTTGAAATAATAAAGCTTGCTAGCGAAAAATACATAAGGAAAAATAATGGGAGAGACTAGTTTTGGAAAAGAATCTTATCCATGAAATAAACACTGGCTTAGAAACAGCTTTTATCAACAGTACAATAGATTCCAATCTTGCGTACAGACCGCAGTTCATTACCAACGACCATAAACGAGGAATTAAGGTTCTGACACATATTGAAAATCAGTTGATGCATTGCGATGAATTTTCAATTAGTGTAGCCTTCATTAGTAGAAGTGGTTTTGTTGAGCTGTCGGAAACTCTTAAGGAACTAGAAAGACGAGGCATTAAGGGGCGGATATTGACTACGGATTATTTGCATTTTAGTGATCCATATGCACTGGACAGGCTTGCCGCGCTAGAGAATGTAGAGTTAAAAATGTATCATGTCGATGAAGCTGGCGTAGGATTTCATACAAAGGGATATTTGTTTAAAGAGAGTGGAATTTACAGGATTATTATTGGAAGTTCTAATATGACACAGACTGCGTTGTCAACAAATATGGAGTGGAATACACAGCTTGTAAGTACGGAACAGGGTGAGATGGCACAGTCAATCGTAAAAGAGTTTGAAATGCTTTGGTCAGATGATGCTTCCTATACTTATGAAGAATTTAGTGAAGTATATAGAAAAGAATATAAGCGCAAAAAACAGATTGACAGGTTAGTTCGTGAGCAACAAAAAATTGCTTTACAGGAAGATATTATAGATTATGATGCATACAAACTAAAGCCGAATAAAATGCAGGAAGAATTTATCTGCAGTGTGCATGATTTGATTGAACGTGGAGCAAAGAAGGCGTTGTTGATTAGTGCCACTGGTACAGGAAAAACTTATGCATCTGCGTTTGCTATGCGAAATGAAAAGCCGAAGAAAACTCTATTCATTGTGCATCGTGAACTGATTGCAAGACAGGCATTGAAGAGCTATAAAAAGGTGTTTGGAAGTACGAAGAAATTGGCTTTGTTGTCGGGAAATTCAAAAGAATATGATGCAGATATATTATTTGCAACGATGTCTATGATGGCGAAAGCAGAAACTTTGGAAAGATATAAAGTCGATGAATTTGACTGGATTTGTATTGATGAAGTTCATCGTGCTGGGTCAGAAAGTTATCAGAAAATTATGAATTATTTTCATCCGGATTTCTGGCTTGGTATGACAGCCAGCCCGGAAAGAACGGACGGATTTGATATATTTAATTTATTTGATCATAATATTGCCTATGAAATTCGTTTACAGCATGCTTTGAAAGAAGACCTGCTTTGTCCATTTCATTATTTTGGTATCACTGATATAGAAATTGACGGCGAGACTGTAGATGATAAGACGGATTTAAGAAATTTTTCTTACTTAGTTTCAGATACAAGAGTTCGATATATTCTGGAACAGGTAAATTATTTTGGACATAGTGGTGAAAGAGTAAAAGGCTTGATCTTTTGTAGTGGTAAGAAAGAAGTACAAGAACTTTCTACGAAGTTCAATGAATATGGTTATTATACAACTGTATTGACTGGGGCAAATTCAGAGAAGGAGAGAGAAAAAGCAATTAATCTTCTGACGAGGGAAGTCTCCATAGATGAGATAGAAAAACATGAAAAAGATATTCGCGAGCATGTAAAAAAACATGCGGATGAAATGCCATTTCTGGATTATATTTTCACAATAGATATTTTTAATGAAGGTGTTGATATTCCTGAAATTAACCAGGTATTGATGTTAAGACCGACAGAATCACCAATTGTTTTTGTACAGCAATTGGGTCGCGGATTGCGTAAAGCAGAAGGCAAGGAGTATGTTGTTATCATTGATTTTATCGGAAATTATACAAATAACTATATGATTCCGATTGCGCTGTCTGGGGATAGAAGTTATAACAAAGATTCTATTAGAAGATATGTTTCAGAAGGAACCAGAATTATTCCGGGCGCATCAACGATTCACTTTGATGAGATTTCAAGAAAGAGGATTTTTCAATCAATTGACAGTGCAAGAACGAATGATGTGAAGTTACTAAGAGAGTCATTTGAACAATTAAAATATCGGCTGGGACGGATACCATCAATATTGGATTTTCGTAAATATGGTTCGATTGATGTGAATAAATATTTTCTAAAATTTGATTCGTATTATGCATTTTTAGTCAAATATTATTCAGAAGAATATAAAGTAAGATTGACTCCTGAAGAAGCCAGTATTATTGAATTCCTTTCAAAAAAAGTAACGAACATGAAGCGTATTTATGAATTGGCATTATTGCAGCAGCTTTTGCGACAGCGTAGAAGAGTTTTTACATATTATGAAAAAACGCTTGAAATGACATATCATAAAAAATTGAATTTACAAACAGAGGAATCGGTAGTAAGGAATCTTACTAATGAATTTCCAAAGGAAGAAGAGCGGAAAAAGTATAAGGATTGCGTTCTGATTAAAAAATCTTCAGAAGGATATGTATTGGAAGACAAGTTTGAAAAAATGCTGAATGAGAATTTGGAATTTTTGAAGATGGTGGATGAATTGATTCAATATGGCATTGAAAACTATCAGGAGAATTACTCGGATTCTTACAAAGATACAGATTTTCAGCTGTATCAGAAATATACATATGAAGATGTATGTCGATTGCTTAATTGGCAGCGGAATATGAATGCGCAGAACATTGGTGGATATTTTTATGATGTTACGACGAAAACACTGCCTGTGTTTATCAATTATGATAAAGCAGAAGACGCAATAGCATATGAAGATAGATTTGTAACGAGGGAGAATTTGATTGCGTTATCAAAGCATCCAAGAAAGGTAAATTCCAGTGATGCGGATCATTTTTTCAAAAGAACAGAATCAGATAAAGAAAATAAGATTCTATTATTCGTAAGAAAGAATAAGGACGATAAAGAGGCAAAGGAATTTTATTTTCTGGGAGAAGTATTTGCTCAAGGTGAACCGATTCCGATTAAAATGGAAAAGACTGGAGACGATGCTTTTGAGATTAATTACAAGCTGGATGTACCGGTAAGAGAAGACATCTACGAATATATAGTGAGTGAGGCATAAAGATGAAAACAGTACGAGTAGTGGCTGCCGTAATAAAGGCGGTAAATGAAAATGGAGAACCAATTATTTTTGCAACACAGAGGGGATATGGCGAATTTAAAGATGGCTGGGAATTTCCAGGTGGCAAAATTGAAGAAGGGGAAACTCCACAAGATGCATTAAAAAGAGAAATTAGAGAGGAGCTGGATACAGAAATTTCAGTAGGGGAATTAATCGATACAATAGAGTATGATTATCCGGCTTTTCATCTTTCTATGGATTGCTTTTGGTGCGAAATTGTAAAAGGTGATCTTGTGCTGAAGGAACATGAGGCAGCGCGATGGCTGAATAAGAAGTCGATGAATGATGTAGATTGGCTGCCGGCGGATATTACTTTGATTGAGAAGATTAGAGAAAAGATGTAATAAGTAAATAGAAAGTACTTATATTGGGAGTTGGAGAATGGAACTCTTATCGACTAGGGAGTGGGCGACTGTAATCTGGGGATTTGTATTTTGGGTATATGCAATGGCACATAAACAGATTAGAGAAGCACTTTGGAATGTTGTAAAGATATTTTTTGGCAAGAAGTTAAGGATATTATGGAGCATTATTTTACTTTATGTTTTGGGAATAACTTTAATATTTTGTCAGTTACCATTTTGGGATAATATTTATATTAAGGATATTATAGTATGGTTTATTTTTTCGGGATTAATATATTGTATGAATGCTGTTTCAAAAGATGCTGATGAGAAATATATAGAAAATATTTTAAAAAATAATTTGAAATTTACAGTAATTTTTGAATTTATTATGAATACATTTACATTTAACATATGGATTGAATTGATAATAGTACCAATTATTACAGTAATTGTTATGATGAACATAGTTGCCGAACATAAAATGGAATATAAGGCAGTACACAAATTGTTAGATATTGTTCTTGCAATAATGGGGTTCGGAATATTATACGAAACTATAAAGATTGCAGTGCATGAATATAAATACCTGAATGCCGTGAATACTTTTATTAGTTTTATGATTCCAATAGTATATTTAATAATGATTGTACCATTAGAGTATATACTAGAGCTTTATTCTAAATATGAAAATTTATTTGTTAGAATGAAATTAAGGGAAGATGAAAATAAAGAAATTCAAAGCAAACACAGACGACTTATTCTAATAGCTTGTAAATTATCAGTACATAAAGTGATGCTTTTTCAAGAAAAATATTGGAATAAGGTGTATAAGAAAATGTCGATGAAAGAATTTGAAAAAATAATAGAAGAATTCAAAAATGAATGTAATAGCGAAAGATAATTTGGAAATATTCGTGAATAATCCTGCTTCTGTGTTCATGCTGTCCGGACTTTGGAAACCACAAATCAGTTTTTTAAGGAAATCTCTATTCTGGTAATGGAAATCGTTAATCAGGAAACGGAAGCAATAATAGAATTGAAACTAAAAGTATTGATAAATGATAAAAACGGCGTGGTCTGTGAACATAAGAACTATTTAAATTGTATTGAGGATATCGAGGGAGGAAGCTATGAGAAAGAATATAATAGAAATCAGTTTGGCAGGAGTTGTAGCCAGTGTTGTCGTATCTACAACATTTTTCAGTGTGGCAGCGTCAGCTGTTCCGACTGAATCACCAGCAGAGTCAACTAAGGAATACGACAATCTGCAAATGATGTTTCTGTCAATTGATAAAGATACAACAGAGGATGATCTTCTAAAACTGATCGAAGAGTATGACGTTGCATATACTGCAGAAGATTATAATGGAACACCGAAAGAAAGATGCTATAATATCGCGTTTGAGGAAGGTGCTGCACTTCAGAGGTATGCGGATTCTGGAGACACTTTGGAGGTATCTTTTGATCAAAATGATGGGACGGTATTATATGCAGAATATTTTAATGATGAGGCTTTCATGGATGCTCTTTATTATAATTATGGTACGTATTGGGATTTTAGTGAAGATGAGCCGGGTAATGTGTATTCGGGATATTATTACTATAAGCCAGGAGATACAAAAGGTGGCATTACTATGAAGTACAGTAATGGCAACACGAAAGAAACAGGATATCATAGTGTTGACAGTGCAGAAGATGCATTGGGAGATATTTTATCATAAATTAAAAAAGCGGGCGGTGGAATTTAAATAAAAAATTTACGTAAATTAAAAAAGTATACTTAACGGTTGATTTTTTCCTTAAAATGAATATAATAATAATTAACAGAACCCAACACGCCTCTCAACGATGCGGACCACGTTGGGTCTTTTAATTTAAGGAGAATGTTGGATGGGAGAAGTAAAACAACATCAGCCTCCTATGACAATTGATGAACAGATAGAGAATTTAAAAAATATTGGGTTGATTGTCGAAGATGAGGAGTATGCGAAAAGAATATTAAATGACATTTCATACTTTAGATTGATTAAAGCCTATAGTTTAAATCTTAAGACAAATGAAGGAAGATATAGAGAAAACATTACGTTTCAACAACTGGTAGATTTATATCTTTTTAATGCAAATTTTCGTCAAATTATATTCCCTGAAATCGAAAAAATAGAAATAAATGTGCGATGTAGAATTTCGAATTATTTCGCTGAAAAATATGGTGTTTTAGGTTATTTAGAAGCAGATAATTTTGTGAATGTAAAATATCATCAAGAGTTCTTGAAGGATGTTCATGAAGAAATAAGAAGAAATTCTAAGGCTCCGTTTGTTAAGAATTTTCGGATGAACTATGCAGGTGGGATGTTGCCAATATATGCGCTGGTGGAAGTTTTCAGTTTTGGTACATTATCTAAGTTTTACAAAAATATGAAAAACCCAGATAAAAAAGCAATAGCGAAATCGTTTGGGATAGGATATACGTACTTAGAGAGTTGGTTAGAGAGCATTTCTTATGTTCGAAATATATGTGCACATTATGGTCGCTTGTATAATGCAAAATTATCAAAAACACCAATGTTGTACAAGGAATATTCAGAAGCTGGTATTGGAAATAATCGTATTTTTGGAGTGTTGTTATGTCTTAAACATATTTTGAAAAATGATAATCATTGGAATATGTTTGTAGATAAGATAGAGATATTGTTCGATAAATATGAGAATGTTGATATAACAACAATGGGATTTAAAGAGAATTGGAAAGCACTTTTAGAAAATGATAAATAAAATAGTATGAGACAAAAATGTACTAAAGTGTCTTAAGGTTAGAGAGTCGAGAAAACGGCTCTTTTCTTTTGTTATAAATTTGTACACGATAAATGTTAATTCTCGTATACGGTAAACAATTCATATACGAAAGTGTTATGATTTGCAACGGAAACTATGTTCTGGAATAAATTCCAAAATGGGAATATAAGTACTGAAATCCTAAAATAAATTCCGAAATGGGAATATATTTTGAAGTATCGAAGAGAAGATATATAAAAAATAATAAAAAAGTTTTGGAAGTACAGATTTTTGCATTGTCATTCTGAGATAATAGGGATATCAAATGAAGCAACAATAAAAGATTTCAGAAAGGCTGCGGTGAATTTTATGAAAGGATATTTCGTTACAGATGGTTACATGGGACTGGTAGATGGAGTGTACAGATTATTTGCAGATGAGTCTGACTACTATGAATACATGAATGACTGAGAGATATCTGGATTATTTTGGAATCCTGTATTAAAATATTATTTAGATTAAGCTATCGAAGGAAAACCAGAAGATTAAAGGTTAATAAAAGGAGAGGGCAATGGCGAATCTTGGAATTTTAAAGGAAATTACAGATTTAAGAAGTATATGGCCGCATGAGGCATTGAATTTTACTCCATGGGTAGCTGAGAATGTAGATCTGCTGGCAGATGCTGTAGGTTTGGATATTACTGTGGATGAGACAGAATCTTCGGTTGGAGATTTTAATGTAGATATTTATGCTTCTGAAACTGGAACAGACAGGAAGATTATAATTGAAAATCAGTTAGAGGATACGGATCATGACCATCTTGGAAAATTAATTACATATGCATCAGGAAAAGGTGCAGATGTGGTTATCTGGGTGGTGAAACATGCTCGTGAGGAACATAAAGCAGCAGTAGAATGGTTGAATAATCATACAGATGATAAAATTGGATTCTTTTTGTGTGAAATAAAATTGTTTCAGATTGGAGATTCACAGATAGCACCATCTTTTACAGTTGTTGAAAGACCAAATGACTGGACAAAGGAAATCAGAAAAACAGCGTCAGCCAATCCAACCCAGCAACAAAGACTGGAATACTGGCAGGCATTCAATGATTATGCGTTTAGTGATGCAAATTTTTCAAGGATTTTTAATAAAAGAAAACCGACAACGGATCATTGGATGGATTTCAGCATCGGCTCATCTGCCTGCCATATTGCTGTATCGCAGATCCAGAAAAGAAAAGCGGTTGATGTTGAACTGTATATAAATGACGACAAAGAATTGTTTAAGAGTTTGTTTGCTCATAAAGATGAAATAGAGAAGAATATGGAAATGGAATTAGAATGGAAAGAACTGCCGGAAAGAAAAGCAAGCCGCATTCTGATCGAAAAAGCGGTAGATCTGGATGACAGAGAGGCATGGCCGGAGCAGTTTGACTACATACTGGATACTTGCATAAAAATGAAAAAAGCATTTAAGCGTTATTTATAATAGAGTTGAAATGACGAAGGGAAATGATGATTATGGAAATAAAAAGTATACTAATCAAAGATACAACAAAAGAAGAAAGAATTCGTATTGTTCAGGAAGGGCTGAACCAGTGTGGTGGTGCCTGTGACTTTTGTAATGGCTGTGATAATCTGGGCGGTGGATCTGTAGATGCTTTTTATGAACCGTACATTAATGGCGAAAAAGAACTGCGTGAGCTTAATGAGGAATACAGAAGCAACACAGGGCTTGTGAAGTAGGTGCGATTATGAGACCACCGGAAATAGAAAATTCTACAGAAGAAGAACGCAGAGAATATATAAAAAACACTTTTAAATGCATTGCAGATTGTGATATGTGCGGATTATGCACGGTATTTCATGGAAAAGATCCGGAAGTTGCTTATGCAGATTATATCAACGGTAAGCGGGACTATTTGGATGTATCAAAAGATTATAGATAATGAAACGGCAAAAAGATGAGAAAATATTGAATATGTTTGAGTATTTTTGCCGATAATATGATATACTATATGCAACTAAATTATGAATCAGAGGTGTGCGTATGCAGTATATTTCAGTTGCAGAAACAGCGAAAAAATGGAATATTTCAGAGCGAAGTGTGCGAAATTATTGTGCCCAGGGACGTGTACCGGATGCTTTTCTTACAGGAAAGACTTGGAACATCCCAGATAATGCGGAAAAACCGGAAAGAGCAAATAAGGGAGTGAAGTCTCCGAGTACTTTATTAGATATTTTACAGGAAGAGAAAGCGAAAAAGTATTCTGGAGGAATTTATCATAAAACGCAGATTGAGTTAACATATAATTCCAACCATATGGAAGGAAGTAAGCTGACTCATGATCAAACCAGGTATATTTTTGAGACAAATACGATTGGTATGGAAAATGAAGTTTTCAATGTAGATGATATAATTGAAACAGCAAATCACTTCAGATGCATAGACTTGATTATTGACAATGCAAAGGTAACTTTGACAGAGAAGTTTATCAAAAATATACATCTGATTTTGAAGAATGGAACGAGTGATTCGAGAAAAGACTGGTTTGCAGTGGGAAATTATAAAAGGGTTCCAAATGAAGTAGGAGGTATGGCTACAGCATCTCCGGAAGAAGTTTCTACAAAGATGAAAGTATTATTGGGTGAGTATGCCCGTAAAAATGAAATAACTTTTGAAGATATTTTAGACTTCCATGTAAAATTTGAGCGTATACATCCGTTTCAGGACGGAAATGGACGGGTTGGAAGATTGCTTATGTTTAAGGAATGCCTGAAACATAATATTGTTCCGTTTATCATCGAAGATGATTTAAAAATGTTTTATTATCGTGGTTTGAAGGAATGGAACCGTGAAAAGGGATATTTGATGGATACATGTCTTACTGCGCAGGATCGTTATAAGGCATATTTGGATTATTTCAGAATTCCGTATTAGTATCTAAAAAAAGACAGGAGGAGACTATGAACATACAGATTTTTGGTACAAAGAAATGTAATGATACGAAGAAAGCGGAACGTTTTTTCAAGGAACGTGGCATTAAGTATCAGTTTATTGATATGAAAGAAAAAGGCATGAGTAAGGGCGAGTTTACATCCGTTGCACAGGTCAATGGTGGTCTGGAAAATATGATTAACTGGGATGGCAAGGATAAAGATACACTTGCGTTGATCAAATATATTGCGGATGAAGATAAACTAACAAAAGTACTTGAGAATCCGCAAGTGATTAAAACGCCTGTAGTTCGAAATGGAAAACAGTCTACGCTGGGGTATCAGCCGGATGTGTGGAAAAGCTGGAAATAATAGAATATTAGTGTGAGAGGCATCTGTCCTGATTGGCAGGTGTCTTTTTATTTCTATACTATATACAAAATGCACAAAAAATACAAAACAATATAAAAATCTATTGTATAGCACAAATAAAAATGATAGTATCACTATCATAAATGAAAAATGATATTTAAAGCAAAATCAGCATTCAAAAGAAGGTGGTGAGAAAAATGGATACAACAGAAAAAGTACCTTCAACGAGAGAACGTCAGGCACAGCAGAGACGTGAAAAGATCATTCAGGCATCGATGCAACTGTTCTGGGAGAAATGTGTGGAAGATACATCTATGGAGGAAGTAGCGAAGTGTTCAGGGGTAGGTGTTGCTACGGTATATCGGTATTTTTCTACGAAAATAGAACTGGTGATAGAAACGGCTGAATTTTACTGGCAGAAAGTCGCGGAGAAATATCTGACAGAACTGGAGCAGACTGGCACAGGATATGTGCAGCTTCAGAAAATCATGAATGTTCTGGAAAGAATATTTCAGGAAGAAAAAGCATTTCTGAAATTTCTACAGGAGTTTGATGTTTTTGTAAAGAAATATCAGATTTCTGAAGAGCGGCTGACAGATTATGAGAGTGGTATCTTACGACTGAAACCGTATGTGACAGATGCACTGGAAAAAGGGATGGCAGATGAAAGTCTGTTTTTTACCTGTTCAATAGACGAGATGTATTTTTCATTGACACATACTCTCTTGGCAGTGATGCAGAAACTGGCGGTGGGAGGAGAAATTCTCTCTTCGGACCAGGCGGTTGAAGGAAATCGGCAGTTCCATATTGTTACGGAGCTGCTGTTGGGGGGAATCAAGGGATAAAATTACAATGCGTAGCAAGATAAAAATAGTCTGCAAATAAAAAGTCAAGCAGAAATTAATGAACTTTGAAAAATTTATACAGGTTGAATGTAAGAC
>NZ_CAKRXI010000019.1 GCF_934424005.1 uncultured Blautia sp.
AAGTATGTCAGATCCTGTCCGGATACATTCTGATGCTGAGTCAGGTCATAATCTGTTCTGTCAGCGATTCCCCACAGTTCGCCCCATCCAAACGGGAAAAGGAATTCTACATCTGTGGTCGCTTTACTGTAGAAGCTCAGTTCTTCTTTGTCATGATCACGATAACGTACTTCATCATCCTTGAGACCAAGAGAACTCAGCCAGTCAAGACAGAATTTCTTCCAGTACGCAAACCATTCAAGGTCTGTATCCGGTTCACAGAAGAATTCAAGTTCCATCTGCTCAAATTCACGTGTACGGAAAGTGAAATTACCCGGTGTGATCTCATTACGGAAAGATTTACCAATCTGTCCAATACCAAATGGAATCTTTTTGCGGGAAGTTCTCTGGACATTTTTGAAGTTTACAAAAATACCCTGTGCTGTTTCAGGTCTTAAATAAACTGTATTTTTTGCGTCTTCCGTTACACCCTGGAAAGTTTTGAACATCAGGTTAAACTGACGGATATCTGTAAAATTATGTTTGCCACAGGACGGGCATGGAACTTCATGTTCTTTGATGAAATTCATCATCTGTTCCTGAGACCATGCATCTACGCTTCCTTCGATTGCAATATCATGCTCGGCGCAAAAATCTTCGATCAGTTTGTCCGCACGGAAACGCTCATGACATTCTTTACAGTCCATCAGCGGATCAGAAAATCCACCAAGGTGGCCGGAAGCAACCCATGTCTGTGGATTCATCAAGATTGCACAGTCAACACCTACATTGTACGGAGATTCCTGAACGAATTTCTGCCACCATGCACGTTTTACGTTATTTTTCAGTTCAACACCAAGATTACCATAATCCCATGTGTTTGCCAGACCACCGTAGATTTCGGAACCTGGGTAAACAAATCCTCTGGCCTTGGCCAGGGCAACAATTTTTTCCATTGTCTTTTCCATGATAATTCTCCTCTTCGTTTTAATTCGTTACGTTTTCTCATCATTATACCGCATTTCAGAGATATTTCAACTTTTTATTTTTGCAGACTAAATTGATAAAATTATTTTTATCCCCAAAAGCTATTTCATAACCTCCAGAATCTGGAGACTTTTGAATTTTCTATCAGTATTTCTTGCTGTATAGAGATGAATGATCTGCTCTAGTTCCAGAAGTACATCCGGATCGACACAGAAGGTATATAATTTTCCCAGGGAAGCTGTTGCTATGTATCTCATGGCATATAATGCAGAAGGGGAAATCCGTCTGGCTTCTCTTTTGCCCATCGCACAGGATTCACAAAGGATTCCATGCAGTTCCTGCGAGAAGAAACAACTCTCTTCGCCAGTAATTTCGCGGTCACATCCGACACACTGAAATAACTGTGGACACAAGCCCTGTTCCGTCATCGTACGAAGCTCATAGATACAGCGGATCAGTCGATTATCCATCCGGGAATTCAGAAGTGCCTTCACAGTTACATAGAGAAGATTCATCATCTCTTTTTCGTCCGTCCCCTCTCGCCCAAAATAATCTGCCAGTTCGAGGAAATAATAGCCGTAATAAACTCCTGGCTGCATAGTCGCAAGTTCAACAAAATGATGAGTAACCGAAACCTGATTCAAATTGTAACTTGTCCGACCTTCATACAATGTAAAATTTCCAAATACAAACGGATCAGCCGCAGCCATAAACGGACTGTTCAAACGTCGGGCACCTTTTGCAAATGCCGAAATCTTTCCCCGTTCTCTTGTAAGAAGTACAATTCTTTTGTCATATTCACCCACAGGCATAGCAGAGATCACAACTCCCTGCACTGTGATCAGATCACTCATTCATCAGCTTTCCTTTTATCAAATCTCTTTTTTATCGTAACCAAAGTTTTTGATCATAAAGTCACTGTCACGCCAGTCCTTACGTACTTTTACCCAGAGCTTCAGGTTAACTTTTGCATCCAGCATCTGTTCGAGCTCATAGCGTGCATTGCTTCCAATCTTTTTGAGCATGGCTCCCTGCTTACCGATGATGATTCCCTTATGAGAATCACGCTCACAGATAATCGTAGCTTCAATATCAACAAGATGACGTTTGCCCGGTCGCTCCTTCATGGTGTCAATTGCAACAGCAATTCCATGTGGAATTTCCGCATCAAGTGCGTGAAGTGCCTTTTCACGGATGATCTCAGCGGCAATCTGTCTCTGTGGCTGATCTGTCACCGTGTCTTCATCATAAAACATCGGACCATATGGCAGATATTTCAGAATACACGGAATAATATCTTCTGTATTCTGATTACGAAGTGCAGAACATGGAATGATCTCATCAAACTCATACAGTTTTCGATAAGTATCGATTGCCTTCAGAATTTCATCTTTATCAACCGTATCGACTTTATTGATCACAAGAATGACAGGCAGATGCAGGCTCTTCAACTGTTCTGCAATATGGCGTTCGCCTGCACCAATGAAGGTTGTTGGTTCCACAAGCCACAGAATCACATCAACATCCTTCAGTGTACGTTCTGCTACCTGTACCATGTATTCGCCAAGCTTATTCTTGGCTTTATGGATGCCCGGTGTATCCAGAAAAACGATCTGACCATCTTCACATGTATAGACCGTCTGGATACGGTTACGGGTCGTCTGCGGTTTTTTTGATGTGATTGCAATCTTCTGACCGATCAGATGATTCATCAATGTAGATTTACCAACATTTGGACGGCCAATGATCGCAGTAAAACCTGATTTAAAATTTTCTTTCATTTACGATAACTCCTGTATATTTTTATATACTGTTTTCTGTCTCAACAGCTGATCAGAGGAAGGACTGTATCAAACAGTTCTTTTTCTTTTTCAATTGCCGGTTCACTTCCGACAACGCAGACCGCATCATTGTCAAGAATTGCCTCGATCAGTGGCGCAAGTTCCTGAATATCTGTCTCACTTGCTTTTAGAATCTCATCTCGTTCTTTCTGTGCCATTTCTTCAGTAATTCCACAGAACCACGCACTTCTGGAGATTGCTCCCTGCATCTTTGGGGTACGTGGTACATCTTTGCCACTGATTGTACCAATAATGTATTTTGTCATTTCCCTTTCATCCGCCTTAAAAGAACGTACATATTCTGGAATGCCCTTGAATACATCCAGAGTACGTCTCAGATGTGGATCACGGTAAGAAACAAAGAAACTCTCACCACTGCGTTTGAACCCGCTCATACAGCCATATGCACCGCCCTTGACACGGATATTCGTCCAGAGGTAATCGTAGCTCAGGGCAACTTTCAGAATATTCAGTGCGCCTGTATATTCATAACCTTTTTTGCGGAAATTACCTGTCTGAGCCACATACTGTACCTGTCCGGAAGTTGTGAAGCCTTCGTTTTCCCTTACACATGTCATATTCTGATGCTGTACGCTGACCGCTTCCTTATGCAGTGTCTGTTTCAGAGCTTTTACCTGCTTCTGTACATCCATAAGGGAATCCCTTTCACCTGTATAGCTGACACACAGATATTCCGGTCGGAGAATTTCCTGCATAAGATGAGAAAGTTCTTTTACAAGATCATCTTTACGTTCTTCAAATTCTTTGTCCAGTTTTTCAATAAACTGGTAATACGCAATACCGGCCATTTTGTCCTGAAATGCGGCCATTGGTGATGTATAGGAAGCTGCACGCAGTACTGCTGTTGAATGGCCTGCACTTACCAGACTGGACTGTGCTCTTGACTTCACCTGTGCAATGATCTCATGAAGACGTTTGGTGTCTTTCAGACTGGAAGTATTGATGATCTCACGGATCATTTTAAACAGAACATCTGTTTTGGGATACATGACTTTTCCTCTTACAGAAAAGAAAGCACGGAATGCATCTACAGAATCTGCATGGTCAAATACTTCTACCCCGCACATAATACCACCTGTCTGTGCATTGATCTCATTTGTCAGCTCCCCATAGGTATAATGAGCTGTATCTACATATCCAAGTACAGATTTTAAAAGACCAAGATATGGTATTTTTTCATCTGAAAGGTCTTTCAGATCAAACATCAGATCCAGATAGCCGATTCCATTTGTTGGAACTTCATGATACAGGAAAAGGCTTCCATCTATATCCAGAGCTTCATTCGTAAACGGTGTGATTTCTTTACGAATATCTTCTCTTTTCAGCATAGGTATACATTTAGCCGCTTCCGGATCCTCCGGTGCTTCCTGATACTGTTCCAGATTCGCAGTCTTTTTAACAAGTTCTGCTTTTTCCTCTTCAGAGAGAGAAGAAAGATATGCGTCCAGTTTGTCTTCCAGTGCTTTGGCTTTTCTGGCAGTCAGACCTCTGGATGGATTCAATGTCAGAACAGAACCGTGAGGATTATCCAGAAGATATCTCTGAATCAGATCTTCAAAATAACCCTGATTCTTTAATTCTTTTAATTTATCAAACACAGGAATCAACTGAACCTGCGCGAATGGATGTTCATCATCATAAAGCCAGTTGTCCAGAATATCCAGACCGTAGATCAGTCCCTTCGGGTAAGAAGAAAAGTCAGCTTCTCTATAGCGGAATTCCATATAATTGATTCCTGCTTCCAGTGCTTTTGGATTGATTCCGTTTTCGACCGTGTCTGTCAGAACTTTGCGGATAATGGAAACAAATTCTTCTTTTCTGCCAGGATCAGCACCTTTGGCAACAACATCAAAATACGTCTGTCGGATACCATCCTCATAGGAACCATACACATCCGATCCGATTCCGGCATCCAGAAGTGCTTTCTTAAGAGGTGCTCCCGGAGTACTTAAGAGAGCATAATCCAATATATCAAAAGCAGTACATTTTAAAGTATCCATGGCAGTTCCTGTCACAACACTGTATGCCAGATACGAATTATTTTCTTCGCTCTCACTCTCTGCAACCGGATACTCCATGATCAGATCATGCATTTTATCAAAAGGCTGCTGTTCACGGATCTCCGAATCCACATACAGACTGTCAAACGCAGAAAGATAATTCCGATCAATAAAATCAAGTTTTGCTGCCATATCCATATTTCCATACAGGTAAATATAACTGTTGGACGGATGGTAATAAGTTCTGTGGAATTCCAGGAACTCTTCATAGGACAGCTCCGGAATATTATCCGGATCACCACCGGACTCACAACCATAGGTGATATCCGGAAACAGGGAGTTCATGATATCTCTTTCCAGGACATCATCAGGAGAAGAAAACGCACCTTTCATCTCATTGTAAACAACACCATTATAAGTCAATGGACCTTCCTGCTTCTCCAGATGGTAGCTCCATCCTTCCTGACGGAAGATTTCTTCTTTTTTGTAAATATTCGGGTAAAATACAGCGTCGAGGTAAACATGCATCAGATTCTGAAAATCCTGATCATTACAGCTGGCAACCGGATAACAGGTCTTATCCGGATATGTCATGGCATTCAGGAAAGTATTCAGAGAACCTTTGACCAGTTCTACAAACGGGTCTTTTAATGGAAAATCTCTGGATCCGCAGAGCACGCTGTGTTCCAGGATGTGTGCTACACCGGTGCTGTTCTTTGGTGGAGTACGAAAAGCGATGTTGAATACTTTGTTTTCATCATCGTTCTCTATTACCATGACTCTTGCTCCGGTCTTAATATGTCGAAGCAGATATCCGGTAGAACGGATGTCACTTAAGTTTTCTTTTTTGACAAGTTTATATGCTTTTAAATCATCTAAATTCATTGTTGCCTCCGTTTTTGCATAGTACATATAGTATTTCCTGATATGCCATATTTATTCCGGAAGTCTTTCTCCCGGAAACTGCAGTTCGAACATTTCACGTGCTGCTTTTGTCAGAAGATCCAGATCCTCTTCAAGGCCAATCTCCTGTGGAAGCAATATGGCAGTTTCATAAATGTCTCTCTGCAGTTTTGCTTTTGCACTGTCTTTTTTTATTGTGACAAGTCCGCAAAGTACACTGTTGTAGTTTTTGTCTTTTTCACAAAGATCCATATAAAATCTGACAAGATGCTGGCATTCTCTGTGAAGAAGTTCTTCATGAAGCGCACTTTTTGCACGGATTTCCCGGAATTTTACATCATCCAGTTCTCTGCGTATTTCCTTCTGTGCTCTTCCGGAGCCAAATATTTTGTGACCTGCATTTCGATTAAATTCCAATGCCATCCAGAATTTCAGATAACCGTCGGCAATGCCCCCTTCGTTTGTCGTTCCTTTGTAACGTGCTTCCCAGATTTCTTTACGGATCTTATTTGCTTCCTGATCTTCTCCGGATGCAATTGCCTGCTCCAGCAGTTCCTTACGTTTTTCCGGTTCTGTCTCTCTATAATACTGGGCAATGATTGGTGTATCCATATATCCTTCTCCTTTTGGTATATTATCTTTTGAAAACAAAAATAAATAAAAAACCCTTTTTCTCTTCAATATGCCTATTATAGCAAATCAAAAAGAAAAAGGGTAGTCCTGTTTTATATTCATCAAAGCGGACACATCAGAGAATCAGCATGGCATCCCCAAACGAAAAGAAACGATACCGTTCCTTTACTGCCTCCTCATAAGCTGCCATGATATGTTCTTTTCCTGCCAGTGCAGATACCAGCATAAGAAGCGTAGATTCCGGAAGATGAAAATTCGTGATCAGTCCGTCGATCATTTTGAAATGATATCCCGGATAGATAAAAATTTCTGTCCATCCACTTCCTGCCTGAAGGATTCCATTCTCATCAGTAGCTGATTCCAGTGTACGACAGCTCGTGGTTCCTACGGAAATCACTCTTCCGCCGTTTTTCTTTGTATCATTGATCAGTTTTGCCTGATCTTCTTCTACCATGTAAAATTCAGAATGCATATGATGCTGTTCGACATCATCTACCTTTACCGGACGGAAGGTTCCCAGACCAACATGAAGTGTAACATGGGCAATTTTAACTCCCATATCTTCCACTTGTTTCAGAAGTTCTCGGGTAAAGTGCAGACCGGCTGTAGGAGCCGCAGCTGAACCGTCATTTTTGGCATAAACAGTCTGATAACGGTTCTTATCTTTTAATTTATGGGTAATGTACGGAGGAAGCGGCATTTCCCCAAGCTGATCGAGAATTTCTTCAAAAATACCATCGTAATGAAACTGGATCAGTCGATTGCCTTCATCAACAACATCGATGATCTCTCCTTTTAAAATTCCGTCTCCAAACGTGATCTTTGCTCCCGGACGTGCTTTCTTGCCAGGTTTTACAAGACACTCCCATATATCATTTTCTCTTCGTTTCAGAAGAAGTATTTCGATCACAGCACCTGTTTCTTCCTTATGGCCATATAAACGAGCCGGTATAACTTTTGTATCGTTGATGACCAGGCAATCTCCTTTATGAAGATAGTCCAGAATATCTGTAAAATGTCTGTGTTCAAAAGATCCATCTTGCATGGAAAGGTGCAGAAGTCTGGAGGAACTTCTGTCTTCCAACGGATCCTGAGCAATCAGTTCTTTCGGCAGATCATAGTAAAAATCTGATGTTTTCATAAACTGCTCCTTTATTTATCAGAGGCCTCAGTTTCTGCGGCCTTCCATTCTTTCTTCCACTGTCGGACCTGACTCCATTCTTTGTTTGTCAGATCTGCTTTTTTCAAAAGATCCGGGCGTCGCTTTGCTGTACGCAAAACAGACTGTTCCCGTCTCCATGCTTCAATATTTGCGTGATGTCCGGAGAGAAGAACCGGTGGAACTTTCTGTCCATGCCATTCTTCCGGACGGCTATACTGAGGATATTCCAGAAGATTTCCGGCAAAAGATTCGGTTTCTCCGGATTCCTGATTACTTAAAACTCCCGGAACCATTCGCGAAATAGAATCCATCATTACCATAGCCGGGAGTTCTCCTCCGGTAAGCACATAATCTCCGATGGATACATAATCGGTAACAATTTCATCAAGAACACGCTCATCAATTCCTTCATAATGGCCACAAAGAAAAACAAGATCTTTCTCCTGTGCCAGTTCCTTTGCCATAGTTTGATGAAAAACTTCTCCCTGCGGAGTAAGATAAACAACCCGCGGTCGATATCCCAGCTTTTTCTGAACCGATTCATATGCAAGATAGACAGGTTCTGCCTGCATCAGCATTCCTGCTCCCCCACCGTATGGATAATCATCTACCTTCTGATGTTTATTAAATGCATAATCACGAATATTGATCGCATCAATAGAAAGGTAGCCTCCTGCTATGGCACGCCCGATGATGCTGGTATGCATTCCCTGTTCGATCATTTCCGGGAAAAGTGTCAAAACATGAAAATTCATTTATAAAAGCCCCTTCATTAAATGTACAGTCATTGTGTTTGTTTCAATATCCACATCAAGAATACATTCTTTGATTGCAGGAAGCAATACCTCTCCATGTTCAACGGAATCTACAATATAAACATCATTTGCTCCGGTTTCCATAACATTTTTTAATGTTCCAAATTCTGAGCCGTCTTCCAGAAGCACTTTCATTCCAAGAAGATCTGCTATATAATATTCATCTTCATCCAGTTCCTGTGCTTCCTCACGTGGAATCCACAGATCGCGGCCCTTATATTTTTCAATATCATTTATATTGTCAATTCCATCAAATTTCAAGATAACAAGATTTTTGAAAAAACGGACATTTTTTATGTCCAGTCTTCGAAGCTCTCTTCCGGTATCCAGCAATACATACTCCAGATCAAGGAATCGCTCCGCTTCATCTGTGGTAGGGTAAACTTTGACTTCGCCACGTACACCATGTGTCGTGGTGATCACGCCAACTTTTAATAAATCTTCCATAAAAAACTCCCTTTAAAAAAGGAGCTATGTCTCCACAGCTCCGTTTCGTTATTATTGCAGAATATCTACAATCACCTTTTTGCTGCTCTTTGAAGAAGCCGCTTTAACTACAGTACGGATTGCTTTTGCAATTCGTCCCTGTCTTCCAATGACCTTACCCATATCGGAAGGCCCTACTTTCAGTTCGATGATAACTGCATCTTCTTTTTCGTTTTCGGTGACAACCACCTCATCCGGATGTTCAACAAGAGATTTTGCAATTACTTCAACTAATTCTTTCATCACATACCTCCCGCAAAGGATTTATTATTTTTCGATTCCAGCCTCTTTGAAGATTCTTGCAACAACATCTGTTGGCTGAGCACCTGCAGCAAGCCATTTTTTAGCTTCTTCTTCGTTTACTTTGTATGCGCTTGGCTCGATGTTCGGATCATATGTTCCGATCTCAGCGATGCATTTTCCATCACGTTTGCTGCGGGAATCTGCAACTACGATTCTATAAAAAGGTGCTTTCTTCTGTCCCATTCTTCTTAATCTGATTTTAACTGCCATTTTTGTTTTCCTCCATTATACTATCTTTTATTAATATTGTTTTTTATTTAAAAAGGAAGCTTGAAGCCGCCTCTTTTTCCCATTTTGCCGCCCATCATTCCAGGCATCTGTTTCATTAATTTCTTGCTCTGTTCAAACTGTTTGACAAGACGATTGACTTCTGCGATGTCCACACCGGCACCTTTGGCGATACGATTCTTACGGGAAATATTCAGGATTCCCGGATTGCTTCGCTCCTTCTGTGTCATAGAAAGGATAATTGCCTTTGTTCTGTCAAGAGCCTTTTCATCAATCATGTCTTCCAGATCTTTTGCTTTTGCGCCAACACCTGGAAGCATATTCAGGATACTTCCGATTCCACCCATTTTATTCATCTGTTCCATACTGGTCAGATAATCATTGAAATCGAAATCCATTTTTTTGAGTTTTTTCTGCATCTCTGCTGCCTGATCCTGGTCAAGAGCTGCCTCAGCCTTTTCAATAAGACTCATTACATCTCCCATTCCAAGAATTCTGGAAGCCATGCGTTCCGGATAAAACTGTTCAAGATCTGAAAGTTTCTCACCCATTCCCACAAAGAGAATTGGTTTTCCGGTAACTGCTTTAATGGAAAGTGCTGCACCACCTCGGGTATCACCATCCATTTTGGTAAGGATGACACCATCAATGCCTACTTTTTCGGCAAAAGTCTTTGCAACATTTACTGCATCCTGACCTGTCATTGCGTCAACTGTCAAAATCGTACAGTCAACATTCACATTGGCTTTGATATCCGCAAGTTCCTGCATCATATCTTCGTCCACATGAAGGCGGCCAGCCGTATCAATAAGAACAACATTCTGTTGGTTTGCTTTTGCATGTTCGATCGCAGCTTTGGCGATATCTACAGGCTTCTGTTTATCTCCCATGGAGAAAACTTCTACTCCCTGTTTCTCACCATTTACCTGCAACTGTGTGATCGCAGCCGGACGGTATACGTCACAGGCAACGAGAAGTGGTCTTTTTCCTTTGGATTTCAGTTTACCTGCAAGTTTCGCAACTGTAGTCGTTTTACCTGCACCCTGAAGTCCAGCCATCATCAGCACTGTGATTTCATTGCCAGGTTTCAAAGGAAGATCGGTTGTTTCACTTCCCATCAGATTAACAAGTTCTTCATTTACAATCTTGATTACCATCTGTCCTGGATTAAGACCATTCATGACATCCTGTCCTACTGCACGTTCCTGCACAGATTTGGTAAACTGTTTAACAACCCGGAAGTTAACATCCGCTTCAAGAAGAGCCATCTTGACCTCTTTCAGAGCAATCTTAACATCCTCTTCTGTCAGACGTCCTTTGCCTCTCAGCTTTTTGAACACATTCTGTAATTTATCAGTCAAGCTTTCAAATGCCATGCGTTATAACTCCTCTAATATCTTATTGGAAATCTCTGTAATCTCACCGGCATTATATCCTGCTGCAAGTTCTTTGATCTTCTGAACCTGTTTGCGGATACAGAGAAATTTCTCAACCAGATGAAGTCTGGATTCATATTCTTCCAGTGTATGATTACAGCGTTTGATCATGTCATGCACGCCCTGACGGCTGATTCCCAGATCTTCTGCTACCTCACTCAGGGAATAATCTTCCAAAACAACGCTTTCATAAACCTGCTGCTGTCGCTCTGTTAGCAGTTCCCCATAAAAATCATATAACAATGTCTGTTCGACAAACTTTTCCATTTGTAACCACCTTGGCTATCATACATGATTTATATCATTGTGTCAAGTGTTTTTTCTTGACAGATATATTTTTATTTATTGTCCGTCTTTTTCCGGATCTTCTGTTTCAAATTCAAAGACACATCGATCAAAGGCATTGATCACATATGTATCCATATATTTATCGTACCGTTTATGTTGTCTTCCATACGACATATGAACATGACCATGAAGGAAAAATTTGGGATGATATTTCTCAATCAGCTGGAGAAAAATTTTAAATCCCTGATGAGGAAGATCCCGGGCATCATTTAACTGATATGCCGGAGCATGCGTGACAAGTATATCAAAGCCTCTTCTCCACACAAGTTTTGGAAAAAGTTTAAAGACTCTTCGTCTCATTTCCCACTCTGTATATTGATGTTCTCCCGGTTTATATCGCATGGAACCGCCAAGTCCCAAGATGCGCACTCCTTCATGCACATATATTTTATCGTCAATGCAGATGCAGCCTTCCGGTGGAATCCTTTCATATTTATCGTCATGGTTTCCATGGACATATAAAACAGGCGCTGATGTAAATGTCGCCAGAAAAGAAAGATAACGGGGATCAAGATCCCCACATGATATGATAAGATCAATCCCCTCCAGTTTGCTTTTCTCGAAATAATCCCACAGATATTTTGATTCCACATCTGCTATGGCAAGTATTTTCATAAAACTGTATTATCCCTTCTGACTTTCCACACCGGACTGTAAAGTAACCGGTTTTGCCTGTTCTTTAAGCTCGCGTGATTTCGGAATTGTTCCGATCACGTTATCTGCAAGCCAGTCCATTGTAATAATCTCTTCCGGAGAAAGAATTTTATCCGGATCCGACTGGATCATTCCATTCTGTGAATAAAGGATTCCTGAAAATGGATGATATTCTCCGCTTGCAATCGCACGTTTGAGCATTGCAAGCAGCTTCTGTGTGCCAATCGGAAGATTCTGTGAATAGATAACATCGATCACTTCCGCTGACAGTCCCCACCAATAATTGATGGCCTTTGTTTCATCTTTGTTATCATCATATTTCCATGTTCCATCCATGATCGTCCTGATCAAACGTTCATAAAATTTTCCCCAGTGCCACAATGGCATAGCGAGATTGCGAGGTCCTTCTTTTTCTATATGATACAGTCCAAAATAGCGCGATGCATCTTCCGGAATCACCATATCCCGTCCTGATACAACCGTAACACCTTTTTTGATAACATTATCCATGGCAATTCCAAGATCGACGTCTTTCAGTGTAGACCATTCCAGATATATCTGTGCTCTCGGATTAACCATTTTTGCACCTAAAGCAAATGCATTGATATTGGCAATCGTTCCAAAAATCGGGTAGTCAGCAATATATGCAAGCTGACCATTTTCTGCCATAGCCCCAGCAATGGCTCCCATAAGAAATTTAGCCTCATACATCCGGGCATAATAAGTACGGATGTATCTGTGAGATGTATTCAAAGAACAGTTAAGAATCTTTACCTCCGGATGTGCGATGGCGGCCTGTACACTTGCCTGCACAAATTCCGGTGTTGTTGTAAAGATAATATTGCATTCTTTTTGGATCGCATCGGCAATTGCTTTTTCCGCAAGATCTTGCGTAAGGTTTTCATAACATTCTGTAGTAACTTCTTCAGGGAACGTCTGTTCCAGGTGAAGACGACCAAGCTCATGGGCATACGTCCATGCAGAAGTGGCCGGTGTCTTTGCGTACAAAAAAGCAACCTTTAGTTTTGGTGTACTTACCGGAAGCAGACGGTCAAGGAGAGATTTTTTTTCACTCGTAGGATCCATCTTCAATTCAATTTCCTGATCATGTTCCAGAAGTTCAAATTCTTCCCAGCTTTTACCAACCAGTTCCTTTAATTCATTAACTGTTTTCCGGCAGATATCTTTATAATCATAAATCATAAGAAATGCAAGGAATGCATCCCCTGTTGTTATGGAAAGTTTCTTTCCGCCTAAGGATTCATATTCTGCTGCAAACCTTGAATAAACAGAACTGAAAGTCAGTTTATCATCATCTGACCAGATATCCTTTTTCCCTTTTCCTACTGCTTTCTGAAGTCTGGCAAAACTTCCAGGACGCGAAAACCAGATATAGTTGATCTGACTCAGTGCGTAAAAATCCACATATTCATAATAGATTTTATTCTCTTTCTGTTCCGTACGCTGTGGCAGGATTCTGGTCACATATCCCGGCACAGAAACCGCATCAAAATACTTCAGTACACTGACCCGCTTATTTCCTTCTTCTACATAGAATTTGTTCATATATTCATATGCTTTGATTGGGTCACGGATACCTTCATTAATATGACTCTGACTTAAAGTTGCCCACTTATATGCAAATTCTGTGTTTTCTCTGAGAATAGGCATAAAGTTCCCGGCGAAGGCATTACTCCTTCCACCGTTTTTGGTTCCTACGATCTGGTCGATCGGTATCTGTACAAGTCCAAGCGGGACCTCCGAATAGGACCCCTTGGGTGGCAGGATTTCATCCAGAACCTGAAGTGTAGGCAATTGCCCTTTCATCATTCTGGCCTGATAATCTCTCTTACCGGCTTTGTAGGCTTTTATATATTCTTCCATTGTAAATGGTGCCATGGTCATCTTCCTCACTTTCTGTCTGAAGCAGGAAATAACGGTTTACAAGTTACAGATTTGCACGAATGATCTTTGGTTTGCATCCAGCCTCTTCCAGTGCCTTTACAATTTTCTTTTTATGCTCCGTACCGTATGCTTCCAGTGTAACTTTAAGTTCTACTGCGGCATATCGATTGGTACTTATAAACTGATTATGATCAAGTTTGATAACATTTCCCTGGTTCTCGGCAATGATAGAAGCTACACGAACAAGTTCACCCGGTTTGTCCGGAATCAGAACAGACACTGTGAAAATACGATCTCTCTGAATCAGTCCATGCTGTACCACAGAAGACATTGTGATCACGTCCATATTACCACCACTTAAGATGGAAACTACTTTCTTACCGGTGAAATTCAAATGACGGAGTGCTGCAACTGTCAGAAGTCCTGAATTTTCAACAATCATTTTGTGATTTTCTACCATATCAAGGAAAGCAACGATCAGTTCATCATCGTCGATGGTGATCACATCGTCCAGATTTTCCTGCAGATATGGAAAGATGTGTTCACCAGGAGTCTGTACAGCAGTTCCATCGGCAATTGTATTTACATGTGGCAGAGTAACTACTTCACCTTTTTCAAGAGATGCCTTCATACATGCCGCACCGGACGGCTCTACACCAATGACTTTGATATGCGGATTCAGAAGTTTTGCAAGTGTGGATACACCTGTTGCAAGTCCGCCTCCTCCGATTGGAACAAGAATATAATCTACAAGAGGAAGCTCCTGTACGATTTCCATAGCAATCGTACCCTGGCCGGTTGCTACTGCCGGATCATCAAACGGATGGATAAATGTATACCCTTCTTTCTCAGCAAGTTCCAGTGCATAAGCACATGCCTCATCATATACATCTCCTTTCAGAATTACGTCTGCACCGTAACTCTTGGTACGTTCTACTTTGATCAGAGGTGTTGTTGTCGGCATAACGATCACTGCTTTTGCACCAAATTTATGCGCAGCATAAGCAACACCCTGCGCATGATTTCCAGCAGATGCTGCGATCAGACCTTTTGCACGCTCTTCTTCTGTAAGTGTGCTGATCTTATAGTATGCACCGCGAACCTTATATGCTCCTGTACGCTGCATGTTTTCTGGTTTCAGATATACTTTGTTTCCCGTGAGATCTGAAAAATAACTGCTTTTGATCAGTTTTGTTTCCTGAGTTACCTGTTTTACGATTTCTGCTGCCTGTTCAAAGCTTTCTAATGTAAGCATGCTGTATCCTCCTGTTTATTCTTCAGTGTGTAAGTCTTTTTCATCAATGTCAAACAGTGCGTTAACAAAAGCATCGGCATCAAATTTCTGCAGATCGTCGATTGTTTCACCAACACCGATATATTTTACCGGAATATCCAGTTCTGACTGAATTGCGACAGCGATTCCACCTTTTGCAGTTCCATCCAGTTTTGTAAGAATGATGCCATTTACATTCGCGACTTCAGCAAATTGTTTGGCCTGTGCCAGGGCATTCTGTCCTGTGGTACCATCCAGAACGACCAGTGTTTCCAGATATGCTTCCGGATATTCTCTTTCCAGAATACGATAGATCTTACGAAGTTCTTCCATAAGATTTTTTTTGTTATGCAATCGGCCAGCTGTATCACAGATCAACACATCTGCATTTCTTGCCTTGGCCGCTGCAACTGCATCGTATACGATGGATGCCGGATCAGCGCCTTCCTGACCACCGATCAGATCCACACCTGCGCGGTTTGCCCACTGTGCAAGCTGTTCTCCCGCTGCCGCGCGAAAAGTATCTGCTGCAGCAAGTATAACTTTCTTACCCTGATCCTTTAATTTTCCAGCCAGTTTTCCGACAGAAGTTGTCTTTCCTACACCATTTACTCCGATTACAAGAATTACTGATTTACGGTTCTCAAATTCATACTCTGTACTGTCTACACGCATCTGTTCCTTAATACTGTTGATCAGAAGCTGTTTGCATTCCATAGGGTTTTTGATATGTTTCTCTGCCACCTGTTCTTTCAGATGTTCTATGATTGCAGAAGTCGCATTAATACCTATATCACCCATGATCAGAATTTCTTCCAGTTCTTCATAAAAATCTTCATCAATACTGGAGTAGCCACTGAAAATAGAATCAAAGCCGGCCACGATATTATCTCGTGTTTTGGTCAAACCACTGACCAGACGTTTAAAAAAGCCTTTTTTTTCTTCTGACATACTATGTCCTCCTCGATAGTTACATTGCTGTTCACTCTGTTCCCAGCAACTTATTTGCTCAGCTGGTTTTCTACCAGATCAACAGATACAAGAGTTGAAACACCCTTTTCCTGCATGGTGATACCATATAAGCGATCCGCAGCATTCATAGTGCCACGTCTATGCGTTATTATAATAAACTGTGTATTTTTCGTCAACTTCTGTAAATACGATGCAAAACGTCCAACATTTGAATCATCGAGTGCAGCCTCGATCTCATCCAGGAGGCAGAACGGAGATGGTTTCAGATTCTGGATCGCAAAAAGAAGGGCAATCGCAGTCAAAGCTTTTTCTCCACCAGAAAGCTGCATCATATTCTGGAGTTTTTTGCCAGGCGGTTGAGAAATGATTCGTATTCCGGCCTCAAGGATATCTTCATCTTCTGCAAGTTCAAGGGTTCCTTTTCCACCACCGAACAGTTCCTTAAATGCCTTATCAAATTCTCTTTGGATATCACGGAATTTTTCGGTAAACTGTTTTCGCATTCCTTCATCCAATTCCAGAATAATTCCTTCCAGCGTTTCCTCGGCCTTAACGATATCATCGTATTGACCGGACAGGAATGTATGACGTTCCAGAAGTTCTTTATAATCTTCAATCGCATTTACATTAACAGAACCAAGTTTACGGATCTCATCCTTTATGCGTGTAACATCCGCTTTGATTGCCTGTCGGTCGGTAAGTTCTTCTTTTCGATACTGAAGTGCATTGTTTGGCGTGATCTCATATTCTTCCCACATATAGGAAATCTGACCTTCCCTCTGCTCCTCAATTTTTTCTGTCTGACTTCTCAGACGGAAGCATTCTTTATCCAGAAGAGAAGTCTTTTCTGAAAGATGATCTCTTTTTTCAAAAAATGTTTTGTGGCTGGCACTTCGTTTTTCTTTTTCTTCCTGCCACTGTGCTCTCTGGCTGCCATACTGTTCTTCTTTTAAAAGGCATTCCTGTGCCGCATTTTTCAGCTCCTGGATACCTTCTTCTTTTTTATGTATCTCTTCACGACTCTGTACAAGATTTTCTGTAATTTCCTGTGATTCCTTCTGAAATGCAGCAATCTCAGAATTCAGACGACTCAGGTTTTCCTGCAGGAATTGATTCTGCTGTTCAAGAGAAGATTCTTCCAGCCGGATTTTTTCCAGTTCATGTGTCTTCTCTGTTTCTTCTGCCTTCCATTCCTCCAGTTCTTTCTGTTTGGTCTCAATAAAGGTTTCCAGTTCCTTTTCGTCCTTCTGCGAATCCTCCAGTTCTCTGGCAATGCTGCTATGATCCTGTCTGATCTCACCTGCCTGATGGCGGAGTTCTTCCTGTTCACGATCAATCTGCCGATAGCTGTTCTGAATTTCGCCTTCTTTTTCTTTGAGCTGTTCAAGATTCATCTTTGCAGTATTCTGTTCAACATACTGTTGACGAAGTTTCTGCTGAAAATCAGCGATCGTATCGCGGAGCACATTTCGCCTGCTGCGGTTTTCACCTATTGATTTCTGCGTTTCTTCCAGTTCTTTCCTGAGAATTCCTACACTTCTTTCCAGTTCTTCAATTTCACGGCGTCTTCCGAGAAGATTGCTGTTATTTTTAAACGCACCACCGGTCATGGAACCACCGGGACTTAAGGACTCTCCTTCAATCGTAACCATACGCAGACTGTGACGATATTTTTTTCCGATTGCAATTGCATGATCAATATTATCTACAACAAGGACACGGCCCAGAAGATACATGACCAGTTCACTGTATTCTTTATCTGCATTTACAAGAGTATTGGCAGTACCCACAACTCCCGGTTCACTCAACACATCCCTCTGATTCAGTCCACCTCTTCCGCTGATATTAGACAAAGGAAGAAATGTAGCACGGCCAAAGCGGTTTTTCTTCAGAAAACCAATCATACGTTTAGCTGTCTGTTCATTATCTGTGACGATATTCTGAATACTTCCGCCCAGTGCAGTTTCAATCGCAACCTCATAGTCTTTCTGCACATGAATGATATCAGCCACAACACCTTTAATACCGGGTTCACGGTTTTTCTGTTCCATTACACGACGGATACTGTTTCCATATCCATCATAACGTTCTGTAATGTTTTTAAGAGATTCCAGGCGGGAAGCCTCACGATGGTATGCTGTCTGACCGATTTCCATCTGAGAATTCTGTTTTTTCAATTCATCCTGTAACTTCTGCACCTCTCCGTCCAGACGTACACATTCTTCATTTGTCGAATGGATCACAGCCGTTACTGCATCATATTGTTTCTGTGCATTAAGACGTTCTTTCTCCAGAACCTCTTCTTCGCTTTTCAGGCGAAGAATTCGCTGACTGATCTCTGCTTTACGGATATTCAGCTGCTCCAGCATCGCATCAAAACGTTGTACTTTTCCTTTGGTCGTTGCACGGCTGTTCAAGATCTCAATGATCTCGTTTTTGCCGTCTTCTACAGCCTGTGTACATTCTTCTACGTTTGAAACGATGTTTTCCAGAGCCTCTGTTTCCTTTGAAAGACTGGCCCGAATTTCTTTCAGTCTGCTCTGCAGTTCCAGTTTGTCTTCTGCCAGTTTTTCTTTTTCCTGCGTTCTCCGGTCCAGATCTTCCCCTAAAGCTGTCAGACGGTTCTGATAATGCTCACTGTTCTGTTTTCCCGAAGAGATCTGTTCTTCAAGAACCTGCACCTGGCCTTCATACTGCTGTTTCAGAAGCGCATTCTGCTGCTGCTCTTCTTTCAACGTATCGAGCCTGTGATTTAAATCTTCCAGTTCCTGTTCCAGACGGTCATACTCTATTTTGGTCTGATCATATGCTGCCTGAGCTTCATTTAGTTCTCTCTGCGCCTGTTCAAGTTTTTCTTCCAGTTCTTTCAGAAGTTCACCGGTTCTCTGATGATCAAGAAGAAACAGATTCACATCAAGTTCTTTCAATTCCTCTCTTTTGGCCAGATATATACGCGCTGTTTCAGACTGCTTTTCCAATGGTCCAAGCTGTTTGGTCAGCTCGCTTAAAATATCCGTTACACGGACCAGATTCTGCCGCTCTTCATCCAGCTTTTTCAGAGTGGTAGCTTTTCTTCGTTTAAATTTGACGATTCCTGCCGCCTCATCGAAAAGCTCTCGCCGTTCTTCAGGTTTACCACTTAAGATTTTATCAATCTGCCCCTGTCCAATGATGGAATACCCTTCTTTACCGATACCGGTATCATAAAACATTTCCTGAATGTCTTTCAGACGGCATCCACTGCCATTGATCAGATATTCACTTTCTCCTGAACGATACAGCCGCCTCGTTACAGTAACTTCATTGTAATCTACCGGAAGTTTATGATCACTGTTATCCAGCGTAATAGATACAGAAGCAAAACTTAATGGCTTTCGATTCTCTGTTCCTGAAAAAATAACGTCCTGCATGTTACCGCCTCGAAGCTGTTTGGCGCTCTGTTCACCAAGTACCCAGCGGACAGCATCTCCAACATTACTTTTTCCACTTCCATTTGGTCCGACAATACCGGTAATTCCGTTATGAAATTCAAAGTTGATTTTCTGTGCAAAGGATTTGAAGCCATATACTTCAATATTCTTTAAATACATAGTTCACCTGCCAGTTTTTCTTTTCCTCATGTATCACGCATAAAATCAGAATTTCTTTTCCTGAATTGCCTGATATGCTGCTGCCTGTTCGGCAGCTTTCTTTGTATGACCGGTTCCATTTCCGACAACCTGTCCATTCACCTGAACACTTACCGTAAATTGCTTGTCATGATCCGGTCCGCTCTCTCCGGTCAGAATATATTCTACCGGCTGAATTCCTTTTTCCTGGACTATTTCCTGCAGAATTGTCTTGCTGTCATAAAAAAGCTGTTTATGTTCAATATCGTTTAAGATAAATTTCAGGACAAAATCCTTTGCAGGTTCAAAACCACCATCCAGATAAATGGCTCCAAGAAGAGCTTCTGTTGCATCTGAAACGATAGAATCCCTATTACGTCCACCCGTCATATTCTCGCCTTTGCCAAGGAGAAGATACTGTGGAAGTCCAAACTGCCGCGCGCAGTACGCAAGGCTAGGTTCACAGACCAGGCTTGCACGTTTTTTGGTCAGTTCCCCCTCCGGAACCTGTGTGAATTTTGCATAAAGGAAATCACTGCTGATCAGTTCAAGAACTGCATCGCCAAGGAACTCCAGACGTTCATTACAGCCCAGTTTTCCCAACTTTTTTTCATTTGCATATGAACTGTGTGTCAATGCCTGTTTCAGAAGTTTTTTATTTTGAAATGTATATCCTATGATCTGTTCCAATTGTTCCATTTTATCTGCCTTCTTTTCTGTTATTCCTTATCTGGGGCCGGAAATTGCACCGGCTGGATTTTTTCCGCAATTTTTTCGTTGATCCTCTGTTGTTTGAACTGTACGCACTGGAAAATTGCATGCTTAATTTCGATAGCTTTGGCACTTCCATGCGTTTTGACAACAAGGCCTTTTAATCCAAGGAGCGGAGCTCCACCATATTCTGTCGCATCAAAACTTTTGAGTGTCTGTTTCAGCGCCGGTTTGACAAGAAGTGCTCCTATCTTACTTTTTAAAGTACTCATCATTCCGTCTTTGATTTTGTGAATCAGTTCAGAACTGACTCCCTCATAAAGTTTGAGAATAACATTTCCGACAAAAGCTTCGCATACGATAACATCCGCATAACCTGCCGGAATATCCCGTGCCTCAATGCTTCCGATAAAATTGATCCCTTCTGCTTCTTTGAGAAGCGGAAAAGTTTCCTTAACCAGAGCATTTCCCTTTTCTTCCTCTGCACCGTTATTTACAATCGCAACACGTGGATTTTTGATGCCGACTACATGTTCCATATAAATAGATCCCATTTTTGCAAACTGTACCAGATGAGATGGTCTGGCGTCAACATTTGCGCCACAGTCAATCAGAAGAGAAACTCCTTTAGCTGTTGGAATCAACGGAGCCAGAGGCGGACGTTCCACACCTTTGCTTCTGCCAACAAGAACCTGACCGCCGACAAGAACCGCACCCGTGCTTCCGGAAGAAACAAATGCATCGGCCTTCTGTTCTTTTACCATTTTAAGTCCTACAACGATTGAAGAATCTTTTTTCTTTCGAATTGCAAAAACAGGAGGTTCTGCAGTCTCAATTACTTCTGTTGCATTTACCACCTGGATTCTGTCTGTCGGATAATCCTGATATTTCTTAAGCTCTGAATGAATCACTTCTTCCTGACCGGTAAGAATGACCAGGATATCTTTTCTTTCTTTTACTGCTTCTACAGCTGCTTTTACAGGTTCCACCGGTGCGAGATCACCACCCATGGCATCTACAACAACTTTTACCAATTCTGCCATATTAATCCTCCTGTATATCTATTTTAAATCCATATTGTTATCAAAAAAACTTCAAACTTTATCATACTAAAGAATTATCAGAAAATCAAGAGTGTTCCCACGTCATCTATTTATTATTCTGAGCTTCGATCTGTTCTGCCAGGTCATTCAGATAAACCCAGCGATCCATTTTTTCTTCCAGAAGTGCTTCTGCAGTCTCTTTTTCCTTTGTAAGTTCGTTAAGTTTACCGGAATTTGTAGCATTCGCCATGATATCATTATCCAGCTTTTCAATTTTTTCTTCCAACCCAGCAATATCATCATCAATTGTTTCGTATTCCCGTTGTTCTTTATAACTGAATTTCAGTTTTGAAGAACGATTCTGTTTCCATGTCTTTACAGAAGCTTTTTCTTCCTGAGGTTCTTCTATCATGTTCTTTCCGACAGAAGAAGCTTTTATCTCTACGGATTCATCAATATTCATACCTTCCCGACGTTTTTTTGCTTCGAGATAGTCAGTATAGCCACCTTCATATTGAGTCAGATTTCCCTCTCTGTCAAATTCAAAGATACGGTCTGCCAGATTGTCCAGGAAATATCTGTCGTGAGAAACAGCAATGACTATTCCGGCAAAAGAATCCAGGTAATCCTCCAGGATCGTCAGTGTTGGAATATCAATATCATTCGTAATCTCATCCAGCAAAAGTACATTTGGTGCTGCAGCAAGTACTTTCAAAAGATATAATCTTTTTTTCTCACCACCGGAAAGTTTTTCGATTGGTGAATACTGCATGGCCGGCTCAAATAAAAACTGCTCGAGAAGTTTGGATGCACTGATGAGTCCGTCCTTTGTCGGAATAAATTCTGCTACAGCTTTAATATAGTCGATCACTCTCTGACTGGAATTCATGTCTTCGATTTCCTGTGAAAAATAGCCAATCTTAATGGTATCCCCAATTTCAACACTTCCGCTGTCCGGTTCAAGGATACCTGCTATGATCTTAAGCAGCGTAGATTTGCCGCAGCCATTTGGACCTATGATTCCTAGTCTCTGATTTTTCAGAACAATATAGTCAAAATCACGAATACATACCCGCTCACCAAAACGTTTGGAAATATGATGCAGTTCAATCGTCTTTTTGCCCATTCTGGTCTCTACAGAATCAATCTCTACATTTTTGTCCCGCACAGGCGCTGTGGAATTCTTCATGGCCTCCAGACGGTCCAGACGGGCTCTCTGCTTTGTACTTCTTGCCCGGCATCCTCTTTTTGCCCATTCGACCTCCATACGAAGAATACTCTGTTTTTTACGTTCTGAAGCCATTTCCATTTCTTCTCGCTGTGCTTTCATTTCCAGAAAATCAGAATATTTTGCTTCGTAAGTATAGATCTTACCATGACTGATCTCCAGAATCTTATTTGTTACACGGTCAAGGAAATAACGATCATGTGTTACCATAATGACAACGCCTTTAAAACGATTCAGATAATCTTCCAGCCAGGAAGCCATTTCGTTGTCCAGATGGTTGGTCGGCTCATCCAGGATCAGAACATCAGCCGGATTCACGAGAACGGCTGCAAGTGCCACGCGTTTTTTCTGTCCTCCGGAAAGATGTGCGATTTCCTCTTCATGGTCTTCAATACCAAGTTTATTAAGCACCATATGAGCCTCTGTCTCGGGATTCCAGCTCTGTTCTTTCTGACCCTGTGTCACGTAAGAAAGAATGGTTGCGCCCTCTGGAAATTCAGGATGCTGCGGCAGATATGTGATATGGAGGCCATTCTGCATAACCACCTGTCCTTCATCGGCTTCCTCGAGACCTGCCAGTATTCGAAGAAACGTAGTCTTTCCTGTTCCATTAATACCGATGATTCCAATTTTATCACCCTGATGGATGCCACAGGAGATATCGTCAAAAATTACTTTTTCGCCATAAGTTTTGCTGATATGTTCCAGATTCAATACGTTCATCTATATGCTCCTTACTGTAAAATCTGTTCTTTCGTTTTAGGAAATTTTTTGAAATAATATATAATAAATAAAACTGCTGTAATTCCCCAGGATACAGGGTAGCTCAGCATGATCGTCTTAATTCCTGAATAAACAGGAAATACCCCAAACATCCAGGCAATTCGGATCAGACAGACCCCACCACAGGTCAACAGCATTGGTACCAATACTCTTCCTGCACCTCTCAGCGCCCCGGACAATATTCCGATCACTACATACATAAAATATGACGGAAGAAGAAAATGCATCATATCTGCGCCAATACGGACAACATTGCTGTCCGTTGTAAACAGTCTGTATAACGGTTCTGCACAGGCATACAGTGCTGCACTTACCAGAATTGCAGCTCCATAAGACATAAGCAGACATACTTTGACGCTTTTTCGCATTCTCTGTATCTTCCCTGCACCATAATTCTGGCCGACAAATGTCGTGATAGCAATACCAAACGAATTGACAACCATCCAGTAAATAGCATCAATTTTCGCAAATGTTCCCCAGGCAGCAACGGTATCTGTTCCCAGACCATTCACAAATATCTGAATGATCAGATTTGCAATGGTATACATAGTTGCTTCCAGTGCTGCCGGGATTCCAATACGAAGTACCGACTGCAGGGATGCCATATAAAAACGAATCTTCCTGATCTTTAAGTGGAATAAAGAATTTCCTTTTATTAAAATCCACGTTACCATACATGCACTGATTCCCTGACAGGAAACAGTCGCAATTGCGACTCCCATTACACCCATTTTAAGAAATACAACAAGCATGATATCAAGAAAAATATTCAATCCACAGGTCATGATCAGCACATACAACGGTCTTCTGGAATCCCCAACTGCACGAAGAATAGAAGCTCCCATATTATAAACAATATTAAAGATCATACCGCAGAAATAGATATGCAGATACATAACAGAATCAGCCATCAACTCTGAAGGTGTCTTCATCGCTATAAGAACTTTTTCTGTGATCAAAAAGCCAGTCAGTCCCACTGTGGCTCCTGTAACGATTGCAAAGGCATATGCTGTATGTAACGTCCTGTTGAGATTTTTATGATCTTTTGCCCCATAAAACTGTGCAATGATCACGGAAGCCCCCGAAGTCAGTCCGACAAAAACTTCCACGATCAGTGTAACGATCTGATTCACTGATCCACTTACCGCTGCCAAAGCTTCCTTACCTACAAAACGACCGACAACAATACTGTCGGCCGTATTATACACCTGCTGAAAAAAAGTGCCTATTACAATCGGAAAAAAGAATATTAAAAGCTGTTTCCAGATTACCCCTTCCGTAATCTGATTCTTCTGTTCCATCTTTCCCTCCAAGACATAGAATTTGATTGAAAAAAACAGAATCCCGAAAAAGGATTCTGTTTCATTCGTTGTGATTAGTCTTCAACTTTCACGATTTCTTTCTTATTGTAGCTTCCGCATTCTTTACAAACTCTGTGAGGCATCATCAGGGCGCCGCATTTGCTGCATTTTACCAGATTCGGAGCACTCATTTTCCAGTTTGCACGTCTTTTATCACGTCTAGCTTTAGATGATTTGTTCTTTGGACATATGGACATAGGTTACACCTCCTTAAATTTACTAAATATATCACTGATGGCCGCCATACGGGGATCCTTCGGTTCCTCTGCACATCCGCAGGGTCCCTCATTCAGGTTCTTCCCACACCGGCTGCATATTCCTTTGCAATCTTCTTTACAAAGAACTTTCAAAGGCCAGCTCATCAGTACCTCAAGATAGACCAACCGGTCCACATCCAGGTCCATACCAGTGAGATAGTCATTCTCATCCAGATTCTCAACTCGCTCTTTATCAGTCTGTTTCATATCCAGCTTACGATCGATATCGTATGGGATAGTAACAGACACCTGCTCCAGACAACGATCACAAGGAATGCCGACAGTTAAACTGCCTTTTCCTGTCAGTTCAAGAACTTTATTGCCTGTATTTGCAATCCGTAGTTCTACCGGAGATTTGCCCAATATTGGAAACTCTCCCATCTGAAATGAAATCTTATCAAGCTCCACCTCAGAACTGAACTGTATGATTTTTCCTTCACTGTCTGTAATATCTGATAAATGAATCTGCATAGTTCTCTCCTATTCACACTTTATCAATTATACATAGGAGGTACCCGTTTGTCAACGACATTTTTACTTTTATTTCTATATTTTTCCGTCGCTTTATTCTTTTACAACTTCGCTGCGAAGAGGAATGGATGCAGTTGCACCAGGTCTGGAAACTGCAATTGCAGATGCTTTTGCAGCAAGCTCCAGTCCTTCCTGTACAGGCAGTCCGTCAATAATAGAAGAAATAAAATATCCTGTAAACGTATCACCTGCGGCAGTTGTATCAACTGCCTTTACTTTAAAGATTCCCTGACGGTAGATTCCCGTTTCATCCTGATATACAGAACCATCTCCGCCGAGTGTCAGAACCACTTTTGCTTTTGGATAAAGTGCTTTCACTTTTGTGAGAATTTTATCTGGTTCTTTTTCGCCGGTAATCTGAAAACCTTCAATCTCATTCATCAGGAAGAGACTGATCTTTGACAGATCACAGTTTTCCAATGCACTATCAAATGGAGAAGGATTCAAAATGATCATCATATGTTTTTTATATGCACGGTCAATGATATAATCCAGTTCATTGATCTCATTCTGTAAAAGAATGATGTCTCCCTCTTCAAAAGAATCCAACACAGAATCAACAAACTCCTTTGTCATTCTTCTATTGGTGCCCCCGAAAAGAAGGATACAGTTCTGTCCATTTTCATCCACCTGAATAACTGTATGTCCGCATGGTCCTGGAATCTGTCTGATGAACTCTGTATTAACCCCATTTTCCTTACAAACTTCGAGAAGCGGTTCCCCGCCCTCTCCGATCAGACCGGCATGATATACAGGAATCCCGGCCTTTGCCAGTGCAATAGACTGGTTCAGGCCTTTACCGCCACAAAAGGTCTGTCTGCTTTTCGATGCCTGTGTTTCTCCAGGAATCAGAATAGATTCCACCTGGTACACATAGTCCAGATTGAGAGAACCAAAATTTAATACTTTCATGTTTCAAACCTCTAAAAAATATTTTTCATCAATTATATGGCAGTTATATGATTCTTGCAATTATTATTTATTTTTTACCACCAAAAAGAGTTGGATCATCTACAAGATCAAGCGGATAGTCTCCGAGATGTTTTACTTTAAATCCATTCGCCTTATATTCTTCATAATTGAATGCATTTAATTCATCACAGGCAAGTTTATGAAATTCATAAAAGTTTGGCCAGTATTCATATCCATCTCCAAGATTATGGCTCAGATAAGCATCTGCGATATCACAGCCCATTTTCGGAGCTACATAAAATGCACCCATAGCCAAAACATTGACACCATTTCCGGTAATTGCACGAAGAGCAGCCGGCACACTTTCTACAACACCTGCCGAAACACCCGGGCATTTACTTGCTGCAATATGGATACCCATTCCGGTTCCGCAAAAGATCAGAGCACGTTCAAATTCACCTTCCGAGATCATAGAACCCACGCGAAGGCCGATTCGGTGAAACATCAGATCTGTGTCTGTATCCTCCGGTGATCTGACACCAACATCAGTTACTGTCCATCCATATTCCTTCAGATGAGCCACTACTGCTTCTTTTAACGGATATCCCGCAAAATCAGCACCTACAAGAATCTGTTTGTCCTTAATCGTCTTCATGTCAATACCTCCTTATATTCTTAACTTTTGAATCGCATTTTCTGTGATTCTGATTATTTTGCAATATAATCCAGGATGTTCTTAAATAACACATCATAATATTTCCAGTTGCAGAATTCCGGTGGTGCCCAGTGCGGTGAACAGTCACTGGAGAAAACGGCAGATTTTCCCTCTCCATAACTGCCAAACGCAATAAACGGATCTCCGCAAACTGTGGCGGCAAGTTCTGCTTCAGGTTTTATGGTGCTCTTATTATAACCAAGTACAGGCGGCCACTCTCCTTCGATTCCCGCAAATGCCGGATGATCCGGGAGTGTTACTTCTGCATGGACACCCTCACAGTGTTCCATACGATCATCGTATGGAAGAATTTCTACCGGAAGGACATCCTGTACCGGTGTTGCCCACCATTTTCCCTGAGCCCCAACACCATTAAAGGTAAGATAGCCTCCAATCATCAGAAGACTTCCGCCACCAAGTACATAATCTTTGATCAGCTGGCAGCGATTTGGGAGAATTTTGCTTGCTCCAAATGTAGCTGATGGAATCAGCAGCGTATCTGCTCCTACATCCGAAAGAATGATACAGGAATATTCATTCAGCTCTTCCAGAGTAAATGGAAAATGATCATTTGCAATATGATTCGGCATATATACAAATTCATAGCCGGCTTTTTCGATCGCTTTATCGATCCAGCCAAGTCCTGTTTCATATTTAGATGATAAAAAACTGTTGAATCCTTTTACTTCCATCAGAGTAGCACTCCAGGATTCACCAACAAAAAGTACTTTTTTCATACAGGCTCCTTTTGTTTATTTTGCATGTTTCGGTTTCTGGCTTACATAATCAATCACGAGTGCAAGGATCAGAACAGCTCCCCAGATCAGTGTTACATAATATGTAGATACACTCCTGAAACGGTTAATGCCAGATTCAATCATCTTCAAAAGTACGATAGCTGTGATAACACCGGAAATTTTTCCTTTACCACCGTTCGGGCTGACACCGCCGAGAACAACGAGAAGGATAGACTGCATGGTATAATTTGTTCCATAATCAGCTCTTGCGGATGAATAAGTTGCAAGCATCATCAATCCACCAAGTGCAGCACAAATGGATGAAGTAATATGTGTTCTGAACAGCAGGCTTGTTGTATTGATTCCGGAAAATTTTGCAACATGTGCATTCGTTCCGTAAAGACGAAGTTTAGTTCCGTAAGTACAATGCTCCAGCATAAACCAGATAATGATTGCGACTATGATAAATACCAGAAGTCTTCTCGGGATAAAACCAAAAAGATTTCCTGAAAAGAAATCACAGTACTGCTTTGGGAAAGAAGAAATCGCAGAACCGTTTGTCATAACCACACAGAGACCTGTTAAGAGCTCATTTACACCAAGCGTTGCAAGAATCGGCGGAACCCCAAGTTTTGAGATCAAGAAGGCGTTCAGACTTCCAACAACGATACCTGTTACAATTGCGATCAGGAAGATCACAACAGAGAAAGCAAGCGGCATGGTTCCGTCTGCCCCAAACAACCTGGTCAGTGTAAATACCGTAAGGATAGAAGCCATATTAGCTGTACCAACTACAGAAAGATCAATACCTCCTGTGATCATGCATAGCATACCGCCCAGAGCCATAAGGCCGTATTCCGGGAACTGTCCTGCCATGGTAAGGAAGTTCATTCCTGTATAGAATTTTCTGGCCTGTGTAAATGCCATGAAGATCAGCCAGACTGCCATGATGATCAACAGACGGGTCACTTCTTCATTTTTCTTATATATACTTTTGATCTTGTTCATCATGCGCCCTCCTTTACTGCTTTCTTTTTGCTTTTAGAGGTTCGGGTTGACTGCCATGCGGTCAGGGATACTCCAATCACGATTACAAGTCCTACGAATACGTCACTCCAGGTTGTCGGAATTCCGAGAAGGATCATGGAGTTCTGTACCAGGATGATCAGGAAAGTACCAAGAATACAGCCTGTCAGTGTACCGGCACCACCAGTAAGAGCAACGCCGCCAAGAACGACACCTGCGATGATGTTCATTTCCATTCCAAGCATATTCGTCGGATGCATCTGCTGCATCATGCAGACACGGCAGATACCACTCGCAGATGCAATCATACCTATAATAATATACATGATAAATTTTGTTCTTTTTACATTAAATCCAGCTGTGTGTGCACTCTGTGGATTTCCGCCGATTGCGTAAATACCACGTCCAAAGATCGTATAATGCAGTACAAAATGCATAACTGCACATACAAGAACCAGAATAATGAAGGTATAAGGAAGAATGGAAGTCAGTCCATTCGCCTTATTGGTTGCTGTCAGGAATGCAGCGGTACCAAAGCTTTTCATTCCAGGTGGAATGACAGAAAGCTGATTTGCTCTTAAAGTACCCTGCATGATACCCTGAAAGATACTTGCGGAACCAAGGGTCACGATCATTGCATTCAGGTTCAGATAGCCAATAAAATATCCATTGAATGCGCCAAGCACTGCACCAATTGCGATTGCGATCACAAATGCCAGAAGAACATTTCCTTCGTAATTCTTGTCAAGAAGGAGCTTTGTTGTAGCATAGGCAGAAAGAGATGCCAGTGCCGGGAAAGAAACATCGATTCCGCCTGCGATCAGTGCCATGAATTCTGCGATTGCAAAAAGTCCCGGTACGATCATCGCACTCAGAAGGTCAACGATATTATTTGCAGTAAAAAACTGTCCGGAACGTATCTGCACCACAATTCCGAGAAGAATTATGATAAGAAAAATATACGGTTCATTTGACTGAAATATTTTCTTTACTTTTTTATTCATATGACCGCCTCCTACATCATATCGTCAATGATCATCTGTTCACTGACATTCTGGGTATCATATTCGGATTTGATCTTTCCATTCTTGATAACAAGAACTCTGGAACAGTTCTGTATAACTTCCGGAAGATCATCAGAAATGATAATAACACCAAGTCCCTGGTTGGCAAGTCGCTGCAGAACCATATGGATATCATGTTTGGAACCGATATCCACACCTACTGTCGGGCCATTCAGGATGAGCACATCCAGATTACATGCAAGCCATTTTGCAAGTACGATTCGCTGCTGGTTACCACCTGAAAGAGTTGTTGCCGGATTGTTTGGATTATTTGTCTTTATCTCCAGTTCTTTAACCCATTTTTCAATTTCTTCATCTCTCTTCTTCAGATCAAACTGTCCATTTTTCTTTTTCAGTTTGTCAATCTCGGAAATGATGATGTTGTCACCAATCGACTGGGTAAGAAAAAGGCCTTCTGACAGTCGGTCCTCAGGAACATATCCAATACTATTGGCAATAGCCTCTCTTGGGCTGGTAAGTTTAATTTCTTTTCCATCTTTTATGATCTGACCGGAATCCGCAGGTTTCAGGCCAAACATAGACAGACCCAGTTCAGTACGGCCAGAATCCAAAAGTCCTGTGATTCCAAGAATCTCTCCTCTTCGAAGGCTGAGGTTAATATCTGAAAAAGAACCATCCAGAGTAAGATGTTTCAGTTCAAAAACCGGCTTGTCGGAGACATTTTGAGGAACAAATATATTGTCGGAAAACTCTCTTCCTGTCATGTAATAGGTGAATTTCTTATCATCTAGTTCTTTTGTACTGCCTGTAGCAACCAATTCACCATCCCTGAAAATTGTGAATCGATCAGAAATTTCAAATACCTCATCCAATTTATGACTGATAAACAGGATTGCAATTCCCTGTTCCTTTAATTTCAAAATGATTTTAAACAATGCGCTTACTTCTTTTTTGGTCAGCGCTGTTGTCGGCTCATCCATGATAATCAGCTTTGCATTTGACATCAATGCGCGGCTGATTGCGACCATCTGTTTCTGAGCTACCGTAAGTTTTTCTACTTTTTCATCCAGATCAACCTGGAAATTAATTTTGGATACTGCTTCTTCTGCAATCTTTCTTACATTTTTCCAACTTACTGTTTTCTTACGTGATGCAAGTTCTGTATTAAGTGCCAGATTTTCTGCAACTGTCAGATTAGGGAAAAGTGCAAAATCCTGATAAATAACCTGAATTCCAAGATTGATCGCATCAATCGGGGAAATCTTATCGATTTTCTGTCCGTTAAATTCAATTGTTCCGCCATCTCTCTGATAGACACCGGATATAATTTTGATTATAGTTGATTTTCCGCAACCATTCTCTCCGGCAAGACAGTGTATCTCACCAGGTAAAATCTCCAAAGATACATCTCTAAGGGCATGTACATTTCCAAAGGAAATCTTTATATGCTCTGCTTTCAATAAACTCTGAGACATAGCTTCCTCCTCTCCGCCTTACGACACCTGTGATTGTTCAGGTCTTTTGGAAATCAATCCGCCGGGAGAACCGACGGATTGATCATTAAAGCTTATAAAATTTTGTGTTGTTTAGAATCCAAAATCATCAACGTTGTCTGCATCGATTGTAATCCAGCCCTGTCCTTCAAGAACTGTTTCAGATCCTTCACGGAAGTTCATTTCTGTATAACCATCAACGTTAAGATTTACAGGAGCGCCAATCTCCTCACCTGCAAGTACTTTGCATGCAAGGTCAACCATTGCTTCACCGGATTTTGCAGGATCCCACAGAGTAAGGGATTTGATAACACCGGATTTCAGCAGTTCAGCATTGTCTGCCGGCATTCCTGTACCGGATGTAAAGAATTTGTCAACAAGGCCAAGTTCCTGAATCGCACGTGCAACACCAGGTGCATCGAAAGAAGAAGTTCCCATGATACCTTTCAGATCCGGATATGTTTTTATCAGTTCTTTTGCAACATTATATGCGGTATCACCGTTATCATCAGACTCTACACGCGGATTATCTTCCAGAAGTGTCATGTTCGGATAATGCTCTTTCTGGTATTCAACGGCTGCATCTGCCCATTCATTATGAGAACCATTTGTAAGGGAAGCTACCATTGTCGTATAAACGCCTTCTTCTCCCATTGCTTCAGCAAGGTTCTGCATGATGAATGCACCATAACCTTCATTAGAGAATGCTTCGATATCATAGTCTACATTTTTAAGATCTGCACCTTCATGGGTAATAACTACAATACCTGCATCTTTTGCTTTCTTTAATGTAGAGTCCATGGATTCCATATCAACTGGAACTACACAGATTGCATCTACGCCCTGAGCGATCAGGTCCTCAACCAGCTGAGCCTGTTTTGTAGCATCAATTGTACCTGTATCAATCTGGTAGCAGTTAACTCCTGTTTCGTCAGCTACTTCCTTAACGCCGGTGTCCATGCGAACGAACCATGGATTGGTGGAATCCTTCGGTACAACAGCAATTTCCCAACCTTCGTCAGCCGCTTTTTTAATAGCATCATCAGATGCAATATCTGCATCCGCAGCATATACTGTAGAAACTGATCCGATCATCCCAACTGCCATAGCAGCACATAAAGTCATAACGATTGCTTTTTTCATTTTAAATTCCTCCTTTTAATTGGCTTGTGAAACATTTACGCGGCATCTCATATTTTATTTACCCATATGATCCGAACACCTTTCTCCTCCCTTCTCTCGTTCAGATATTTGTACCCCAATATACTTTTTATGCCGTTTGAAACGTTTCAATATTTTCTAAAAATAATTGTATACTTATTTCAGTATACAACTATTAATTTTAGCAAGATCCTCTCGTCTTTATTTTCTGCGGTAATTCTATACTCTGATATTTTCCGGTCTTATTGTATTCTGTAATTACTGACCATAAAGTTCTTCCGAATAATTTCTGATCCTGTTCCACAGTTGTAAGTCTCGGATTGACATATCCCGATATTTCAATATTATCATAACCGACAATAGCAAAATCTTCCGGTATGGAATATCCCTTCTCATTGATGGCCCTCATCATACCAAATGCCAGATAATCCGAAGTTGCCAGCCAGGCATCCGGAAGTTCTTCGCGCTTTGATGACTCAAGAATCTCCATCATATAAAGATAACTGTTTTTCAATTTATCCAGCGAAAGATCTGGGCGGGAATAAATATTTTCTTCCGGATCCGTATATCCAAAATATTTCATTGCTTCCAGAAATCCCTCTACTCTTTCACGGATATTTTGAAGTTTCGTAGGTTCTGTAAAAAGTCCTATTCGTTTGTAATTTCTGTTTTTTAACAGACATATTATTTCAAATGGTGCCCGGCGATTATCAAATATAACACTTGATGTATAACCCGGTATCTCTCGCCTGTCTGCCATAATCACATGTATTTGTTTCTTCGCCAGCCGTTTAATCTCCGCGAGATCATCAAACCCATTAAAAATAATGATTGATGTGCCTGGTTTGCTGCTCTCCAGTGCTCTCAGCTGCTGCCTTTCTATCTCCGACGAATATTCGTAACCAGAGATATGAACGGTGTACCCAGCCTCATATGCATCGTGCATCAATGTACTGATCGTATTTGTATAAAAGGCACTATCCAGATGCGGTGTTAAAACATGTATCGCAGTGCTGTCCTTTCTTCGAAGGGAACTCGCCAGAGTATCCGGAATATAATCCAATGCATTGATTGCCTGCTGTATCCGCGCTGCCCTGTCCCGCGACACACCTGCTGTACCGTTTAAATAATTCGAAACCGTCCCAACAGATACACCTGCATATTTTGCCACCTGCGTAATTGTGGCTCTTTTTTTTGTAGATTTATCCATTCATCATTTCCTCTATGCAAAGCCACATTTGAAACGTTTCAATATGGCAATTATACATTTATAATTTAAGTCTGTCAATATAGTCGTTGCAAATTGCATAATTAGAAATCTATTTTCAGTACTTTTCTGCAAATATTGTACAATATTTTTGTGTAATAGCTACAACAAAAGAAAGTCATAATATGAAAATACGCAAAAGAAAAGGACCTGCCGACGGCAAGCCCCCTTCAAAGTTGCTTTATAACAAATTATTTAACCAGTGCTACTGTATCTCTGCAGATTGCAAGTTCTTCGTTTGTAGGAATAACTGCAACTTTAACTTTTGAATTTGGAGTAGAGATAACAATTTCTTCGCTAAATGTATCATTTGCTTTGTCATCGATTTCAACGCCAAGATATCCGAAATAATTGCAGACATCTTTACGAAGCTGTCCTACGTTTTCACCGATACCAGCTGTAAATACGATTGCATCTACACCGTTCATAGCAGCTACATAACCGCCAACAAATTTAGCAATACCATAGCAAAGTACATCATAAGCATTCTTAGCATCTTCGTTTCCATCTGCGATTGCAGCTCTGATATCACGCATGTCACTTCCGACTCCGGACATACCCTGAAGACCGGATTTCTTATTCAGGACATTCATAACACCTGCAATGTCAAGATTTTCTTTCTTAGCAATGAACTCAACGATAGCCGGGTCGATGTTACCGGAACGTGTTCCCATAACAACACCCTCAAGTGGTGTAAGACCCATAGTTGTGTCTACACATTTACCGTTCTGAACAGCACTGATGGAAGATCCGTTTCCAAGGTGGCAAACGATAACTTTTGAGTTGTCTTTGTCAAGTCCAAGGAATTCTACAGCACGTTTGGATACAAAGCTGTGTGAGGTTCCGTGGAAACCATATCTTCTTACTTTGTATTTTTTGTAGTATTCGATCGGAAGTCCGTACAGATATGCTTTTGCAGGCATTGTCTGATGGAAAGCTGTATCAAATACACCAACCTGCGGTACACCTGGCATAAGCTCAGAGCAAACATCAATACCGATCAGGTTTGCCGGGTTATGAAGTGGTGCAAGATCGTTGCACTCTTTTACTGCTGCAATCATTTCATCTGTGATCACTGCAGAAGCTGCAAATTTTTCACCGCCATGTACGACACGATGTCCGATTGCATCTACTTCTTTCAGGCTCTTGATAGCGCCTGTTTTTTCGTTTGTAAGAGCATCCAGTACAAACTGGATTGCTTCTTTGTGTGTAGGCATTGCACACTCTGTAATTTCTTTATCAAGGCCGGCTTTCTGATAAACCAGTCTTCCGTCGATTCCGATTCTTTCGCAAAGACCCTTTGCCAGAACATCCTCTGTATCAGAGTTGATGAGCTGATATTTCAGAGAGGAACTTCCGCAGTTAATTACCAATACATTCATCTTAATATTCTCCTATTCAATATGTTTCAAATATGTAATTTTTTATTTGTCTTCAGCCTGGCACTGTACAGCTGTAATTGCAACAACACCAACGATATCATCGGCAGAGCATCCTCTTGAAAGGTCGTTGACTGGTTTTGCGATACCCTGTGTAACAGGTCCGTAAGCTTCGGCTTTTCCAAGACGCTGAGCAAGTTTGTATCCGATATTTCCTGCATCAAGGTCAGGGAATACAAGAACGTTTGCTTTACCTGCAACTTCACTTCCCGGAGCTTTGGATGCACCAACGCTCGGTACGATTGCTGCGTCAAGCTGGAATTCTCCGTCCAGTTTAAGTTCCGGATGTTCTTCTTTTGCGATTCTTGTAGCTTCTACCATCTTGTCTACGTCTGGATGTTTTGCACTTCCCTTTGTGGAGTGTGAAAGCATGGCAACGATCGGCTCTTCTTCAACAAGAAGCTGGAAGGATTCAGCAGAAGAAGCTGCGATTGCAGAAAGTTCTTCTGGAGTCGGGTTCTGGTTCAGACCTGAGTCAGCAAATACAAATGCTCCGTTTGCACCATATTCGCAGTCCGGAACTACAATCAGGAAGAATGCGGATACAAGTTTTGTTCCCGGTTTGGTTTTCAGGATCTGCAGGCATGGACGGAGTGTGTCTGCTGTAGAATGGCATGCACCGGATACCATACCGTCTGCATCACCCATTTTTACCATCATTACACCATAGTATGGGTACTGAGTATGAAGGATTTCTTTTGCTTTTTCAGGTGTCATACCTTTTTTAGCTCTCAGTTCTACAAATTTATCAATGTATGCCTGAGTTCTGTCAGATGTCTCAGGGTCAACGATAGTTGCTCCAGAGATATCAAATCCGCCTTCTGCAGCTTTCTTATTGATTTCTTCTTCGTTACCGATGAGGATGATCTTGGCAACTCCCTCTTTCAGAATCTTATCTGTTGCCTCGATAGTTCTCATATCCTCTGTCTCTGGCAGTACGATAGTTTTGATGCTTTTTTTTGCTCTTTCTTTGAGTAAATCAACAAATCCCATGATTAAATGGCTCCTTTCGTTATTTCGGTCATCAGACCGTGTGAGCGTCTGAAACATGACCTCACAGCTGAATTCATTATACCCCCAGAATTTGTGCATTTCAAGTAGTTGACAGGGAGATTCTTCCAAAGAGTGGTATTTTTTGAAGTGCAATCCAGACAAAATCGCGAAACTCCAAAAGCAAAACAACTATCCTGCCGTTGTTTTTTGTGATACAATGAAAAAATCAAATAATATTTGCCACAGGCGGAAAGGATTTTTTATGAAGGTAACCGGGATTATTGCAGAGTATAATCCATTTCACAGAGGTCATAAATACCAGATAGATTACTGTAAAAAAGAACTGCAGGCAGATTATGTGATCGTAGTCATGAGTGGCGATTATGTGCAAAGAGGTACTCCTGCTCTGCTGCCCAAACATCTGCGTGCAGAAATGGCACTTCGATGCGGCGCCGATCTTGTACTTGAAATGCCGGTGTCTGCAAGTACTGCCAGTGCAGAGACATTTGCGATGGGCGGTGTTTCCATACTGGACAATCTGCATGTCGTTGACCAGCTCTGTTTTGGAAGTGAATATGGTGAAGTTTCTGCACTACAGGAACTTGCTGCTGTCCTTGCAAAAGAGCCCAAAGAATACCGTGTACTTCTGAAAACTTTTTTGAGTGAGGGGCTGTCCTTCCCCGCTGCCAGAAGCCAGGCACTGATCGAATATTTCAAAAATCCACATCATTTTGAGGAAGACGATTTTGACGGTATACTGACACCACTTCTCAATCAGATCGTACAGATTTTAAATTCACCAAACAACATCCTTGGCATCGAATATTGTAAAGCATTGCTCCGTTTAGGCAGTTCCATCCGGCCGGTCACTTTGAAACGCCAGGGTATGAGATATCATGATACCGTGCTAAATGAACAGTTCACTTCTGCTCCGGAGCATTTTGCATCTGCATCTGCGATTCGAAATGCCCTGAAATCGGATTCAAAAATTAACGGAGTCCTGAAGGAAGTTCCGAATGAAGCTGCATCAATTCTGAAAACTGCTGTTAATAACAAAGAATTTCTGCTGGAAAATGATTTTTCTCTTCTGTTGCAGTATTGTCTGTTAAACGAAACTCCTGAATCACTTATCAGCTATGCTGATATGTCAAAAGATCTTGCTGCCAGAATTTACAATCAGATCAATCATTTTGAAAATATCACACAGTTCACAGAACTTCTGAAAACCAAAGAACTTACTTATACCAGAATTCAGCGCGCTTTGCTCCATACCATCCTGAAGATAAGGGAACAACCAAAAGAAATTCCATATGCACGGGTTCTGGGATTCGGAAAATCTTCTTCCCCTCTTCTTAAAGAAATCAAGCAGCATACAACTATTCCTGTCATCACGAAAGCTGCCGATGCCGCGGGAATTCTTTCAATAGACGGACGCAAAATATGGAATGATAATCTGAGAGCTTCCAATATCTACGAAAGTGTTCTGACACAGAAAACTGGGCGTTCTTTTATCCATGAATATCAAAAACAGCTGGTTCTGACTTAGAACCAGCTGTTTTTTATCTGACAGGATCAGATTTTATCTTAAATCCAAAACATTATTTCACTTTGACTGCTTTAGCTGCAGAATAAGCGGAGAATACGTCTACACCAGCTTCATTTGCTTTTACGGCACGAACTTTGTAGTAGTATTTTTTGCCTTTCTTAGCAGTTTTATCTGTATATTTTACAGTAGATCCTTTTGTAATCTCAGCAATCTTAGTATATCCGGAACCTTTCTTTGTAGAACGATAAACAACATATCCTGCTGCACCATTTACTTTCTGCCACTTCAGGTTTACTTTACCTTTAGAGCTCTTGCCGGATGTAATCTTGGTCTTGCCAATCGTTGTGTTGGAAACAGATGCTGTTGCTGCTGCGCTGCATCCACTTGTGATTACATCATATTCATCGTCATCATATTTATTATCTGATGGTTTCCAGTTGTATGTTGTGCCATTCTTGCATGCAACTACATAGTAATAGTATTTTACACCTGCCTGCGGGCCGTCATGCCATGTGTGTTCAACACCACTATTGTCCACATAAGAAACTTTTCTGTCAACAACAGAAGTTGCTGTCAGTTTCTTTTCAGATGCTTTATAAGCATATTTACTGTTGGAATCGGTAATCCACTCTGTCAGCTGTTCACCATTACTGTAATAGTAAGACCTGGTATCTTTATCATAAAGATATGCCGGAGATTTACTTCTGTATACTCTGTAGAAGTCTGCACCAGCTACTCCCTTCCATGAAACAGTAACAGAACCATCAGCTTTATTTACAGATGTTTTTACAGATGTCGGAACAGCAAGATATGGATTAACAGTTATCTCATATGCATCTGTGTACTCTTTCGGATTTCCGTTTTTATAAGCACGGAGTCTGTAGGATACACTCTGACCATCAGCTTTTGGCAGTATTACAGCAGACGTAGATGCCTTTGTGATAGTTCTGTATGTTTCCCATCTATCTGTATCATTATTTTTCTTTTCAATCAGATATCCATTACCAGCATATACAGGACTCCATGTAAGTTTTACAGTACCGTTTGTCAACTGTTTTTCTCTGACATTTCCCAAATCAAAATCAAGTGATACATATGCATATCCATCGATATAATACTTCTTATTCTTAACGACTTTGTAAGCTCTTACTTTGAAACTGTAATTAGTTCCTGCAGCTAGTTTCTTAACTGTATAGCTCTTTGTAGAAGATTTCTTGATTGTCTTCACAAGCTGCCATTTTGTATAAGCGTTAGAACCTGCATCAGCACTTTCCTGTGTACGAGCAGATTCTGTCACTGCACGGTATACTTCATAACCACTTGCACCTTTAATCTTATTCCAGGTAAGTTTTACAGAATTTTTACTCTTTGCTGCTGCTTTAAGATTCAGGTTTCCACCCCAGGTAACGGTTGTATATGTTTTCCAGGAGCCATAAGTTGTTGCACCTGTTTTTTCATTTACATAGTAAGCACGTACACGATAGGTATAAGTAGCATTCTGTTTCAGTTTCTTATCTGTATAAACACCATCTGTGTTCTTTGTCAGGTTTTTGTATTTCTTTCCTGACTTCTTCTGGAACTGATAACCGGTAACATAAGTATTACCATTAACCGGCTCTGCTTTCAGTGTAATCGTTTTACCTGTTACAGCTGCTGTTACAGATACTTTTGATACAAACGGTTTCACAGAAACTGTATTTGTAAAGCTGCCATACCATGCTTCATCTGCTTTTGTATCGTCAAGAAGTGCACTGTCTTTACTGTAAGCTCTTGCTTTTACATAATATGTTTTTCCAGGATCCATCTCAGATGCAGCAATTGTAAAAGTGTTGTCTGTAACTACATAGTCATCACCCTCATCGTAATATCCGCCTACAGGGAATGTTCTTGTTGAGGATCCGTCATTCTTAAAAGAAGGATCTGTAGAAAGCCATACTTCCGCACCACTTCTGTAAGAATTCAGGGAACCATCATATTTAAAAGTATATCCACTGGAATCTTTCTCTGTAACAGCAAGCTTTGTAATAGATGGATATTTCGCCTTCTTAATTGTTACAGTATTGGAAGCTGCTTTCGCATATTTTGTTTCACCATTCTCAATTCGATAGGTAATAGCTCTTACGTAATAATTAACATCTGTTTCGATTTCAGATGCATAAATGATACTGCTGTTTGCTTTGGAGCCAACAATATTTTCAAAATTAGCATCTTTTGCGTACTGAAGTTCGTAATCATCTTTCTCTGTGTCAAGAGTCGGATCAAAGCGGAAATAGAATCCGTTGATATTTGTCTTGTAATTTGTGAGTCCGGTGATAACTTTCAGTTCATCTGCCTTCGGAGCAGTGCAAGTAAAAGTTGCTGTGTTTGAATAAACCGGATTTCCATCTGCATCTTTGATATAGTCGTTATCTACATAGTTATATGCACGGATATAGTATGTCTTTTCACTTTCGAGATCTGATTTTGGAACACAGATCGTCTTTTCATCGTCATTACTCCAAAGATATCTGTAAGACCGAATGTCATTAAAATCTTTATCTGTACTAATCTGTGCTTCGACATATCCTGCTGTCAGGTTTCCGTCAAAAGCAAAATAATAATTGTCTTCATCTTCAGATGAAAGTCTCAGGTTGGAAATCTGAATCGGAGTTTTTGTGGTTGTTGTAGTATAAGAAACCGGATCGGACCATTCGCCTGCTGTTTCTTTACCTTCAAAATAGTACACAGCACGCACTCTGATAGAATAAGTCTTTCCCGCAACGGTCATAGAGGTCAGAAGTTTAGTCTTTGCAGCATCTGCATATACATGTTCATATGTACCATCTGCGCCCAGTTTGTATCCTGTCATACCTTCCAGATTTGAAACAACATAAGAAGGCAATTCACTGCCGGTATGAGTATAACTATATTCAAGAGTCTTTTCATCTTTCATATATTCTGCATACTCTACACCGTCTGCATCTGTCACAGAAAACTCATACTTGTAAGTATTGGAGTCTGCATTCCATCTCAGTTCCGGTGAGATTTTTTTACCGTCAGCATCCTCGTTTACGATCATAAGGCCTGTTACTTTTGCCGGTGTACCTGGTACTCCGACTTCTGCGGCAGTATCATCAGATACTTCTGCATCATCTGAGAAAAGTTCTTCTGCGTCTGCTGTTTCTTCGTCAGCAGCTACTGCAGCGGCATCTTCACTCTCTTCTGCCTGTACTTCTGCGTTTTCGGTTTCCGGGGTTGACTCTTCGATTTCAACTGCAGCCTCTTCATCCGCTGTAACATCAACGTCTGCAAGTTCTACGTCTGCTGCATATGCAGCTGCCGGAGCAGATGTCATGGTCATAGCTGCTGCGATCGCAAGGGCCAGGGATCTGTTGAGTGTCTTCAAATCCTTTTTCATATCATATCCTCCTAAAGTTTATTCCCGCTACGGAATTAACGGATATTGATATATTACCCCCCCCGACTATTCTTGTCAATATTTCACATAAAGCTTTTTATGTTCTTTTTCATCTATTGTTTATATTTTACATATTTTTTATATTATTTTGCATTATATTTTACACAGTTGTAAAAAACTGCAAGAAAAAAGACCTTCCAACGAATAGTCGAATGGTCTTTCTCTTACATTCTGCTTAATCATAAAGCGTTTAATCGGACAGCAGGATACGGTCATTATCGAGTGCTTTACCGGCGCCACTTCTGAATTTCTCCAGAAGTCCCTCTACTGTCATATTTTTCTTCTCTTCGCCTCCGATATCAAGCACGATATTACCGGAATCCATCATAAGAATACGATTTCCCAGGTCAATTGCAGACTGCATATTGTGTGTGATCATCAGACAGGTAAGCTGATGTTCTTCTACGATCCGTCTGGTAAGGTTCAGAACTTTTTCTGCAGTGCCAGGATCAAGCGCTGCTGTGTGTTCATCCAGAAGAAGAAGTTTCGGCGGATTCATTGTCGCCATCAGAAGTGTCAATGCCTGTCTCTGTCCACCGGAAAGGAGACCTACCGGATGGCTCATACGTTCTTCCAGTCCAATATCCAGCTTTTTTAATTCTTCACGAAAGCGTTCTTTTTCCTGACGAGTCGTATGCGAAAGCCACCCTCCCTTACCCGCTGCAAGTGCAAGATTTTCTTCAATCGTCATGCCCGGTGCAGTTCCACGCATTGGATCCTGATAAAGCCGTCCAATGCTTCTTGCACGTACATGCTGCGGCATGAATGTGATATCTTTGTTATCAAGTTCAATCGAACCTGCATCTGTCAGAAAATCTCCACAGATTGCATTGAATAACGTGGACTTTCCGGCGCCATTGGAGCCAATGATCGTTGCAAAATCTCCCTGTTTCAGTTCCAGAGATAAGTCTTCAATTGCTTTTTTCTCGTTTACTGTTCCCGGATTAAATGTCTTGGAAATATGGCTGATTTTTAACATGGATCATCTGCCTCCTTTTGTGTGTGTCATTCTTCTTCGGATCTGTGGCCACTGTTTCTTAAGATATGGACCAGATATTGCAAGAACAACGATCACAGACGAAACAAGTTTCAACATAAATGCCGGCATATTAAAGCGCAGTGCAATCGTATATACAAGACGGAAGATAAAAGAACCAAGCACCATACCTACTGCTCTTACAAAAATTCCGCCATGCCCCAGAATCGTGCCTCCGATCAGAAGGGATGCCAGTGCGATCGTTACCATTCCCTGACCAATATTAATATCTACAGATTTCTGTGACTGAGACAGAAGGCATCCGGAAAGTGCAGTAAATGCATTTGCCACGCAAAGCCCGATCACAGTTGTAAATACAGGATTGATGGAAGAAGATTTTACCATGTCTGAATTATTTCCGGTCGCCCTGATTGCAAGACCAAGTCTTGTTTTCAGGAAAAATACCAGAAATATGATTACAAGAATCACCGCGATGGCTGCAATAATGATATCTTCTCTTCCCTTCAGCAAAGTTCCGGCAAGTGTGTCTTTCATCATAGTAAATACTGTTGTTGTCCGGTTCATATTGATCAAAGACGAACCTCCCATGACCGCAATGTTCACAGAATATAACGCTGTATTCACAATGATACCTGCAAGCAGGCTGTCCACGCCAAGTTTTGTCTGCAGGATCGCAGTTACAAATCCCGATAAGATACCCGCTGCCATAGCAGCCACAATCGACAGGAACGGATGTCCGCTTACAGCTACGACCGCTCCTACAGCTGCTCCAAAAGTAAAGCAGCCGTCTGTAGAAAGGTCGCAGACATTCAGCATAGAATAACTAAGAAACAGCGCGAGAACTGTCAGAGAACAGATCAGTCCAAGCTTCAGGGCAGTCTCTCCAAGGGAGAGCATTGTTGCAATCGTCACGATGAATTCCTCCAGTTGAGTTTATTTGTTACTGTTCATTCCATTCACAGTAACTTTATTTTGCTTCTACATCATCGAAGCTTTCTGCTGTGGTAATCTCATTTACCTGTGTGCAGAGAGGTTCAAAATCTTTTTTGATGGTTTCAAAATCAAGTCCGAGTGCTTCGCAGGTTTCTGTATTTACAGTTGCAGTACCATTGTCAAATGTTTCAACTGCAGTTTCTGATGGTTTTGCTCCATCTACCAGAATATCAGCGATCATATCAGCTGTTTTCTGTCCAAGATTCGCATAGTCAACACCATATCCCACAAATGCTCCGTTGAGTGCAAAGGAATCAGCTCCTGTGTAATGTGGGATTCCTGCTTCGATAAATTTCTCATAGATAGAAAGCTCTGCTGTCATGATCGTATTATCTGTAGGTGTAAATACAGCATCTACGCCATCAGCGATCAGTGCTTCTGCTGCAAGCTGCACTTCATCAGTAGTCGTTCCGGTACGTTCTACATATTCGATTCCCTCTTCATCCAGATAATCTTTTGCTTCCTGGATCGCTGTTGTAGAAGAATCCTGTCCGACATCATAAAGAAGACCGATTTTCTTTACATCCGGGTTCTGTGCCTGGATCAGCTTCATAATAGAAGAAGTATCCAGATAATCACTGGTTCCTGTAATATTTGAACCAGGAGCTTCCAGAGAATCTACAAGTCCGGAACCAACCGGGTCAGATACTGCGGAGAAAACAACCGGTATGTCGGTTCCTTCTGTAGCGGACTGCATACGCATTGCCACCGGTGTAGCAACACCTACCATAAGATCTACATTGTCAGCCTGGAAATCAGAAATGATCTGTTCCATAACGCTGGCATCTGCATTACAGTTATCATAAGATACGTCAAATGTAATCCCTTTTTCTTCACCGATTTCTTCCAGGCGGGACTGAATATTATCTACGATCTGATTTAAAGAAGCATCGTCTACATAATTGCAGATACCCACTTTAAAATCATCTGCCATTACCGGACAAGTCATCATCATAGTTGCTGTTACTGCTGCTGCGATTGTTAACATTCTTTTTTTCATAGTCTTTTTCCTCTCTTTTCTGCATTTTATGTGTTTCTACATTTCATGTTCCATGAGAAAAAAAGAACCGTCCCAAGCAATGCTTGAGACGGTAATAATTTCTTATTATCGCGGTACCACTCAAATTGACGTATCGTCCACTTTCTCATGTACAAACATACACTCCTGATTGATAACGGGTTCGGTTCCCGTCAGCGCCTACTCTTCAGATTAAAATTTCGGGCTGCCCTCGGAAGGCCATTCAATAATCTGTTTCATACAGGCTTCCACCAACACCTGCTCTCTGGAATGATACGAAATTATTTACTCTTCTTCCTCATCGGTTTTGTTGTTTTATACTTTACCACAGGAAATCGTTGCTGTCAATCATTTTTTAGAAAAGTATCCGTTGGTTTCTGAAAACTCAATGCCAGGGAAAGAGAATCTACGAAACCATTCTTCGCTAATATAGAAGGATCATATTTCCACAGCTGCACTTCTGCCTGTGTTTCTGCATTCAGAAGTTCTTTACTTCCCGATAGATGAAATGTTTTTTTATTCACTGCATAGCATGGAACTTCTTCTGCGTCTTTTCCGATACGGATAAGTGCCGAATTGCCCGAAAGGAAACGCTCTGAAATATCTGTTCCCTCTTCCAGTTCCTTTTTACTTATAAATACAGTTTCTGCTACAGGAGTACTCAAAGCATCTTCCAGCTGCTGCAGGATCACATTTCGTTCTTCTATTCCTTTCAGATATTTCTGCACACCGGTTTTGCCGGTTTCAAACAGACCAGTCTCCTCCAGCTGACGAAACGCACGCGTTACAGTCATCGCTGAACAGCCAAGTATTTTTACCATATCATTCATGTACAGACAATTTTCCTGCTGATAATACCAGTAGAAGAGCAGTAGCTGTGTAAAGGGCTGAAGTTTGTCCGAAGATCTGATATCTCGCATATATTTTTCCTGAAGATATATTCCCATAAACGGCAGATAAAGCTGGATTCCTGCTACAATAAAAGGAAGATGTGCATGAATAAAAGCATCTCTGTGATAACAATCCATCTTATCAAAAACAAACACAACCGGCAGTGATTCCTCCATCTGAATTCGCCGGATCTGCTTTTTAAGCGAACCAATCTGATTCAGCTTTTTCTTCGGACTGAGAAAAATACAGCGAATATCATCAAGTTCCGCAAGTCGCATATCGTAGCGCTCTGTAATATAAAACGGCAGTTCCAGTTCACCTTTCCAGTGGTGAAACTGCACCGATATTCCCAGTATTTTTTCTATATAGTTTTTTATTTGTTCATTCATTTTCTTATTAGTGAAGTCTCCTTTATATCCTTTAAAATCAATATATAACATTATTTTTCATTTTTATCATATATTATGTTATAACATATTTATTATGTTAAATAAAGTATTTTCAGTAATCTTCTAAACTTTCAATAAAAAAACGTTTAGAATTACATCAAAGGATGATAAGACAAAAAAAATCCCCGGGGCTCTGCTTCTCCCCAGGGAAATACGTTTTAAAATCAGTTCTTAAAGCTATGGATTGGTGCCGGAATACGTCCGCCACGTTCTACAAATGCATTACAGGAGAACTGATTCACTGGCATGATCGGTGCATATCCCAGCAGTCCGCCAAACTCTACTGTCTCGCCTACTCCCTTACCAATTACAGGAATCAGTCTGACAGCTGTTGTCTTCTGATTGATCATACCGATTGCAGATTCATCTGCAATAATTCCTGCAATAGTAGATGCTTTTGTGTCACCCGGTATAGCAATCATGTCAAGTCCTACAGAGCAGACACAAGTCATGGCTTCCAGTTTTTCCAGTGTCAGCGCACCAAGATTTACCGAATCAATCATTCCCTGGTCTTCACTGACCGGAATAAATGCACCGCTTAAACCTCCAACTGCCTGTGCCGCCATAACACCGCCTTTTTTAACCTGATCGTTCAAAAGCGCAAGTGCTGCTGTTGTTCCTGGTGCTCCTACTCTTTCAAGCCCGATTTCTTCAAGAATCTCTGCTACGCTGTCGCCAATTGCCGGCGTCGGTGCAAGAGAGAGATCAACGATTCCAAACGGTACACCCAGACGTTTAGATGCTTCCTGTGCCACCAGCTGACCTACACGGGTAACTTTAAATGCAGTACGTTTAATCATTTCACATAAAGTCTGGAAATCAGCACCACGTACGGATTCCAAAGCTGTTTTTACAACTCCCGGGCCACTTACGCCTACATTAATGATGCAGTCAGCTTCTGTAACTCCATGGAAAGCACCAGCCATAAACGGGTTATCATCTGGCGCATTACAGAACACAACAAGTTTCGCACATCCAAGGGAATCCTGTTCTTTGGATGCCTCTGCAGTTTCCAGGACAATCTCACCCATCAGTTTCACCGCATCCATATTAATACCTGTCTTGGTAGAACCAACATTTACAGAGCTGCAGACACGTTCTGTTACTGCCAGAGCCTGTGGAATAGAACGAATCAAAAGTTCTTCTGCCGGAGTCATCCCCTTGCTAACAAGGGCTGAATAACCTCCAATAAAATTTACACCAATAGTCTTTGCTGCCTTATCCAAAGTCTTTGCAACAGAGACAAAATCTTCTGTAGAATGGCATGCAACTCCACCAACCAGTGCAATTGGTGTGACAGAAACTCGTTTATTTACAACCGGAATACCAAATTCTGCTGCAATCTTATCACCTGTAGCAACCAGATCTTTTGCTTTCGTTGTAATCTTATTGTAGATTTTTTCATTCATAGTATCCAGGTCGCTGTCAATGCAGTCCAGAAGGCTGATTCCCATGGTAATGGTACGCACATCCAGATTTTCCTGCTCAATCATTTTGTTTGTCTCATTAACTTCAAAAATATTGATCATGTCAACTCTCCTTTTCGGTAAGATACGATTAAATACGATGCATTACATTAAAGATATCTTCGTGCTGACAGCGGATCACTACGCCGATCTTATCGCCGATTTCAGAAAGCTCTTTAGAGAGTGCTGCTGCATCTTTGTCAGATTTACTGGTATCTGCAACCATCATCATGTTAAAATACCCCTGTACGATAGTCTGGGAAATATCCAGAATGTTTACATTGTTGTCCGCAAGATATGTACATACTTTTGCAATGATTCCTACGGTGTCATTTCCTACTACTGTAATGATTGTTTTTTTCATGACTTTTTTCCTTTCTGTTATACGGTAACTACGTCCGAAACAAAGTCTCGTTTTGCTACCTGAATTCTGAAATCTTTTGATTTATAAGGGTTGTCTCCCAGTGTTACCTCTGAACAAACGGTTTCATAAGCCAGTTCCTCATAATTATTTTCTCTGCTGAGATGACCGAGAAAGATTGCCTTCAGATTATCATGCAAAAGTCTGCACAACAGTCTTCCAGCATTTTCATTTGACAGATGGCCTCTGTCGCCTAAAATTCGCTGTTTCAGATAATACGGATATTTGCCTACCTGAAGCATCCGAATATCATGATTTGCCTCCAGAAGAAGTGCATCCAGCCCCTGCAGATTTTCGATAATATAGTCATTATATTTTCCAAGATCCGTCGCAATTCCTACAGAATGGCCCTCATGCTCCAGCCGATATCCAACTGGCTGAGCTGCATCATGCGGAATTGTGAACGGATTCACCCTCAGATCATTGATCATAAATGGTTCATCTTCATGAATCTCATGAAAGATCCCATCAGGAATCTTACCAAGTGCATTGGTACGTACCATAGCATCTACAGTTCCACCAGTAGCATAGATTGGAATACCATATTTTCTTGAAATCACTCCAAGCCCTTTAATATGATCAGAATGCTCATGTGTGATCAGAATACCATCCAGATCACGCCCGGTAAGCTCCAGGCTGTTAAGCCCTGTTTCCATCTTTTTACCACTGATTCCTATATCTACCAGTACATGGGTATTGTCAGAACCTACATAAATACAGTTTCCGCTGCTGCCACTGGCAATACTGCAAAATCTCATAATAATTTAATCCCCTCTTCTATCTGTCTCCAGGTTGTTTTCAGATTTCCATTATTCGTAATAACGTAATCTGCGTGTTTCCTGAAAAATTCTTCTGAAGCCTGTCTGGCAATGATGCTCTCAGCTTTTTCTCTTGTGTATCCACGACTCTCCCTCAAACGTTGAATACGAATTTCCGCGTCTGTATGAATGTACCAGACCGTATCGCAGAATTCCTCATAATGTTCTTCCAGAAGAAGTGCTGCTTCAACGATCAGTAATTTACATCCTGCCTGTTTTTGCTTCCTGATTTCTTCTAATATATATTCTTTGACAGCGGGGTGAATAATGTCATCAAGACTTTGACGCATTAACTCATTACCAAATACTACATCAGAAACCTGCTTCCGGTCAATAGTTTTGTCATTTTTTATCACTTGTCTGCCAAATAATGCAATTACCTGTTCATAACAGAGGCCACCTGGCTCCATAACCAGATGTCCAGCTTTATCTGCCTGAATCACATACGCATCATATTTCTGACTTAAGTAATCCAGAATCGTGCTTTTTCCGGCACCTACACCACCGGTAATTCCTATGATTTTCATTTACTCTGCCTCATTATTTTGCTTCATACCAGCTGTTTCCCTCATGCATATCTACATCCAGCTCTACGGAAAGATGCGCAGCACCCTTCATTTCTTCTTCCAGAATGCGTGAAACAATTTCCAGTTCTTCTTTTTTTGTCTCGATCAGAAGTTCATCGTGTACCTGAAGAACCAGTCTGGACTGCAATCCTTCCTGTTTCAGTCGCTGATAGACACGATTCATCGCGATTTTGATAATATCAGCCGCAGTGCCCTGAATCGGTGAATTCATGGCCACACGCTCTCCAAATGACCGCTGCATAAAATTGCCGGATTTCAGTTCCGGAATTGGTCTGCGGCGTCCCAGCATTGTAGAAACATACCCTTTTTCTTTTCCATCCGCTACAAGTCCATCAAGAAATCCTTTAATTTTTGGATACGTTTCAAAATAGTTTTCGATATATTCAGCAGCTTCTTTTCGCGTGATACTCAGATCCTGACTCAGTCCAAAAGAGCTGATGCCATAAACAATTCCGAAGTTAACTGCTTTGGCATTTCTTCGCTGCAGATCTGTAACCTCATCAATCGGTACATGAAATACCTGTGATGCAGTCAGTCTGTGGATATCTTCCGCCTCTCTGTATGCCTGAATCAGTTTTTCATCGCCTGACATATGTGCCAACACACGAAGTTCAATCTGTGAATAATCCGCATCCAGAAATACATACCCATCTTCCGGCACAAAAACTTTGCGGATCAGACGTCCAAGCTCCATACGCACCGGAATATTCTGCAGATTCGGTTCTGTGCTGCTGATTCGTCCGGTTGCTGTAATTGTCTGATTAAATGTAGAATGGATTCTGCCATCCGCTTCAATCACTGCGCTTAGACCATCTGCATAAGTAGATTTCAGCTTGGTAAGCTGTCTGTATTCCAGAATATCATTAACGATTGGCTGCTCTGGCGCAAGTTTTTCCAAAATATCAGCAGCTGTAGAATAGCCCGTCTTTGTTTTTCTTCCACCAGGAATACCCATTTTTTCAAAAAGAATCACGCCAAGTTGTTTGGGAGAATTGATATTAAACTCTTCTCCAGCCTGTTCGTAAATCAGCTTTTCAAGTTCTGCGATGCGAACTCTGAGTTTCTCTCCATAAGATTTAAGTTCCTCACCTTTGACACGAATCCCCCATTTTTCCATAGAATTCAGTGTAAAGATTAATGGAAGTTCAATTTCTCTGTAAACATTCCACATTTTTGTTTCTTTTAAAGCATTTTCAATCGGTTCTCTGGTTGCATATGCCGTATAAGCCAAATGACATGCATAAGACATCAATCCTTCAGATGATTTTTCCCACGCTGTCTTTAGAGAATCTTTGCCAAGCAGATCTGTTCGCGTCGGAAGTAAGGCTCCATCAAGATATTCTCTTGCAATATCATCAAACGTATAAGAAGATTTTAATGGATTCAGAAGATATACTGCCACACCTGTATCAAATACATGGCCTGCATCCTCCAGTCCTACGTGCTTCAACATAGATTTTATATCTATGGAACAGAGAATTGTAGTGTCAGCAATTTCCTTCAATGCAGCGCAAATATAATCACCGGTAAGCAATCCTTCAACCGGAACATAATAAATTTCTTCTTTGGTAAGGGCTATTCCAAGGCCATATACTCCTTCTTTATCAGAAAGCAATGCCACACCGATATAATTCTTCTCAGCAGCCTTCTTAAACAGTGCTTCTGCTCCTCCAAGATCACTGCAGGCAAAAAAATTCTGCTCAATCATATTTTCCGGAACAGCTGAGGTATCAAATCTTCCAAGAAGATTCTTAAATTCAAGCTGTTTACAGAGCTGATACGCTTCCGGAGTATAAAGATTCCCAAGTCTTGCCTCTTCATATACATATTCCAGTGGACTTCCTGTATTGATCGTAGCAAGTGCCTTGCTGAGTTCTGCAAGATCATAATGCTCTCTCAACGATTCCCGGGCTTTATTGGGTTTTATTTCTTCCAGATGTGCATAGGCATTTTCAATCGTTCCAAATGCAACGATCATTTTTGTCGCCGTCTTTTCACCAACACCTGGAATTCCCGGAATATTATCTGCCGAATCTCCCATCAGGGCCTTTAATTCTATAATCTGTGGCGGTGTTACCTGATATTTTTCAAGTACTTCTGCTGCATGAAAATTTTCGATAGTCGTCTTTCCTCTCGAGGTTTTTGGCAGACGAATCATAACTTTTTCTGTTGCCAGCTGAAGAAGATCTCGATCGCCCGACAGGATTGTAACATCCATTCCTTCTTTTTCGCTTCTGACGGCCAGAGTTCCTAAAAGATCATCTGCCTCATATCCTGCTTTTGAAACAATTTTTACTCCCATTGCCGTAAGCATTTCCTTCATCAACGGAACCTGCTCTCTAAGTTCCTCCGGCATTGGTTTACGTGTTCCTTTATATGCTTCATACATTTTATGACGGAATGTAGGCTCATGAAGATCAAAAGCGACTGTCAGATACTGCGGTTTTTCCTCCTCCAGGATACGAAAAAGGATATTTAAAAAGCCATAAACCGCACCCGTATGTTTTCCCTCTGCATTCGTCAGATCCGGAAGTCCATAAAAAGCGCGGTTCAGAATACTGTGTCCGTCTATCAATAATATCTTTTCACTCAAAATAATATCCTCCTGTATCATGTTATAAAAAGTGCGTTACTTCCATTACAAAAAATACAACAAATGATGCAGCCGCAATCACTATTGCCATAAAAAAAATCACAGACAGAAAATGCAGCCATCTTTTCTGGCGGATATGTCTGCGCGATCGACGGATATCCTGTTCCAGAAGTTCCCGAAAATCAAGAACCGTACCATCTTCCTTCTCATCCAGCTGCTGAATTGCCTCATGAACGATAAAATATGTCTCCAATTCATCATAACAGGAAGAACAATGCTCTATATGATCCAGAAATTCTTCCAGTTCGTCTGTGGACAATGTATGATTGATATATCTGGCAACCAGTGTTTCTGCCTGTCTGCAGTCAATACCTGACAACGTTCTTCCTCCTTCTTTCAGTATCATATTATTAAAAAGATTATAATTTCACTGTTTTGTAGTATAACACAAAAAGAGACGTTTCACAATGAGAAACGTCTCTTTCGCACTGCTGCTATTCACAATAGTTTACATAACAATATTATATCTCTTCTGTTTCCTCTCCGGAAGTTTTCAGAGTACCTTCTACCACTGGTGCAGGAGTTTCGAGGATCTTCATAAATTCTTCTCCGGTAATCGTCTCATGCTCGTACAGATACTGTGCAAGTTCATGAAGTTTTCCAATATTATCCTGAAGAATCTTCAGAGCTTTTTCATGCTGTTTACGAACAAGTTCCACAACTTTTTTATCCAGCATTGTCTGTGTTTCAAAAGAGCATGTCAGGCTGGAATCACCACCCAGATATTGATTGCTGACACTTTCCATCGCAACCATATCAAAATCATCACTCATACCATAACGCGAGATCATGGCTCTGGCAATCTTTGTTGCCTGCTCAATGTCATTGGAAGCACCTGTTGTGATCGAATGAAAAATCAGTTCCTCTGCAGCTCGTCCGCCCGTAAATGTTGCTATCTTATTTTCCAGCTCTTCTTTACTCATCAGATAGTGTTCTCCATCATCTACCTGCATCGTATATCCAAGAGCACCGGAAGTACGTGGAATAATCGTAATTTTGTGTACCGGCGCAGATTCTGTCTGTTTAGCTGCTACCAAAGCATGTCCTATTTCATGATAAGATACGATCAGTTTTTCTTTATTAGAAAGAACACGGTTTTTCTTTTGATATCCGGCAATTACAACTTCAATACTTTCTTCAAAATCTGCCTGTGTGGCAAATTTACGTCCATCACGTACTGCACGAAGCGCTGCTTCATTGACAATATTGGCAAGTTCGGCTCCGGAAGCACCGGCCGCAGCCTTCGCTATATCGTCAAAACGAACGGTATCTGCAATCTTGATTTTCTTTGCATGTACCTTCAGAATCTCCTCACGGCCCTGAAGATCCGGAAGTTCTACCGGGATTCTTCTGTCAAAACGTCCCGGACGAAGAAGTGCCGGGTCAAGAGAATCCGGACGGTTTGTTGCTGCAAGAATTACCACGCCCTTAGATCCATCAAAGCCATCCATTTCTGTAAGCAGCTGATTCAAAGTCTGTTCACGTTCATCATTACCGCCTGTAAATCCAGCTCCATCACGTTTCTTACCTATTGTATCAATCTCATCAATAAATACAATACATGGTGCTTTTTCATTTGCCTGTTTAAAAAGATCACGTACTTTGGCCGCGCCCATACCAACAAACATTTCTACAAACTCAGATCCCGAAATAGAGAAAAACGGAACTTCAGCTTCACCCGCAACTGCCTTGGCAAGAAGAGTCTTACCTGTTCCAGGAGGACCCACAAGCAGTGCTCCCTTTGGCATAGATGCCCCGATTTCTGTATACTTCTGCGGATTATGCAAATAATCAACGATCTCCGTCAGAAGATCTTTTGCCTCATCTTCACCTGCAACATCAGAAAATTTAATTCCTGTAGAAGATTTCACGTATACCTTGGCATTACTTTTGCCAAAAGACATTGCACCACCAGGGCCGCCTCCCATAGATGACATCATCTTCTTACTCAGCCAGCGACCAATAAAAATAAAGATCACAATTGGGACTACATAGCTAAAAAGCAGTGTCATCAGAATAGAAGGACTTTCCGGAAGAACTTCATCCATTGTTACTCCTGCATCTAACAGACGATTTACCAGATCGGAGTCATCCATCTTGACAGTTTTACACAGAACCGTATTCCCGGAATTACTGTCTTTCATCTCATAATATATATAATTTTCTTCTACTGTAGCCTTTGTTACATTCCCATCTTCAACATTTTCAATAAACGTAGAATAGTCCGTCTTCTGCACGCTTCGTTCCTGTACAGCCGGAACAACCAGCATATTCAGAAGAACAATGATAACACCTGCAATGATGTAATATACATACATAGGTATTTTCTCTGGTTTTTTGTTCCCAAACTTCATTTATCTTTTGTCCTCCAAATCTTCGAAAGTCCCGGTATTTAGTATCTCCGGATTCTTCGAAATCATTTACGACATGTACCATACCATTTTTCTAACAGTTATTCAATGTTCATTCTATGAATTTTTATAAACTTTTCATAAAGAATCTACAATGTTGATAATTAAAAAAGCTCTCTGATAATCAGAGAGCCTGAGTTAAATGCCGCTGGCCGGACTCGAACCGGCACGGTTTCCCGCTTGATTTTGAGTCAAGTGCGTCTGCCAATTCCGCCACAGCGGCAAATGAACCGAAAATTATAATATCATAATTCTCAGTCCATTGCAAGCATTTTAGATACAAATACAAATATTTTTATTTGTAAAGTCTGTCTTCGTCTTCAAGTATTTTTTCATAAATCGGGAAACAGTCAAATGTCGCAAAATAATCTTTTGGAGTTTCCGCACGACGGATCATATCAAAAGTTCCATCTTCATGAAGAAGAATTTCTGCAGATTTCAGTTTGCCATTGTAGTTATATCCCATGGCAAATCCATGTGCTCCTGTATCATGGATAACAAGAAGATCTCCCCTATCAATCTTTGGAAGATAACGGTCAATCGCAAATTTATCGTTATTCTCACAAAGAGAACCTGTAACATCATAAAGATGGTCACATGCCTGATCTTCCTTACCCATAACTGTAATATGATGATAAGCTCCATACATTGCCGGGCGCATAAGGTTTACCGCACATGCATCTACACCGATATATTCTTTATGTGTATGTTTCTCATGAATTGCTTTTGTAACAAGGCATCCATAAGGTCCCATCATAAAACGCCCAAGTTCTGTATAAATAGCAACATCTCCCATTCCCGCCGGAACCAGAACCTCTTCGTATACTTTACGAACGCCCTCGCCAATTACACGAATGTCATTCGGTGTCTGATCCGGTCTGTATGGAATACCGATTCCACCGGAAAGATTAATAAATCCGACATGTGCTCCTGTTTCTTTCTGAAGCTTTACCGCAAGTTCAAACATGACTTTGGCAAGCATCGGATAATATTCATTCGTTACTGTATTGCTGGCAAGAAATGCATGAATACCGAAATTCTCTGCTCCTTTGGCTTTCAGAGTGCGAAATGCTTCAAAAATCTGCTCCGTTGTCATTCCATATTTAGCATCTCCAGGATTATCCATAATATCATTGCTGATTTTAAAGACTCCGCCTGGATTATAACGGCAGCTGATAGTCTTTGGAATATATCCGACCGCTTTTTCCACTGCTTTAATATGGGTAATATCATCCAGATTGATAATGCCACCAATTTCATTTGCATAACGAAATTCTGCTTCTGGTGTATCATTAGAAGAAAACATGATATCACCTTTTTTGCAGCCGATTGCCTTGGACAGCATCAGTTCTGTCATAGAAGAGCAGTCACATCCACAGCCATATTCCTGAAGAATCTGAATCAGATACGGATTCGGAGTTGCTTTTACTGCAAAAAATTCTTTAAATCCTTTATTCCATGCAAAAGCTTCTTTCAATGCTTTTGCATTTTCGCGAATTCCTTTTTCGTCATAAAGATGAAAAGGTGTCGGATATTTTTCAGTGATTTCCTGAAGCTTTTCCAAAGTTACGAACGGCTTTTTTTTCATAATTTTATCTCCTCGTTATATTGTGCATTATTTCACATGCTGGTGTGTAAACAGATGATCCTGGCAGTACTCATAATTACCATTGCATTTGGAGCAGAAACGAAATTCCAGATTCGGATCATCCTTCTCTGTACGACCACAAATTGCACATTTATGTTTGGTAATGCCGCCTGTTGCCGGATTTACTCTGCTCTGTGCCATTGCCTTCTTAAACTCTCTGCGTCGGTGTACTTCTTTAGGATTATACCGATGCATGTTTCTGTTACTGAAAAAGAACAGAACAAAATTCAAGAGAGATGCAAGGATCGGAACAGCCATAACCCACAGACCAACTCTTACATATGAAATCATATTATAAACAATGATCGCGCCATACACCCATGCCATCCATTTCATTTTGATCGGGATCACAAACCACAGAAGGATCTGCATATCCGGATAACATGCCGCATAGGCAAGAAATACAGAAAGACTGACATAATAGGTCGTAAAAACACTTCCACCGATCATATAAGTCATTCCATCGATCACAACAAAACCACCTGTCACAAAATAAGTGATAAACGCTGCGATCAAAACAAAGAAAAGTCCGGAAAATATATACAGTGTATATCGGAAGCTTCCCCAGGTACGCTCAAGAGAGGTACCGATCGGATAATAAAAGAATAGAATAGAAATCGCAAACAACAGGAAATTACCGGTGCTTGGCGGATAAATCACCCAGGTGACCAGACGCCAAATCTGTCCCTGCAGAATCTTGGAAATATCCAGACTCATCATACTGAGCAGCGACGGATTCATATAAGTGAGCAAATACCCTATCACATAACAGATAATAATATACACTGTCAGATTCGGTATTCCACCATGTCTTCCAAATTTACGTTCCAGTTTATCGATCCAATTCATAAAATCACTTCTTCTCCTTTTTCAGTTAATAAGTACTGTTCGGAAAGATGAATACCTGCCTTATCAAAAATATTTCTTTTTTGACAGGAAAACTGCTGCAATGATACTGGCTGCAATAGAAACCAGAATTACGATCAAAAATCCCCAAATCGTACTGGAGAAAGGCATTCCGGACGGTGCCAGGTTCATTCCATATGCGCTGAAGATGATCGTCGGAATACTCATAACGATCGTGATCACAGACAGAATTTTCATAACATCATTCAGATTATTGGAAATAACAGATGCAAACGCGTCCATCATACTCTGCAGGATACCGCTGTATATATTCGCCATCTCAATCGCCTGTGTATTCTCAATGATAACATCTTCAAGAAGTTCGGTATCTTCAGGATATTTCTTAATACTCTCCAACTTGATCAGCTTCTCGAGTACCGCTTCATTTGATCTCAGTGAAGTAGTAAAATACACCAGTGATTTTTCCAGTTCCAAAAGCTCGATCAGTTCCTGATTTCGCGGAGAAAAATGAAGTTTTTCCTCAACCTGTTCACTCTTCTTGTCAATAATACGCAGATAACGCAGGTACATACTGGAATTACGATACAGTATCTGAAGAATAAAACGTGTCTTCATATAGGTAAAAAAATTACGCACACGTCCTTCCATAAATCTGGTAAGAACCTGTGTATCTTCCAGACATACCGTAAAAATCATCTTATCTGTGACTATAATACCCAACGGAATCGTACCATACCAGTCCTTGTCATTTCGTTCCTCGATCATAGGAACATCAACCAGGATCAGAGTGTAATTATCCTCAACCTCAATACGTGACCGTTCCTCCTCATCCAGAGGAGCTCTCAGATCATCGACCTCTATCTGAAACTGCTCGGATATCTCAAAGATTTCTGTTGCCGTAGGATTTGTAAGGGCAACCCAGCAGCCATCCTGAGGTTCCTGAATTTCATGAATTGCTCCGTCTGATGTACGAAACATCCTAACCACGATTACGCTCCCCTTCCACTCTCATTTTTGGTCATATGGGTTTATTATAAAATGTGACAGGATTTTTGTCAATTCCAACGGAATTGTATTCACAAAAAATTTACTCAATTTATGCTTTAAAGTGGTATAGCGCAAATTGTAGACTTTCTTTATTTAATATGTTAAGATGGACTACAGTAATAAGGGAGGGCTCAATACTTATGAATAAATCCAGCTTTGGTACACATTTCACTGTAACTACCTGGGGGGAATCTCATGGAAAAGCGCTTGGTGCTGTTGTAGACGGCTGCCCGGCAGGACTTTCTCTCTGTGAAGAAGACATCCAAAAATTTCTCGACAGACGCAAACCCGGTCAGAGCCGCTACACAACTGCACGTAAGGAGGGCGATCTTGTCGAAATCCTTTCCGGCATTTTTGAGGGAAAAACTACCGGTACCCCAATTTCATTAATAGTCCGCAACACTGACCAGCGTTCCAGAGATTACGGCAATATTGCGGTTTCCTATCGTCCCGGACACGCAGATTATACTTTTGATGCCAAATACGGTTTTCGTGATTATCGAGGCGGCGGCCGTTCTTCCGGGCGGGAAACCATTGGACGTGTGGCATCAGGCGCAATCGCCTCCAAAATTCTGGAAACTTTAGGTATTTCTTTCTGTACTTATACAAAATCCATCGGACCTGTTTCCATCAAAAAATTTGATTCAGAAGAAATTAACAACAATGCATTTTATATGCCAGATGCGGATGCCGCTGTCCGGGCAGGTGTGTATCTGGAGAAATGTATGAAAAACCAGGACAGTGCCGGTGGTGTTGTAGAGTGTCGTATTACAGGTGTTCCAGCAGGTCTTGGAAGCCCAGTTTTCGAAAAACTCGATGCAGTACTTGCCCAGGCAGTTATGTCTGTTGGCGCTGTTAAAGCTGTCGAAATCGGTGACGGTACAGAAGTTGCACATATGAACGGTTCCGATGATAACGATGGATTTCATTTTGAAAACGGGAAAATCAGCAAAACAAGCAATCACGCCGGTGGCATCATGGGTGGTATCAGTGATGGAAGTGAGATCATTCTCCGTGCTTATATCAAACCAACCCCTTCCATTAGCCAGCCACAGGAAACAACTACATGCAACGGCAAAAATATTTCTCTTGAAATTCATGGACGTCACGATCCAGTCATCGTACCAAGGGCAATTGTCGTTATTGAGTCTATGTGTGCGCTTGCAATTACAGATGCACTTTTTGCCAATATGACTTCCCGTCTGGACTATATTCAGAAATTTTACACAAAATAAATCAGA
>NZ_CAKRXI010000020.1 GCF_934424005.1 uncultured Blautia sp.
TTTCTTTTGCACAATGCCGTATTTATCGGCATATCTGTATGAAAGTTTGGATTTCTTTAAAGTTGGGATTTTTAGATTGATGAATAATGTCAAAGCCAGCGCGGAAGAAATTGTGATGAGAGAAATAATTTATGTGTAAGAATAGATGGTAGAGACATGAGATAAAAATTAATTAGAAGTTAAAAAAACAGAATGATAATTAAACAAAGGCTCAATTGTAAACATGAACTAGTAACGATATAATTATAGCGAGAACAGGAGGTGAGAACAATGCGTATTGGTGAACAGATAAAAAACTATAGAAAAACTGTGGGATTAACACAAGAACAGGTGGCAAATTATTTGGGAGTGTCAACTCCTGCGGTAAATAAATGGGAAAAGGGAAATACATATCCGGATATCTCATTACTTCCAGCTTTGGCACGATTATTGAAAATTGATATGAATGAATTGTTTTCGTTTCGTGAAGAATTGACCGAAAAAGAGATTGGACAATTTGTGAATGAACTTTCGGAAGTTTCATTGGACAGCTTTACAAAGGCTTTCGAGATGGCATCTCGTAAAATACAGGAGTATCCTCATTGCGACTTATTAATTTATACGATTGCAACCGTTCTGAACGGATCTTTGACTTTGTCAGATCTTAATGACGAAGAACGAATGGAGTATAATACAGCTATTATTGAGTGGCTGGAACGAACAGCAGATAGTCAGGATGAAAGAGTGAGAAATTCAAGCGTTTTTATACTTGCAACAAAATATGTCCAAATGGAGAAATATGAAGAAGCAAATGTCCTTTTGAAAAAAATTCCTGATACTGTAATTGATGCAACGATTATGAAAACAAGTGTATTAGCACATCAGGAAGGAACAGATACTGCTGCATTATTCTTAGAAGGAAAATTGCTACAGGCAGTTATCAATATCCAAAGCTACTTGTATAAGTTAATAGAAATGGAAGAAGAGACAGGAAATCATGATAAAGCAGAGAAAATTGCTGAGATTACAGAACAAATGATATCACTGTTTGGACTATGGAATTACGGCAACACAGTGCCATATTTGCTGATTGCTGGATATCGAAAAGATGTAGAAAAATGTGTTCAGTTAATTAAGCAATTATTAAGTGAATCACAGAAGCCTTGGAATATGACACAATCCCCTTTGTATTACAGGTATGAAGATACTGCACAGGGAAAAGCCTTTTCGGGACTTGGAAAAAATTTCGTTCGTGAGTTGTATTCGGAAATTGAAAATAAGAAAGAGTATGAATTCTTGAGAGGGAATAAGGAACTCGAATCAATTTTTGAGGAACATTTAAAATAGGTTGTGAAAAATATATAGAGATAGAAAAGCTGTAAAAATCTACGTTGAATTTTACAGCTTTTTGTGTATAATAAAAGTATCAGAAACAATTTAAAATCAAAGGAAGGAGCTGAAAGAATATGGCTAATATTTTACCAGTATCTGATTTGAGAAATTATAATGAAGTTTTGAAAAACTGTCATAAAGGAGAACCGGTATATCTGACCAAGAATGGCAGAGGACGTTTTGTTGTTATGGATATTGAAGACTATGAGCGTGATCGTGCAGAGAAAAAGCTTCTCCTGAAGCTGCAGGAAGCTGAAGAAGCAGTGAAAGATGGCGAAGGTTGGCTGGATCTGGACGAACTGAAAGCACTTGTGGGGGAATAAGATGTTAAAACTGCGGATCAATCCGATTGTTGCAAAGGATTTGAAAAACATCCGAGATTATATTGCTGAAGATAACGAAGAATATGCAGCAAAGACCATAAAGGAAATTTACGGTAAATTTGAGAACCTTCAGATGTTTCCAGGAATGGGTTCCGATCTTTTAAAACGAGTTAGTTTTCGGACAGACTATAAATATGCGATATGGGAAGATTATGTGATTATCTACAAAGTAGGAAACAAGTATGTAGAGATTTATCGTGTAATTAACCGGTATCAGGATATTACGAGAGTTTTTGATTGATAACACAATCATGATAACAAATTGATAACACCGTTCAGTACAGTCCGTGGACTTACGACAGTGGAACACATATAAAACCACTAGAAACCTTGTTTCAGGGTATTATCCTGAAACAAGTTTTTTTTACTTTATATTATAGGGAATTTTTGCATTACAGATAAAAATTCGGCATATTGTATATATAAAGAAGAAAAAGAAACACAAAAAATGTATTCAAAAAAGTCCAGCTAATAAATGTCAATAGATAAACAAAAAATATTTTTTGCCTAAAAAAGGGCAGACTTTCCCCTTGGTGAAAATATCGTTTTTTGAAAGATATTGATTCTTTGGGTTTACAGTATTTTATGCAACCATGTCGCATTTGGCAGTATTGTATTGTTTGATATGCTCCTGAGGAGCAATGATTTTAAATGGTTTGCTGTCTCTGAGTATCGCAAATATAATGTTACATACTTTATGTGAAACAGCACCCATTGTTACGAGCTTTGACTTTCTTGTAGGTATCAGTCACAGAAGTGACTTCCCAAGGAGGCGAACATTCTTTGTCCTATCCCAAGAGATAATACCTTATGTTTTATCTAGTGTCTATCAGGAACCGTCAGACATGATAATTATTATGGATAACATCTGATGAAGGAAGAATCCCTTCTTCTGTTATCTGATTTATAGAAATTTATTAACCAAGTAGTCTTGATTGACTACACCATTATTATACTAGGAGGCGAAAAAATGAAAAAACAAAAATTAACAGCAATAACAATAGCAGCGGTGACAGCCCTGACACCGATTGCCGGCAGCAGTATCGTGCATGCAGAGCTTATCCCGTCTGATACGGATATCATCGTTTTAGACAAGGCTGGGAATACAGACATGGGAGAAGGTGTGGATGTTGACGAGATGATGAAAGAAAGTATTGACAAAACCACGGCAATCAATAACGCTGTCAGTATGACTGACAAGATTGCGGAAGTCAACAAAGGAAAGAACATAATGTTCAGCCCGGCAAGCCTTAATTTTGCCCTCGGTATGCTTGCAGAAGGAGCGGATGGTGAAACAAAGGAGGTGCTGCAGAAATATCTTGGGACAGAGAATTTTGCAGAATATGCCAAGTGGTATATGGACAAGATTAAATACTACAATTCAGAAGAAGAAAATTACGGCTACAAGTCCAAATTAAAAATCGCAGATGCCGTATGGGCTGACAATAACCTGACACTGCAGGACAAATTCAAGCAGAGCATTCAGGATAATTTCAGCGGTGAGGTTCAGAACCTTGACTTTTCTGATAAAGAAGACACCTGCAAAACAATCAATGCCTGGTGCGACAAGAACACCGAAGGTCTGATTCCGGAAATCATAACACCTGATGCAATCAGTGAGAATACCGGACTCTGTCTGACAAATTCACTCTATTTTGAATCTGGATGGAGCGGAGACCCGTGGGAGGTTTCAAAGAAAAAAGAAAAATTCGGCGAAAAAGAAGAAACAAAATATATGACCAGCGAAGGCGACAGATATTACGAGAATGATAAAGCGACAGCCTTTGCTAGATACTACGTGAATGGATTAAGCTTTATTGGAATCCTGCCAAAAGATGAAGGTGACTTTGCACTGAAAAATCTGGATATTGAAGGACTGCTGAAATCCGAACCGGAATATGATGAAGTACAGTGCAAGATGCCAAAGCTTAATTTTGAGACGTCTGCAACATTGAACGATATGCTCTCAGACCTTGGTCTTGAAAATATCTTCTCAGATAAGGCTGATTTTTCTGGTGTTTCTGAACAGAACACTAAGGTAGACACAATCCTTCAGAAGACAAAGCTGGAACTTGACCAGAACGGAACAAAAGCAGCAGCGGTGACTGCGGCAATCATGGAATGCATGTCGGCACTGGCACCTGACCCAGTTGTGAAAGAAGTTGATTTGGATCGCCCGTTTGCGTTTCTGATTTATGATGACATTAATGGTGAGATGCTGTTTGCAGGGAAGGTTGTGACAGTGGAGAAATAAGGAATATAAACTTCTCTGGCGGATTCCGTTTCTATTATGCAGTTGTCAATGACCGTGCGCTGATCGAAAGATCATATGCATGTGGTATGGATTATTAAGAATTACTGAATTATTTTTATGATTTTCCAAGTGTTTCCAGTCTTTTCGTATCAAGGATGGTGATTTTGCCGCGTGAGAGTTTGACGAGGCCCTTGCCTTGAAAGTATCGGAGCATTCGAGTGATAACTTCCCTGTGGGAACCAAGATGGTTGGCGATAGTTTCGTGAGTGATTTTCAAAATCCATAATAGCTCTCTCCTTTATGAACATAGTATACTTATTTTTGTGAAAGGCGTCAATTAAATAATTGACATATGCCAAAAACGTTATTGACATATGCCTTTTATAGGACTATTATATAAGAAAAGCGAGAAAGGAGCAGTTTATGCCGAGACCAGTAAAATGCAGAAAAGTCTGCCATTTTCCGAATGTTTTAGAATTTCTTCCGGCAGATAATTCTGAGAAAAAAGCACCCATTGTTCTGACAGTAGATGAGTACGAGACAATCCGTCTTTTGGACAAGAAAGGCTATAGTCAGGAGCAGTGCGCAGCATCTATGCAAGTCGCAAGAACAACGGTCCAGCGAATTTACGAGATCGCCCGGAAGAAGATAGCAGATGCACTTATTGACGGACATCCACTCAGAATTGAGGGCGGAGATTTCAGAATCTGTGATGGTCAGAGTAGTAACTGCAGTCTTGGAGGGTGTTACAAGCAGGAACTTTATCAAAAATATGCAGTGGAAAAAGGAGAGGGTATCATGAGAATAGCAGTAACATATGAAAATGGACAGATTTTCCAGCATTTCGGACACACAGAGACATTTAAGATTTACGATGTAGAGGAAGGAAAAGTAGTACATTCAGAAGTAGTAGATACGAATGGAAGCGGACACGGTGCATTGGCGGGAGTTCTTAATGCATTAAATGCAGATGTTCTGATCTGTGGCGGAATCGGAGGCGGCGCACAGTCAGCGTTAGCGGCAGCTGGCATTAAGCTTTTTGGAGGAGTTTCCGGAGATGCGGATGAAGCAGTAGAAGCTTTTATCGATGAAACACTTGATTATAATCCAGATGTTAAGTGTTCTCACCATGAGCACAACCACGGGGAAGGACATACATGTGGCGAGCATGGATGCGGAAGCCACAGCTGTCATTAAGAAGAATAACAAAAAATAATAAATAATACGAAAGGATGTGCCAAGGTAATGGAAAAGTTACCGTAGCGCATCCTTTTTGTGTTATTTTCCAGAAAGATAGATTATACTTTAAGGACAAGAGTCAAAGTTCGTGAATTGTATTCGGAAATTGAAAATAAGAAAGATTATGAATTCTTGAGTTTGAATAGAATATTTGTAAATACAAAGGCGTTTTGTGATTTTTATTGCAAAGCGTCTTTTGCTAGGGAATTATTTTTACTATTTGCTGATTTTTACACATTTTTTACAGTATCACGATTAAGGATTTTATATACTTTTGTTATCGTTTTTTTGTTTAAAACGATGAAAGAAAAGGATGCCTGGAGATGAATGCTGTAACAGCAGCCGGGCAAAAGGTGAAGAATGTGATTGATTTTAATTCCAAAAAGGGATTTATCTGCGATATGGATGGAGTTATCTATCATGGAAACAAATTACTGCCGGGTGTGAAAGAGTTTGTGGCCTGGCTTCAGGAAGAAAATAAACAATATTTATTTCTGACAAATAACAGTGGAATGACACAAAAAGAGCTGCGACAGAAGCTGCTGCGTATGGGACTTGATGTTCCGGAAGAACATTTTTACACAAGTGCATTAGCTACGGCAGAGTTCCTGAAACAGCAGGCTCCGGGCTGCTCGGTGTTTGCAGTTGGAGAGGCAGGACTGACCAACGCATTATATGATGCAGGAATCGTAATGAATGATATGAATCCGGACTATGTTGTAATTGGTGAAGGAAGAAATTATTCTTTGGAAACTCTTACCAAAGCAGTTAATCTTGTACTTGATGGTGCAAAACTTATCGGCTCAAATTCAGATGTATCAGGGCCAATTGAAAATGGAATTGCACCTGCCTGCGGAGCCTTGGTTGCCCCAATCGAAATAGCAACAGGAAAACAGGCATATTTCTGTGGAAAACCAAATCCTCTCATGATGCGGACTGGTCTTAGATTGCTGGGATGTCATTCCGAAGAAGCAGTGATCATAGGAGATCGTATGGACACAGATATTATTGCAGGAACCGAAAGTGGAGTAGCAACAGTACTGGTTTTATCAGGAATTTCAGATGAGAATACACCGTCAAAATACGCATATCAGCCGACTGTTATTTTATCCGGAGTAGGCGATATTGTAAAAGAAGCCCAGACGCTTGTGGCAACAGGTGAAGTGGCCTTGCAGCGTGGGCACGCTGGATGAGCAGAGAAGATGGAAGAGCAATTTACCAGCTGCTAAAAGATAAGGTGAACAATTATGCATGACGTAGCTTACTTCTTCTGACTGCCATGGTTTTCCTTTCTGTTGCACGATAAAACTCAACATGTTTACCGATGAATTTCTGAATGACGGAAACTGTCCTTCCTGTCAGAAATGCACAGAAGACAGTGCCTATTCCGATTCCATAAAATCCGTGAAGGATTGTAAAGGACAGAATGACTGTTGTTGTCAAACAGCTGAGGTCAAAAGTGGTTTTGATCACTTTATAATGTTTCCTTAAGATTTCGGCCAGATCACGTGGGAAAATATCTGTAGGAATGATTGGAAGCATGCAGTTGTTGGCGAGGCAGATGCCAAAACACATCAGAAGAAAACCTGTGAAAAAATACAGGGCATTCAGAGACGCGGTGTCTGGCAGAAGCTGAATCCAGAGGTTGTGTATATCAATCATTTTACCGAACCCGATGCCAACTACAAAGGAAAACAAGTAGCCCGGACAAAAGGAACGTTTCAGAATCATCAGAGTGATCACAAGCAGTGTCTGGAAAATATAATTCCATGTACCGAAACTAAGTATTGGAAAGGCAATATTAAAAACAAGTGGTACAGAGGAAATGGTTGAAATTCCGAAGCCGCTTTTGGACATCAGATCAACACCAAGGGAGTTGATCAGCAGAACGATGATAAGTGCTGCTTCTCCGGCAAGATGAATTTTTTTTGTATTCATACGCTAGTTTTCCTTCTTTCCTGAAATAAAAGTATTGTTATATCTCTTTTTTGCTGTGCTTATTATATATAAGATAATTGATAAAAACAAATGATTATTTTGAATAAAACAATTCTAAAAACGAATTAAAAGTAGTATAATGACAGAGAAAATAGAAATGGATCTGGCCTGATCAGATAATAGGACAAAATAACTTTAAAAAAAGAGGGATGTATGAATATTGAATATTTAAAATATTTTGCGGAACTGGCAAAGGTTCAGCACTATGGAAAAGCTGCAAAGATATTGAATATTTCGCAGCCAGGTCTCAGTCATGCGATTAAAACTCTGGAAGAGGAGTGTGGCGTTCCACTTTTTCAGAGAGAAGGACGAAACGTAAGTCTGAGTTCTTATGGAAAAGAATTAATGAAGGATGTGGATGATATTCTAAACGCATATCTCCGACTGGAAGAAAGAGCAGCAGGCCTCAGAACAGAAGAAAAAACAGTTCGAATCGGCACAGTGTACCCACTGGCGGCTGGAATGGTACCGCGTATGTTGCAGAAATTTGGGGCAACTTTTCCATTTGTTGTTTATAATCGACTGACACCGGAGATTGCGGAAGGGCTTATGGATGGAAAGTATGATATTGGTTTTTGCTCAGATCTTTTGAAATCAGAAGAGCTGGAGTATTATCCAATCAGGGAATCTTATGTTGCGGTGGTAGTTCCGAAGGGACATCCTCTTGAAAAGCGAGAGTCGATTTCTTTGAAAGAAGTAGCCTTGTATCCGCAGATCATGTTTTCAAAGACCAGTGGTTTCCGTAATCTGCAGGAGCAGATCTTTGACAAAGAGGGAATTAAGGTCAGGCCGGTTTGTACGGCAGAAGAGATTGAAGTTATTACAGGGCTTGTAGAGAATGGATTCGGAATTTCTGTTTTGCCATATATGGATATTATACGCCATCATAATATAGTAGCAATTCCGGTACAGACATCTATCTGGAAATCAAAGTTCTATATAGCAAGGAGAAAGTATGGAATTCGTTCAGATCAGGAAGAGGCATTTTTTCAGTATTGGAGAAAAAACAGGCTATGAAGAAAGTATTTGAGAACGGCTCAGTCATCCGATCCAATGCCTGCAGCCAGAAGAGACTGTACATAATACATGCACAGTCCCTTAGTGAAATTGGTTTATTTCTTGCATTCCAGCACAATTACTTCACAGCTGTCGAGCTTCAGCATTTCTTCTGGACAATCGGTGCGGTTCTGATTGTCCAGAAGTATTTTTTTTACCGGATATTCAAGTTTGATGGAAACGGCTTCACGGCCGAAGTTGGCGGCGACGAGAACGCGTTGTGATTTCGTCTCACGATAATATGCCATAACTGTTTCACTATCCTGATATGCAGGAACTGTTTTGCCGTAAGTAAATACCTCTTTGTATTCTGGAGCCTTGCGGATGGCAGTCAGTTTACGGTAGTAATTTAATACGGAATCCGGATCCTTTTCCTGAGCTGCGACGTTGATTTCTTTATAATCAGAGTGAACCCTGAGCCATGGTGTGCCAGTAGTAAATCCGGCATTCGCCTGAGCATTCCACTGTACAGGGGTTCTTGCATTATCACGGCTCATTTTGCCGCATACTTCCAGAGCTTCTGCATCACTTAAACCTGCTTCTCTTGCAAGATTATATTGATCGATCGTACTGATATCATTGTAATCATGAATATTGCTCCAGATTTCATTCTGCATTCCGATTTCCTGTCCCTGATAAATGAACGGAATTCCACGAAGCAGGATGTTTACGGTACCGAGCATTTTGGCACCGACAGGCGTTTGGGCATACTCCGGAAGAAAACGGGATACACCGCGAGGTTCATCATGATTTTCGATGATATTTGCTTCCAGTCCATATTTCTGGACATTGATCTGAGAACTCAGAATTGTATCACGCCATGTTTTGAAATCTACATGAGGTGCATCGTACCAGCCATGAGCACCATCGCTGAGGGAATGCGCACAGAAATCAAAGATTGTGGAGAAATGTCCGTTATCTCCAATAAATTGCCCAAGTTCATCAGCTTTCATATTGAATACTTCACCAACGGTGAAAGCATCATATTTCTGAAAAGTGTTTTTCTTCAGATCTTCAAGGAATTCTCCTACACCATCAACGTTTTCGACCATTTTCCAGCAGGCGGCCATGCCATCCGGTCCGTCCGGTTCATAGTCAGGAAAAGCAAGGTCTTTTTTGATGTTGATGATCGCATCGATACGGAAACCGGCAAGGCCTTTTTCAAGCCACCAGTTGATCATATTGTAAAGCTTCTGACGAAGCTTTGGGTTCTCCCAGTTCAGATCAGGCTGTTCTTTGGCGAACATATGGAAATAGTATTTGTCTGTTCCCGGAACCGGTTCCCAGCAGCTGCCGCCGAAGTAAGAACGATAGTTGCTTGGTGGGTTACCGTTTTTTCCTTTCCGGAAATAAAAATAATCTGCATATTCACCATCTGGATCAGCCAGAGCTTTTTGGAACCATTCATGTTTGTCAGAGCAGTGGTTGATGACCAGATCCATGATGATATGCATATTACGTTTTTTTGCTTCTGCAAGCAATTCATCAAACTCTTCCATAGTTCCGAATTCTTCTGCAATTGCATAGTAATCTGAAATATCATATCCCTGATCGACAAAAGGCGATTTGTAGATTGGAGAAAGCCAGATGATATCAATGCCCAGTGCTTTTATGTAATCCAGTTTGGAAATGATTCCTCTCAGATCTCCGATGCCGTCCCCGTTACTGTCCAGAAAACTCTTTGGATAGATCTGATATGCGATTTTGTCATGCCACCATTTTTCTGTCATTATTTGTACCTCTTTTATTCATGTATTATATCAGATGTGAGATGACTTCCATCTCGCAGCAAGAATGCCGAGGGCATTCTTGAAATTTAGTATAGATGATATTGTGCCTGCATTCTTGCAATATATCATCATTATATAATATTATCCTGCTTTTGGAAAAGAAAATATCCATCTCTGCCGTGCTGTTTTGTTTCGTACAGGGCAGTATCAGCATTTTTGTAAAGATCCATGTAGCAGGTTCCGTGTTCAGGAGCAAATGCGATGCCAATACTGATCGTTACATGTTGTCCGTTCATTTCTGCAAAGGAAAGATTCTTTACAGTGTCTGCCAGTGCCTGAATGCGTGTTACAGCCCTTTCTTTTGATTCTGTTTTGCACATGTAAATGACAAACTCATCTCCACCGATCCTTCCAATGATATCATTTTCTCTGAAATAATTTCTGAGTGTCTGTCCAAGTGTGCTGAGGACAATATCGCCGACAGCATGCCCATAATGATCATTTACTTCTTTGAACTTATCAACATCCAGAATAATAAAAGTACCTTTTTCATGAGGCATCTGCTCCAGGATTTCGTTGATGCGTGCCTCTGTCGTGCGTTTGTTGAGAACACCTGTCAGACCGTCTGTCTGTGCATCGCGACGCAGCTCTTCATTGCGGAGATGATTGCTGTGGATGATATAAAAAACAAGCAACAGGACCAGAATGCAGAACACGGCCATGAAAATACCTTCATAGGATTTAATAAAAGCATAAGAACTCTGGGCATCCGATACCGGGATAACATAACAGATCATCCAGTCATTCATGCCAAGCCGGGTATAAGCGATATACTGGTCAGATTTTTTGTTGGAGTCTGTTCGGATCTTGATCAGTCCATCTTTGCCAATTGAAAAATCTTCTTTGACATTTACAAGAGAATTTTTGGACAGGAGTGTTCTGTCTTTATAAAAATCAAAGAAATTATCACCATATGTGATTTTATGATATGAAGGTTCACCATTGTAGGCAATGATATCTCCCTCTTTTGTGACAATCAGACTGTATCCGGAATCATCAAAAATATCATTAAAAAGCATCTGACTAAGGGCAGTCACATTATAAGAGCCACCAAGTACGCCAATGATTCTGCCATTACAGCGTACAGGGACGCACAGGATCACACGTGTCTCCTGATCAATACTGCTGTCCAGTGGATCACTGAGAGTTGCCTGACCTTTCATGGCTGATCGGAAATATCTTCTCTGGGCTACATTCTTTACGGCACCGTTGTCATAGTATGCTGTACCGTCTGTTTCAATCAGCGCAGTTCTGTCGAAGTCAGTATTTTCGGCCATGGAAACAAGAAGATTCATATTGTCATTAGACAGCAGATCAGAGGACTCTCCCATTTTGTCAGCGATACTGTTCAGAAATCCGTAATGGATCTCAAGAATGGATAAGGCATGATCGCTCTGATGCGAGACATCGCTGGTCAGGGCCTTCTGGGAATTGGTGTCGATCGACTTCTGGACATATACCAGAAAAACACCAAGACTTATGGCGACAGCACAGATGAAGACCAGAATAGCATAGATATAATTCGTGGAAATATTTTTTTTCTTTTTCATGTGCATGCTCCTTAAATATAAGGTATAGATAAATATAGTATAAAATATTTTATGCTGGAATGCAAAAGACAAATTTGCTTCTTTTCGTGTCTGTTTTTTCTTGTCAAAATGAAAGAAATTAATTGTTTTTGATCAAACATATTGTATAATATGTAGTAGATTTGATGGGAAAATATTCCTGAGGGGGGATTTTTGCTGAAAAAATATAGAAAAACTACAGGTTTGCTGTGCCTGCTCATAGCATTCGTATGGATGAGTCTGGTCAGTTGTCCACATGCAGTAAACGCAGCAGATGGAACGGAGCAGGTCGTCCGGGTAGGATATTATCCGAGAAAGGATTTTCAGGAAGGAACCAGTGATGATACACCCAAGAGCGGATATGCATATGAATATCTGCAGCAGATCGCATCCTATACCGGCTGGCGTTATGAATATGTGTATGGTGAATGGGATGAACTGTACCAGAAGCTGGAAGATGGCGAGATCGATCTGATGGCAGGCGTATCGTATTCAAAGGAGCGTGAGAAGAAGATCAGTTATCCGGAGTATGATATGTTAAAGGAAACCTTCTATATATAAGGACAGTAATGACAACTCTATCAGATCCGGAGACCTTGCTTCGTATGCGGGCAAAAAGATTGGAACGGTCAATGAACAGAGGATGGTTTCCTACATAAAGAAATGGGTTTCCGAGAATGATGTAGATGTCGAAATCTGTTATTATAATAATATTACAGAGTGTGCAGAGGATTTCAACAACGGGAAGCTGGATGGCTATGTCAGTGCTGATAATATTGTCTCATCCTATACAGGTATCACACCAGTCGAGTTGATTGGAAAAGAACCTTATTATCTGGCGGTTGCGAAAGACAGGGAAGATCTTTTGAAAGATCTGAATGCGACACTTTCCGTGATACAGGAACAGAATGCATTTTATCTGGATGAGCTCCAGAATAAATATTCGACAGAGAGCTCTGTAAATATTTTTCTGTCGCGCCAGGAACAGGAATGGATGGAAAACCATTCAAAGATCACAGTTGGATATCTGAATAATTATCTTCCATATAGTGCCACAGACGCAAAAGGCGAAGTGACCGGTCTGATTGCAGATGCGGTTCCGGATATTATCCGGACGCTTCCAGGAAAATACAGACCAGGTGTGACTTATCAGGGGTTTGATGACCAGCAGGAGATGATGGAAGCATTAAATCTTACACAACTGATTCAGGATGTTATGGATATTATGAGTGTTCAGGCTGTCAGCACAGGACTTTCACTGACACATGAAACAGAGGAGGAACAGCTGGGAACCTGGCCTGATATTATGGGAAATCCGGTCCAGCTCAGAGAAATTTTTCTGAATATCGTTGGAAATGCAGTTAAATATAATAAACCGGGTGGAAAGATAGAATGGAAGGACAGACTTACAGCTTCCACAGACAGGAATGTACTGTATGAATGCGGTATTGCAGATACAGGGATTGGCATGGAAAAGGAATATCTGAAACATATTTTTGAACCATTTTCCCAGGAACATACAGATGCCAGAACGGTTTACCAGGGGACTGGCCTTGGAATGCCGATCGTGAAGACTCTGGTGGAACGTATGGGAGGAACCATTGAGATTGACAGTGTGCCGGGAGAAGGCAGCACAGTTTACATTTCGCTTCCATTTCATGTGTCAGAAACCGTGCAGGAGATTCCTGCAACAGAAGAAATGGAAGATGTACCGCTGAAAGGAAAGCGAATTCTGCTGGTAGAGGACAATGACCTGAATCTGGAGATCGCACAGTTTCTTCTGGAGGATGCAGGGGCAGAGGTCATTACGGCAAGAAATGGAAAACAGGCTGTTGATACTTATATGGCAAAACCATCCGGGACATACGATGCGATACTTATGGATATTATGATGCCTGTTATGAATGGGAATGAAGCAGCGCAGAAGATTCGATGGTCCGGCTGGGCAGATGCCCGAAAGATTCCGATCATTGCAGTCACAGCATGTGCATCAGAAGAAAACCGGACAGCCAGTGCTGATGCAGGTATCAATGGTTATCTTACGAAACCACTGGATGTGGAAAAACTGGTCAGTACGCTTGTTGCTTTGATCAGGAATACAACGGCGAGAGAGGAGTGCGCGAGGCTATGAGGAGGATATGCATATGAAAAGAAAAAAAGCATGCAGAGTGATGACTGTGATCCTGGCATTTGTTATGGCATTTACCGTGATGCTGCAGACAGAATGTGAAGTTTATGCAGCAACACCAGTATCTTCACACGGCAGACTTTCGGTAAAGGGAGCAGACCTCGTGGATGCACGGAAGCGCAAATTTCAGCTGCGTGGAATAAGCACACACGGAATCAACTGGGATGTGGGAGCTCCGTATGTAAATAAGGCTGCCTTCAAGACACTGCGGGACGACTGGGGCACTAATGCAGTCCGGCTTGCCATGTACACTTCGGAATATAATGGCTACTGTTCCGGAGGAAACAAGGCAGCACTTCGAAATCAGATCTACAAGGGTGTGCAGTATGCGACTGAGCTCGGCATGTATGTGATCATAGACTGGCATATTCTCAATGACGGTAATCCGAAATCTCATCTCAGAGATGCGAAATCATTTTTTGCAACTATGTCAAAAAAATATAAAAATCAGAAAAATGTCATCTATGAGATTTGTAATGAACCGAATGGATGCAGTTGGAATACGATCAAATCTTATGCGACACAGGTCATCAAAGTGATCCGCAAAAATGATAAGAACGGAATCATCGTTGTCGGTACTCCGACGTGGTCACAGCTGGGTTCGGATGGTACACACAATGAGGTTGCGAACAGTCCGATCAAAGGATATCGGAATATCATGTATTCACTGCACTTTTATGCAAATGAATGGAGTCACAACCGTTATCTGCCATCCAAACTTGAGTACGCACGGAAGAAGAAACTTCCGGTCATAGTAACAGAGTTTGGTATGTCTGCAGCAAGTGGCGGAGGCGGGATTAGCAAGGCATCGACGGGGAAATGGCTGAACAGACTAAATAAGGCAAATATCAGCTATTTCTGTTGGAGCCTCAGCAATAAAAATGAATCCTGTTCCCTTCTTTCGCCGAGAACGAGAAAGACAAGTGGCTGGAAAAATGGAGACCTGTCAAAGGCAGGACAGTATATCAGAGCAAAATACAGGGCAAGAAGGAGAAGCTGAAGGGCTTCTCTTTTTTACATGGTTATGCATTACAATTGCATAAAAAGCTCTTGACTATAGAGAATAAGAGTTGTAGAATAAAGACAGCTTTTAGCGAGGTAAAGCATAAGAGCAAATTCTATGAAGGGAATCAGTAAAAGCAGAGAAAATAGCTGTTTACAGAGAGCCGCAGTTGGTGTGATGCGGTAACGGCACTGTTTTGAATATCATCCCTGAGAAGGAAGACCGAACGTTACGTTTAAGATTTATCAGTAGGTTTTCACGGAGGCTCCCCGTTACAGGAGACGCGTATGCCGGTACGTTGCAGAATCGTACTTGTTTCAATGACGAAACAGGGTGGTTGCGGAATGATATGTCCGTCCCTGAGGGGACGGATTTTTTTTATGCATTAATTTCTGAAACCGGAACATCATCATATTTTACAAGGGAGGAAGAGAGGATGAAAGTCTACAAGAAACTCATGAATGCACTGGCAGCAGTAGAAAAAATTGTACTTGTAATCTCTACACTGCTGATTCTCGTGCTTACTGTGGGAAATGTATTTTCCCGTAAAGTAATCCACCGCTCATGGTCTTTTACAGAAGAACTTGTTGTAGCGGTCTTTGTACTTATCACACTTCTGGCAGCGGCACTGTCCTGCCGTGAGGGAGGACTGGTCAGCCTGACACTGGTTACGGACCGTCTTCCGGAAAAACTGAAAAAACCATCTGTGATTCTGATCACAGTACTGAGTATTATTTTCTCAGTGATTCTTTTTAAATATGGTATGGATAAGGTTATCACCCAGCTTCAGAATGGCAAGAGAACCTTCGTACTGAACTGGCCGGAATGGATCTTCTGGTCCTTTGTACCGATCGGAGCAGGATGTATGATTCTTCATTTTATTGAATACTGTCTGGATGTCTGTTTCGGAAATAATGATAAGGAGGACAAATAAATGATCAGTGCTGTTTTATTTATTTCATTTTTTGTTTTTCTGATCCTGGGTGTGCCGATCGCGCTGTGTCTTGGTCTTTCTTCAGTGTGTGCGATCCTTTATTCAGGAACTTCACTTACCATTGTTGCAACAAATATGTACTCAGGAATCAGTAAATTCCTTCTTCTTGCAATTCCGTTCTTCGTATTGTCCGGAAATATCATGGCAAAAGCCGGAATTTCACGCCGACTGATCAACTTCGTTGATACCTGTGTCGGACACAAAAAAGGTGGCATCGCGATCGTATGTGTCATTGTTTCCTGTTTCTTCGGAGCAATCTCCGGTTCCGGTCCGGCTACAGTAGCTGCGCTTGGCGCTGTTCTGATCCCGGCAATGGTAGAGCAGGGCGGTTTCTCAGCACCGTTTTCCACGGCGTTGATGGCGACGTCGAGTTCTGTAGCGATCGTCATTCCGCCAAGTATTGCATTCGTAGTATATGCATCCATCACAGGTGTATCTATCGCAGATATGTTTATGGCAGGTATCGTACCTGGAATCCTGATGGGTGTGGCACTTGTGATCGTTGTTCTTTTTGAAGCAAAAAAACATGATATCAAACCGTCCCGCCAGAAAGCAACAGCAAAAGAACGCTGGGCAACCTTCAAAGATGCATTCTGGGGATTCCTGATGCCGGTCATCATCCTTGGCGGAATCTACGGTGGTATCTTTACACCAACAGAGGCTGCGGCAGTATCTGTTGTATATGGACTTTTTGTAGGTATGGTTATCTACCGTGAGGTATCTTTCAGAGATCTGTTTGATATCCTGGTAGATTCTGCAAAGACTACCGGTGGAATCATGCTGATCGTTGCCAGTGCATCACTGTTTTCATTTGTATGCACCAAGTTTGGTATTGCAGATGCAGCATCCGGACTGCTTGCATCCATCGCACACAATCAGTTTGTATTCCTTCTGATCGTAAATATTATCTTCCTGATCGCAGGATGTTTTATCGATGCAAACTCAGCGATGTATATCTTTATCCCGATCATGCTTCCGGTATGTAAGGCACTGGGATATGACGTTGTTGCATTTGGTGTTATGGCAACTGTAAACCTTGCAATCGGACAGGTTACTCCTCCGGTAGGTGTAAACCTTTTTGTTGCGATCAGTATCAAGATAAAAAAAGGTCTGGAGGTTACTCTTCAGCAGATTTCAAAAGCAGTTATGCCGATGATCGCAGCCAGCATTGCAGTACTTCTGGTGGTTACCTATGTACCGGCAGTTTCTACTGCACTTCCAAAAGCACTTGCAAAGGATGGTTCTTACACAGGAGAACAGTCTTCATCTGATACAGGAAGTACTTCTTCCAAAGATGCGGGAGATGGAAGTGATTCCTTTAATACAATTGAAGATTACAGCGACCTTGACTGGCCGGAAATGACCTGGAACTTTGCATGCTCCACAACGGAGACAAGTACCTGGGCAGATGGTGGACGTAAGTTCGGCGAACTGATGGAAAAAGCAACCGGTGGTAAAGTCAAAGTTAATGTTTATGCAACCGATCAGCTGACAAACGGAAATCAGTCTGAAGGAATCCAGGCATTGATGAATGGAGACCCGGTACAGATTTCCATGCATTCCAACCTGATCTATTCCGCATTTGACCCGAGATTTAATGTAGTATCCCTTCCATTTATTTATGATTCTTATGATGATGCAGATGCAAAATTTGACGGAGCAGCCGGTGAAAAACTGAAAGAACTGCTTTCTGAATATGGTCTGCACTGCATGGGTATCGCAGAGAATGGTTTTCGTGAGATCACCAACAGCAAACGCGAGATCAAGACTCTGGATGACATGAAGAATCTTAAGATCCGTGTGGCAGGTTCCAATCTTCTTATGGAATGCTATAAGAGATGGGGTGCAGATGCAACAAACCTGAACTGGACAGAGACCTACACTGCTCTGCAGCAGAATACAGTAGAAGGACAGGAAAACCCACTGCCGGCAATCGATGCGGCAAGTGTGCAGGAGGTTCAGCCATACTGCTCTATGTGGGATGCAATCTATGACTGTCTGTTCTTCTGCATCAACCAGGAGATATATGACAGTCTGACACCGGAGCAGCAGGCGGTTGTTGACGAGTGTGGTCAGAAAGCTGTTCAATACGAGCGTTATATCAACCGTTCCGGTGACGAAGAGATCATGGAGCGCTGGCAGTCAAAGAATGGTGTGACTATCACTAAAAAAGAGGATATGGATATCGATTCCTTCAAAAAAGCCGTAGACGGTGTGGACGAGTGGTTCGTTAAGGAACTCGAGAAAGAAGGATACGATGATGCACAGGAATTGGTAGATCTCTTCACACAGGAATCTACAGATACAGTTGCGGATTACAGTGATCTGAACTGGCCGGAAGCAACCTGGAACTTTGCATGCTCTACCACGGAGACAAGTACCTGGGCAGAAGGCGGACGCAAGTTCGGAGAATTGATGGAAAAAGCGACCGGCGGTAAGATCAAAGTCAATGTTTATGCAGCAGACCAGCTGACGAACGGAAACCAGTCCGAGGGAATCCAGGCACTGATGAATGGAGATCCGGTACAGATTTCCATGCATTCCAATCTGATCTACTCAGCGTTTGACCCAAGATTTAATGTTGTATCGTTACCATTTATTTATGATTCCTATGATGATGCAGATACGAAATTCGATGGTGAGGCAGGAGAAAAGCTGAAAGAAATTCTTTCCGGTTACGGACTGCACTGCATGGGTATCGCGGAGAACGGTTTCCGTGAGCTGACCAACAGTAAGCATGAAGTCAAAACTCTGGATGATATGAAGAACCTTAAGATCCGTGTGGCAGGCTCCAATCTTCTTATGGAATGTTATAAGAGATGGGGAGCAGATGCAACGAACATGAACTGGTCGGAAACTTATACTGCTCTGCAGCAGAATACAGTAGAAGGCCAGGAGAATCCGCTTCCGGCAATTGATGCGGCAAGCGTACAGGAAGTTCAGCCATACTGCTCCATGTGGGACGCAATCTATGACTGCCTGTTCTTCTGCATTAACCAGGATCTGTACGATGCTCTGACACCAGAGCAGCAGGCAGTCGTTGATGAGTGTGGACAGAAAGCCGTTGAGTATGAACGTTACATCAACCGTTCCGGTGATGAAGAGATCATGACCCGCTGGCAGTCAAAGAATGGTGTGACCATTACAAATAAAGAAGACATGGATATCGATTCCTTCAAAGAAGCGGTTGATGGTGTTGACGAGTGGTTCGTAGAACAGCTGAAAGATGCCGGATATGACGATGGACAGGAACTGGTAGATCTGTTTGAAAAATAGAAGTCAAAAAATTTAAATTTTTAAATTAAGAAGCTGGCGCTTCGCAGATTGCGGGGCGTCAGCTTTTATAGTATAATAAAATTAATAATATCCTTTTTTCAAAAAGGGCATACAGAAAAAGGGTCGAGGGGGAACTCGCTCATAGTTGCGAAGGCCGCTGTTCCCCCCTCGAACACCCCCTTGTCGGCCACGCGGAAGATATAGGGGGATTTTTGGAAAAAACATAGATTATTTTAGAGGAGTTTAAACACTTAATATGAATATATTCGATTTAGGTTTTTATAAGGGGAAGAGGGTCTTGGTGACGGGGCATACCGGATTTAAGGGGACATGGCTCTGCAGGATACTTCAGGAGTTGGGAGCGGAAGTGACCGGATATTCTCAGAAGCCACCGACAGATCCATCAATATTCACGCTGACAGATCTGGAAAGTCAGATCCATTCTGTGATCGGAGACATTCGTGATCTGGAGCATATGATACAGGTGTTTAAAGAAACACAGCCGGAGATCGTCTTTCATCTGGCGGCACAGCCGATCGTAAGGGAATCCTACAAAAATCCGGTATATACTTATGAGACAAATGTTATGGGGACGGTCAATGTACTGGAAGCAGTAAGGCAGTGTGGAAGCGTCCGCTCTTTTTTGAATGTAACAACAGATAAAGTTTATAAGAATAATGAATGGGAATGGGGCTATCGCGAAACGGATGAACTGGATGGCTACGATCCGTATTCGAACAGCAAATCCTGCTCAGAACTTGTAACACACAGTTATGAAAAAGCTTTCCTGAAAGACATGGATATTGCAGTATCAACTGCACGTGCCGGTAATGTGATCGGAGGCGGGGACTTTGCAGCAGACCGTATCATTCCGGACTGTGTGCGTGCTGTTTCCGGTGGAAGAAAGATTGCAGTTCGGAATCCGCATTCTACCAGACCATATCAGCATGTGCTGGAACCACTGGGGGCTTATCTTCTGATCGCGGAAGAACAGTATCAGGACAGCCGGAAGGCAGGATCTTATAATGTAGGACCAGATGACAGAAGCTGTCTGACCACCGGGGAACTTGCAGATCTGTTCTGCACAGCATGGGGAAACGGGGCAGAATGGGAAAATCTCTGTCAGGGAGGACCTCATGAGGCAAATTTCCTCAAACTGGATTGTTCCCGTATTCGAAACCGGCTGGGCTGGAAACCTCGCTGGCAGGTGGATGAAGCAGTAGTCAACACTGCAAAATGGTATCAGTCATGGCTTGCCGGTCAGGATATGGCAGAATATACGGACTGCCAGATCAAAGAATATTTTGGAATATAAAGAGTATAAAAGGATAGAAGAAGAGAGAATATGAAAAAGAATAGAGAGGTTATCTGCGCTTTTGCAGCGTGGGTCTTATCGGCATGTTTTTTTATGAGCTGTTTTATGATTCCGGGACTGGCAGAAAAAATCAACAGTCTGGGAAACAGCAACATGCTTGTATATGGAATGACTCTGATCCTGTTCTGTCTGATCTTTGCAGCTGGAATGGGAATCTCCCACAGATGTGAAACAATGGGAAAAACATTTCCGGAGAATGTGAAAGTCAGAAAAACCGCATTTGGGCTGATGTTATTTGTACAGATTCCGTTCTGGCTGCTCTGTATTGCCAGAGAGACGGAACAGCTTGGATCTGTGGCTGCGAAATACGGATGGCACACACAGCCGGCAGTGATCGCGGTATTTTTGTTTCTGGCAGAACTTGTAATCTTTTTCTGGGCATGTCAAAATGTCTGCTTTCCGGAAAAAGATGGTGAGTGGATTATCCGGCTGGTGTATGCAGCGCTGGTGATCCTCGTTTTTTACAGTATGTACACACCGAATATTTTTGGAAGAGGAGAACTGAGCGATGCTTACCATGGGCACGCATATTTCAATTCTGTCTACAATATTTATCAGGGAATGCCATATACGCATAATGTTACGAGTATTTATGGACATTATGGACTTTTCTTTAAGATTCCAATGGAACTTGTTCATGGTGATTTCAAAGCCTTTGTTGCCATGGTTGCCGGAATTGGAGCCTTTGCACATATCTGTGCATTTCTTATCCTGGAACTGCTGGTCAAAAGCCGTGTGTTGAGGGTACTTGGTGCTTTGGCAGTTACATTTCCTGTACTTGGTATGCGAGGTGGTTTTTACTGGCAGGTCTGGCCGCATCGGGTAATTTTTCCGATGCTGCTGTTTCTGTATGGAGCGTGGATCCTCAAAAAAGAGCTGTGCAATTTCTGGACAGCAGTGGGTGGGTATTTGATCTGTCTGCTAGCAATCCTCTGGAATACAGAAACCGGACTGATTCTTACCGTGGCCTGGGCAGGAATGCTTATTTCACGTTTTCTGTCTGTGGGAAAAATAAAGATCCGTAGACTATTGTGGTTAAGCTTTGCGCAGTTTGCAGGAATGGCCGGGACGGTGTTTGGAGCGTATGGAACAGTAAATCTCTATAATATCCTGAAACACAGTCCGGTAAATTCGTTTGAGGACTTTTTGATCCCATTGCTGTCAGGCAGTTATATGACGGGAGTTCTTCATCTGGATATGCCCACAGAACCCAATGCATATATGGCAGTGATCACACTGTTTCTGACCGGAACGGCTCTGGGAATGACCGGCTGGTTCAGTGGAAAAGAGAGACATTGCTGGCAAAAAGAATTTTTGTTTCTTCTGAGTGTCGGATCACTGGGATGTCTGGTGTATTATATTAACCGCCCGGCATATCACAATCTGGACTGCATTACCATGCCGGCTGTGATCATGGCTGCATACTGGGGGCAGAAGGGAATCAAATTTATCAAAAATGAAAAATGGAAAAGCTTTGACAGCCTTTCACTCAGACATGTGACCGTCAGTGGTGTAGGGCTGATCTGTACGATTGTGGTTCTTGCAATGGCTACCGGAACGGTTCTTCAGTTTGCACAGAACAGCAAGATTAAAGAAAATTATCATAATGTGCAGGAATTTGAGGATTTCGCAGAGCAGATCGCAGAAGTTGTTCCTGAGAACACACCGTCATTTGGTATCAATGTTCCCGAAATCTGCAGCATGCTTCATCGGCGGACAGAATGTTTTACAATGGATTTCAGTGATATGCTCGTTCGCCCGGACAGTTTGAAAGAGCTGAAAGACCAGCTGGAACATGCGGAAGTGCCAGGGGCATTTACCGGAAAATCATCCATGAATATCTGGAAACGGAATGATCCGGAAACATATCAGTGGTTCATGGATCATTATGAACTAAAAGAGACGATTCCTTTTTATGGGGAAAAGTTTCTGTACTATATAAAAAAATAAAATACAGAAGGAGACTATTATGTTTGAAGAAATGACAGAACAGCAGGCCAGAGAGCAGATTCTGGAAATGACAAGAAATTATTGTGAAAAATACCATAACAAAAAGAAACCATATCAGAAAGGTGACCGTATCCCGTATGCGTCCAGAGTTTATGATGCAGAAGAAATGGTAAATCTTGTGGATAGTTCCCTTGAATTCTGGTTGACTGCAGGACGTTATACAGATGAATTTGAACATGCATTTGCAAAATATCTCGGTGTTCGTTACTGTTCCCTGGTAAATTCCGGTTCCTCTGCAAATCTGCTCGCATTTATGACACTGACATCTCCGCTTCTGAAAGAACGACAGATTCTTCCGGGGGATGAAGTAATCACCGTTGCGGCCGGATTTCCGACTACAGTTTCTCCGATGATCCAGTACGGTGCGGTACCGGTATTTGTTGATGTAACGATTCCACAGTACAATATTGATCCATCTCTTCTGGAAGCCGCATGGTCTCCGAAGACAAAGGCGGTCATGCTTGCGCATACACTTGGAAACCCATTTGACCTGAAAGCAGTCAGAGAATTCTGTGATCGTCATAATCTGTGGCTGATCGAAGATAACTGTGATGCACTTGGATCTGTTTATACGATCAACGGGGAAGAGAAACTGACCGGAACGATCGGAGATATCGGAACTTCCAGTTTTTATCCGCCACATCATATGACAATGGGAGAAGGTGGCGCTGTTTATACAGATGATCCGCTCCTGAACAGAATCGCACGTTCGTTCAGAGACTGGGGAAGAGACTGTATTTGTGCACCGGGACAGGATAATCTCTGCGGACATCGTTTTGACCGTCAGTATGGAGAACTTCCGGTTGGGTATGATCACAAATATGTATACTCTCATTTTGGATATAATCTCAAGGCAACAGATATGCAGGCGGCTGTCGGATGTGCACAGCTCAAAAAATTCCCGTCTTTTGTGGAAAGGAGAATCCACAACTTTAATTATCTGAAAGATGCGCTGAAAGGTACAGAGGATAAACTGATCCTTCCGGAGGCATGCGCAAATTCAAAACCGAGCTGGTTTGGATTCCTGATCACATGCAAGGAAGGCGTAGACAGAAATAAACTGGTACAGGAGATTGAATCCAGAGGCGTACAGACACGTATGCTGTTTGCCGGTAATCTGACAAAACATCCATGCTTTGATCAGATGCGTGCTTCCGGAAAAGGATATCGTATTGCGGGAAGTCTGGAAAATACGGACCGTATTATGAAAGATACTTTCTGGATCGGTGTATATCCGGGAATGACAGATGAAATGCTGCAGGCGATGGCAGATGCGATCAAGGATGCATTAAACTGATTTACAGCAGAAAGCAGGATGGAAAATAATGATTTTAGATGAAAGACTTCGCTGGATGGGGTTCTGGATGCTGGACAAAATGAAAGGTGGAAAGACCAGAGAATATTATGACCAGATTCGTTATGCCTGGAAAGAAGGCAGCTCTGTTGAGGAGACAGAGAAGAGAATCCAGAATCTGATCGCGCATGCAGTTAAGACTACTGATTTTTATAAAGATTATCCGGAAACCTGTTCTCTTGAGGAGCTTCCGGTGGTAAATAAAGATACCTTCCGACAGCAGTATGACCGTTTTGTATCTTCCACATATAAAGATGCACCGGATAACCGGGTAATGTGTACCAGTGGATCGACAGGAACTCCGCTCAGAATGATCCAGAACCGTGACAAGATCTGCCACAATACAGCGGGCGGGATTTTTCTCGGAGCGGCAGCCGGATATTATATCGGAATGAAGGAAGCATTTATCCGGGTATGGGTGAATAATGTACGCAAAAGCAAATTTCAGCTTCTGCAGGAAAATCTGATCATGATGGACAGTTCCAGAATGGATGAAAAAGCTCTGGAAGAAATGTTTTATGTGATCGAGAAGAAAAAAGTCAAATGTCTGGTAGGATATTCTTCTGCTCTTGGAGAACTGAGTGAATATATCAGAAAAACAGGCAGAGACTGCAGCAGATGTGTGGTGAAAGCAATTATCCCGATTTCGGAGACAATGCCGGAACCGGTAAGAAGAACACTGGAAAAACAGTTCAACTGTCCGGTGAGGGCATGGTATTCCAATGAAGAAAACGGAATCATGGGTCTTCAGAACAGGGAAGATGAAGGGTATCATATTGATACAGAAACCTATTATTATGAGATCCTGAAGATGGATTCTGATGAACCGGCAGAACCGGGAGAACTGGGAAGAATCGTGATCACAGATCTTTTTAACTATGCATTTCCGATCCTGCGTTATGACAATGGAGACACGGCAGTTGCGGTCCGGAAAGAAAAGAACGGTCGTTTTAAACTTTATCTTTCAGAACTTTACGGACGACGGAGCGACCTGATCTATGACTGTGAAGGCAAAGCGGTCACGCCGTATATTATTACCAATAATCTGTGGGACATTCAGGGAGTAAAGCAGTATCGATTTATTCAGGAAGATGTCAGAGATTATACGATCTGGCTGAATGGTGATCCGGAAGCAATGGATCAGGAGGAAATCCTGCGTCGTATTCGACCGTATCTGGGAGAGGAAGCCCATATTAAAGTGGAAATCGTTGATGAGATTCCGGTGCTTGCTTCCGGAAAAAGAAAATACATAGAAAACAGATGTGAAAAATATCAGCAGCATAAAGGATTCTGTGGGTAAATGGCAGGAGGAAACAGTTTGAAAGGCAGAGAACAGAAAAAAGGCATTGCGGTAAATACTCTGTATACGATGGGTGGTCTGCTTTTTATGAATGCAGTGCTCCAGCTTGTGATCACTCCGCTTCTTAACAGAATGATGGGAGCAGAACAGCTTGGCGGCCTTTTGTACATTACAGGACTTGTTGCGATCATATGTCCGTCTATCGGGCAGGCTCTGAATAACAGTCGTCTTGTAGTAAGACGGGATTTTGATGTGACCAATGGGGACTATGACTGGCTTCTGCTTGGCTTTGGACTGATCGGAAGTATTGTTGCACTGTTTATGTCCGGCAAAAGCCTGGAAAGTCCGTTGATGGCAGCTGGCGTTTTCTTGATGTTTATGCTGACTGTATTCCGCTATTATGGTGATGTGGAATATCGTCTGAATCTGAACTACCGGAGATATTTTATTTACTATCTTCTGATCGGAATCGGATATCTTGCCGGATTTGGTATATATCGCCTGACCGGACAATGGGTGTGGATTTATCTGATCGGTGAAGCCGCGGCACTGGCTTTTGTCGGTGTTACCGGAAATATTTTTCATCAGTTTTTCAGAAGAAGCGAATTTTTTACGACGGCACTCGGTCGAGGCTTCTTTCTTACGTTATCGTATCTTATTACCAATACGACAATGAATATGGATCGCCTTGTGATCAAACAGATCCTCGGCAATGAACAGGTCACACAGTATTATGTTGTTTCGCTGATCGGAAAGACGCTGGTACTTCTGATCGCGCCAATTAATACGATCGTGATCTCTTATCTTACAAAAAGAAAAGAACGACTGACGCGTTCACAGTTTGGAAAGGCTGTTCTTGCCGGAGGCGGTGTAAGTCTTGTTTTTTTTGTGGCCTGTCAGATCGGAACACCACTTTTTGTGTGGCTGTTTTACAGAAATCTTTATGATTCAGTAAAAGGGATCGTAACGGTTGTGAATCTTGCGCAGATTCTTGGGCTGTTTTCTGCATTTTTGTTTATACTCGTTCTGACGTTTACAGATGAACGGTGGCAGTTGTGGATTCAGCTTGCACATTTTTGTATTTTGCTCGTGTCATCAGTACTTGCGGCACGCACATATGGAATGATGGGATTTGCTGTTGCTTCACTTGGAGCCAATAGTCTCCGTGTTGTAGCAGTAGTGATTCTGGGTATTGTGAAAGCAGGAAAGGATAAAGGAGACAGAAATGCAGACAGGTGAAGTTTTAAGAAGAGAGGTATTTAATCTTCTTGACGCTGCAAAGGGCGGCAGACTGAAAAAATTAAAAGAAGTCAATAAACATGAAATTGTTGAGGGTGTAACAGAAGATTATATGGAAAGAAGAGTACAGACACTTCTTTCTTATGTAAAACAGCACTCTCCTTATTATAAAGAACATCCGGAATGGACGAAACTGGAAGATTTTCCGGTCATGACAAAAGGTGATTTTATCGAACATTATAATGAGGTACTGGTGGATTGTGTCAGAGAACAGGGAAATCTCTACAGGCTCAGTACCAGTGGCTCTACAGGAACTCCGTTTACAGTACTCTGTGACGGAGATAAAATGAGCCGTGTAAATATGAACTTTATTTCCTGTATGGAACTGAATGGCTTCCGTATGGGAATGAAACGTGGAGAATTTCGTGCGTGGATAAAAGGAAAAAATACGATCAGTAAGTGGAAATCTTTTAAAAATAATCTGATCATGGTGGATATTTCCAATATGGGAGATGAGTCACTGGATAAAATCTGCCGTGATATTGAGAAGAAGAAGATTCAGGTTCTGGTTACGTATTCCAGTGCACTGACGGCGTTGACTCAGTATATCAGAAAAACAGGAAGAGATATCAGCCGCTGGTCTGTTGAAATGGTATTTTCCATGGGAGAAGCACTTCCGCAGGAAACTTATGATCTGACAAAAGAGCTGTTCGGATTTTCTCCGGTACGGTCCTATGGAAATAATGAAAATGGCTTTATTGCGATCCAGCTTGATGAGGATCCGGAATATACGGTTGACCTGTATAATTTTTATCCGGAGATTCTGAAAATGGATTCCGATGAACCGGCGGAGCCGGGAGAACTGGGAAGAATCGTTGTGACAGATTATTATAATAAAACATTTCCAATGGTTCGTTATGACACTGGTGATACAGGGAAAATGCGTGTATATTATGACAAGAACGGCCGGGTGCATGCAAAATATACAGAGATTTACGGACGCCGCGGTTCTCTTATGTATAACACAAAAGGTGAGCCGCTATCAATTCACGTTTTTATGAATACACTGCTGAAGTTCGAAGGAACTGTTTATCAGGCAAAATGCATCCAGTGGGGAGAAAAAGACTATGAACTGCTGGTGAATGCGGACCGTTCCAGACTGGACGAAACAGAACTTCTCGCAGCATACCGACATTACCTTGGTGAAGACGCAGAGCTTCGGATCACTTATGTGGACCAGATCCCGATTCAGGCATCTGGTAAATTTATGGTCTGTGAAAATAAATGGAATGGAAGGAAGCAGGCATAATGAAACAGAAAGTATCGGATTATATAGCGGATCATATAGCAGAGTGGGGAATCCGTGATGTGTTTACCGTAACAGGCGGTGGTGCCATGCATATGAATGATGCTTTTGGACATCATCCGAAACTGCATTGTACTTATCAGCATCATGAACAGGCATGTGCCATGGCTGCAGAGGCTTATGCACGTATGGATAATCGGATGGCAGCAGTCTGTGTGACGACCGGTCCTGGTGCAACGAATGCCATTACCGGCGTGCTTGGCGGCTGGATGGATTCGATTCCTATGCTTGTTTTTTCGGGACAGGCAAGATATGCAACTACGGTTGCAGCGTCCGGGCTGAAACTTCGAAGCATGGGAGTGCAGGAATGTAATATTGTACCGGTTGTGGCCTCAATTACAAAATATGCACAGATGATCATTCATCCGGAAGATATCCGGTACCATCTGGAAAAAGCCCTCTATATGGCGGTGAACGGACGACCGGGACCGGTGTGGCTTGATATTCCGCTGGATGTGCAGGGGGCAGTCATTGAGACAGAAGAACTGAGAGGGTATGATCCGCAGGAGAATCCGGAAGAAAAACCGGCAGAAATCTCACAGGATGTCATTCAGCAGATTATGGATAAGATAGAAAAAAGCCATCGCCCGGTTCTGTTTCCGGGAAATGGAGTACGTCTTGCAGGTGCAATGGACGATTTTCAAAAACTTGTAAATATTCTGGGAGTTCCGGTGATCACCGGAATGAGCAGTGTGGATGCCATGGAGTCTGAACATCCGTATTTTGCCGGAAGAAGCGGAGGAACCGGAACACGCCCGGGAAATTTTGCACTTCAGAACAGCGATGTGCTTCTTTCTATCGGGAATCGCCAGGGATTTGCACAGACCGGTTTTCAGTATCAGGACTGGGCAAGAGGCAGCTATACGATCCTGAATGACATTGATGAAAATGAACTGAAAAAACCAAGTCTCCATGTCAGTCTTCCAGTCTGTGGTGATGCAGGAGATCTGATCCGCAAGCTTATCTGTGCGGCAGAACTTCGGGGAGCAGATGAAACAAATCCGTTGTTTAAAGGCAGAGACTGGATCCGTCAGTGTCAGGTATGGAAACAGAAATATCCGGTGGTGACAGCGAAACATTATGAGACGATAGAAGAAGGCTGTACCAATATTTATGCTTTTTATGAAGAACTGTCAAAAGCAATGCAGGAGGGGCAGACACTGATGGTCAGTGTGGGAACTTCCAGAGTGGCAGGGAGTCAGGCATTTCGGGTAAAAAAAGGTCAGCGTTTTATTACAAATCCAAATACTGCGTCTATGGGATTCTGTCTTCCGGCAGCGACCGGAATCTGTGTCGCACAGCCCGGAAAACCAGTAGTCTGTGTGACCGGTGAGGGAAGTCTGCAGATGAATCTGCAGGAATTACAGACAATATGGCAGAACCGTCTTCCGGTAAAATTATTTGTGATCAATAATCAGGGTTATCATTCTATCCGACAGACACAACAGAGCTATTTTGAACCACCGCTGGTGGGAGTTGGAGCAGAGAGCGGAGATCTGAGTTTCCCGGATCTGTCCAGGATCATACCGGCATATGGTTTTTCTTATCGGGCAGTGCATGCTGCAGAAGAACTTCCGGAAACACTTCATCAGATCCTGGAGGAAGATGGGGCATCTGTGTGTGAGGTGTTTGTGACAAAATATCAGAAAACAGAACCAAAAACCTCTGCAAAAAAACTTCCGGATGGAAGTATGGTATCGGCACCGCTGGAAGATATGTATCCTTTCCTCAGCAAAGAAGAACTGGAAGAAAATATGTTTACAGAAATGAATGGAGAAGTACAATGAAACGAATCGTTGTTACCGGAGCAACCAGTATGATCGGTACAGCATTGATCGAGGAATGTATCAGACATGACGTTGAGGTTTATGCAGTTGTACGTGCAGGGTCTTCGAAGACAAAACGTCTGCCGGAGAATGCACAGATACACCAGATAGAATGTGAACTGGAAAAACTGGAAGAACTTCCAGCGAAGATCACCGGAGAATGCGATACGTTTTTTCATATTGCATGGGGAAATACCGGGGAAAATCGAAACAGCAGTACAGAGCTGCAGAGCAAAAATGTCTTTTATACTCTGAAGGCTGTCCGTGCTGCTCATGCAATGGGATGCAAGAGATTTATCGGAGCCGGTTCACAGGCAGAATATGGTCCGATGGATGTTCCGCGGATCGCGCCGGATAGTCCGGTACATCCGACGACACCTTACGGTGCGAGCAAGCTCGCTGCAAACCAGCTTTCTTCCATGCTCTGTAAGGAACTCGGAATGGAATGGATCTGGCCGAGAATTTTCAGTGTGTATGGAATATATGAAAAAGAGACGACAATGATCGCTTCCGGTCTGCGTAAAATGCTGAAAGGCGAAAAAACAGAGTTTACCCCTGCAGAACAGAGATGGGATTATCTTTACAGCAAAGATGCAGGGCGTGCATATTATCTGATTGGCGAAAAAGGCAGAGATGGTGCAGTTTACTGTGTAGGTAGTGGGCAGGCACGTCCTCTGCGGGAATATATCATGCAGATGGCAGAACTTACCGGAGCAGATTTGCCGGGAATCGGTGCAAGACCATATCCGCCGGGAGCAGTGCGGAATCTGTGTGCAGATATAGAAAGTCTTACAAAGGATACTGGATTTGTACCGGAATATACTTTTGAAGAAGGAATAAAAGAAACGCTTTGCTGGCTGGAAAGTCAGAATACAGGAGACAGAAAAAAATGAGAAAGAAAATTTCGGTGGTAATTCCCACCTATAACGAAGAGGCAAATGTGGTTCCTCTGTCACAGGCGATCATAGAGGTTATGGAGAAAGACCTCAGTGAATATGATTATGAGATCCTGTTTATAGACAACCATTCAAAAGACAATACAAAAGCGCTTCTTCGCGGACTTTGTGCAAATAACAGAAAGATCAAGGCAATCTTTAATGCAAAAAATTTCGGGCAGGCAAGATCACCGGTGTATGGAATGAAACAGGCATATGGTGACTGTGTGGTACGTATGTGTGCAGACTTTCAGGATCCGGTAGACATGATCCCCAAATTTGTCCGGGAGTGGGAAAAGGGAACAAAGATTGTAATTGGAGTGAAGAGTGCAAGTAAGGAACGCCGTGGCATGTACCTGGTGCGTGAATGCTATTACAGACTGATCAACAAGATCACAGATATTGATCATATTGATCAGTTTACCGGCTTTGGTCTGTATGACAGAAAATTTGTGGATGTTGTGCGTGATCTGCATGATCCGATGCCGTATCTTCGAGGTATTATTGCTGAACTGGGATTTGACTATAAAGCGATTGAATATACACAGCCAAAACGGCGTGCAGGAAAAAGCAAAAATAATTTCTACAGTCTTTATGATTATGCAATGATCGGAATTACTTCTTATTCCAAGGTGGTGATGAGACTGGCAACTTTTGCAGGTTTTATCATTGGGGGACTCAGCCTGGCAGCTGCAGTGGTCTATCTGGTCCTCAAACTCATGTACTGGGATCGCTTTTCAGCCGGAGTAGCACCGATGGTGATCGGTATGTTTTTCCTGGGGGCATTGCAGTTGTTCTTTATCGGACTTCTTGGGGAATACGTTTTGAGCATTAATACCAGAGTTCTTGACAGACCACTTGTGGTGGAAGAAGAACGTCTGAATTTTGACGAGCCGGAGGAGGACGAGGAATGACAGATACGCAGAAAAAACCACTGTGGAAAAACGAACTGGTATGGCTGTTTCTGATCACAAGCGGACTTTTTGCCATTTTGTACAGTAAATTTATTCTGGGTGGATATGCCTATGTGTTTACAGATACAGGAGCAGATACCATGCAGATCAATTATGCACAGTATGGACTTTTTTCTTCTCTGTTTCGGAGTGGAGAAAGTGGTTACGTGCTGCAGGCGGGACTGGGAATGGATGTATCGTCCTATTATCCGGCATATCTGATTCCCTACAATCTTCTGATCCTGCTTGCTCCGCAGAGACTTCTTCCATGGGCTGTTCTTGCATCTGCCTATCTGAAGATGATAACGATTTCCCTTGTTGGATATCTGTTTTACAGAAAACTGATGCAGGATGGAATCGGAACTATGGCAGCGGCGCTCGCATGGACCTTTTCCGGTTATGTGATTCTCTGGGGACAGCATTACGGCTTTTGTACCTGTATGGCACTGTTTACAGTCTTTATGTATTTTCTTCAGTGTTATCTGAATGGAGAACAGCGCTGGAAAAGTGCAGGGCTTGTGATCACGGTAACGATGCTGCTGATCTCCAGTTATTATTTCCTGTACATGATTGCTTTTTTTGCTGTATTTTATGTCCTTATTTACAGCATCATGCAGCGATATTCCCTGAAATGTACTGCCGGAAAAGTGGCCGGACTTGGCGGTATGGGAATTCTTGGTGTACTGATCGGAGGCGTGGCACTGGTACCGATCGCAGATACATTTCTGGAGAGTGCCAGAGCAGGGGTACTGGCTGCAAAAGGAACTTCTCATTTACTGAGTCCATATAAAGGAAAAACGCTGGGAACGATCGTGGCCAGATTTTTTTCAAATCATATGCTTGGAATTGACAAAGATTATACAGGATACCTCAATTATTATGAAGGAATGATACTTGCGGTCAGTATCCTGACCGTTTTTGCAGTCAGCTATTTTATCGTAAAGAAAAGCACCAGAGTAAAAGCACTGGTTCTTACGGTGTTTCTGGTATTCCTGACGATCATGCCGCTTACCAGCCGTATTCTCGTATTTACGAAACATTCCTATCGATGGACGTTTATGATATGTTTTGTGGAAGCTCTTGTTATTGGATGTTTCCTTCAGGATGTGTTCAGAGAAAAGAACAGAAAAACAGTTCTGGCCGGCAGCATACTTGCCATTGTTATTTGTGGCGGATTGCTGGTATGGATGTACAGCTTTAAAAATATAAAACCGGATCATAAGGTTACGGCAGGTGTAATAGGATTTTTTGCAGTTTATCTGATATTGTTTGCAGTTGGCACTTCTGTAAAAAAAATGTACAGAATTTTTCCGGCTGCTGTATTGATGGTTCTGATATGCGAGTTGTTTGTTTTGGATTATCCGTCCCTGTGGCATCGTGAATCTCCGACCAGAAATCAGGTGGCAACAGAATATTACAATGATGGGACAAAAGAAGCTGTGGCTATGCTGAAAGAGCAGGATGATTCGGTATACCGTATCGAGAAATCCTATACATCGGCATCAGAAAACGATGGAATGAGTCAGGGCTACAATGGACTTTCGGTGTATATGAGCACCAATCCGGCGTCACTGGTTGCTTATCATAAGATGTACGGACCGGAAACACTGTCCGGTAATTTCGTAGACTTCAATATGGATGACTATATCAGGAGTTCTCTGCTGGGAACGAAATATCTGATCACAGGAACCGGATACCATGCACCTCAGAAGATATATACATCTGTTGGAGAAGCGGGGGGCAAATCAGTCTTTGAGAATCAGTATGCACTTCCATTTGGATATCTGTATGATAAAGAATGGAATCAGGAAGAAGTAAAAGAAATGTCCGGACTGGACAAAACACTGGCTTCTCTGTCCGGTTTTTATTATACGGATGCAGAGGAGACGTCTTTCTATCAGAAGGCGGATCTTCCGGAGCAAACAGATCTGTCACTACTGGATTATGCGGATACAGCGATTGACTGCACGATGGAGAAAGGATCAGAAGGCATTACCGTGAGCAATCTCGGCGCAGATCCAAATGTTGTATTTCCAGGCGTGACGTCCTGTTTTGCAGACGACGACAAGTTGTATGGACTTTCGTTGACAGTAGATGCACCTGATGAAACAGAAATGGCTGTTTATTATCAGACAGAGGGAGATGAAGGCTTCTCTGCGGAGAAAGTTTACACATTTAAAGTCACTGAGGACAACAGGACATGGGAACATCTTGTACCTGGAGGAATCACAGCGCTTCGTGTAGATGTAAGTTCTCCGGTTGAATCTGCAGTGATAAATAATTTTGAATTAAAATCCTGCGATATTACGGAAAGTGGTTATACAGCATTGAAGGAATCCGGAGTTGCTGAGGTGACATTTTCTGACAGTACATATCAGGCACAGGTAACAAACGATACATCTGAGAACAAAATGCTGTGTGTTCCGCTGTTCTATCAGAAGGGATGGACTGCACAGAGTGATGGAGAGGATGCCGGTGTGTATAATATCAATGAAGGTATGTGCGGAGTGGAAGTTCCGTCTGGAACTCATGAGATTGTATTAAAATATGAAACACCATACCAAAACTATGGCGTAGGAATGACAATCATTGGAATTATAATTTTTATACTGGTCTTTAGTCAGAATTTATATAAATTTTTTGTAAAGTTGTGTTAAAATTCGTTGGAGTGTGTTATAATGGATGCATAGACAACAAAAACAGTTGTTTATAAAAATATCATCCAAAATAAACAGCAAAGGGGATGGGACTATGAAATTTATTATTAGTGGAAAGAACATCACAGTTTCCCAGGGACTCAAGACCGCAGTAGAGGATAAACTCGGCAAACTGGAACGGTATTTTACTCCTGACACAGAAGTGGTAGTAACTTTAAGTGTCGAAAAAGAAAGACAGAAAATCGAAGTAACGATCCCGATGAAAGGAAATATCATCAGATCCGAACAGGTAAGCAATGATATGTACGTATCCATTGACCTGGTTGAAGAAGTCATCGAACGTCAGCTTCGTAAATACAAAAATAAAATCGTTGATAAACAGCAGGCAGCTGCAAACTTCCAGAAAGAGTATCTGGACAAGGATTATGAAGAAGATGAAGAGGTTAAGATCATCCGTACCAAGAAATTTGGAATCAAACCTATGTATCCGGAAGATGCATGCGTACAGATGGAACTCCTGGGACATAACTTTTTCGTATTCTTTAATGCAGAGACTGAACAGGTCAATGTAGTATACAAACGTAAAGGAAACACATACGGTTTAATTGAACCGGAATTTTGATTTTAAATCCGAAGTGCAGCCTGGTGCACTTCATATATGCAATATGAAGTCCCACCCTTCAACTGAGGGGTGGGATTTGTTGGTATTAAATGTATTAGAAGCAACCGGCATCAGACAAAAGGAAAAGAAGACATGAATAACAAAAAGAATCTCAAAATGAAACCCGTAGGCAGTGAATACATGGAGCAGTACAATGCACTTCTTCGTTATGTATTTCAGGTAACCGAGCAGGAGCTGAGCTCCATTGGATGGCAGGAGAGAGAAATTATCCGTGCCAAATTTCCTACCATGGAAAAGGCGGATGTTATAGGATGGTTTGATAATGATACCCTGGTTTCTCAGGTGGCAGTTTATCCGATGCATGCACGGATCTTTGGTCAGACTTATGCGATGGGTGGTCTTACCGGTGTGGGAACCTACCCGGAATATTCCAACATGGGGCTGATGCACAAGCTTCTGGAACAGGCACTCAAGAATATGAAAGAGCGTGGACAGGATATCTGTTATCTTTACCCTTATTCCATACCGTATTACAGACGCAAAGGCTGGGAAATCATTTCTGATAAGATTTCCTATGAAATCAAGGATTATCAGCTTCCGAAGAATCATCAGGTTCCGGGGGATGTCCGCCGTGTGGATACGGAGGGAGAAGAACTGAAAGAAACCTACAAGCGTTATGCCATGAGAACACATGGTGCGATCCTTCGTGATGATCTGGCATGGAATGAGTACTGGTTGTGGGATTCTGATGATATCATGGCAGCAGTATATTATAATGAAAAAAATGAGCCGGATGGTTATGTGATCTACTGGATCGCCAAAGAAGTATTTCATATTAAAGATATGATCTTTAATAATGAGGAGGCACGGACAGGTCTCTGGAACTTTGTGGCAGCCCATTTTTCCATGATCAATCAGGTAGAAGGCGATACATATACAGATGAACCGCTGGCATTCCTTCTGGAAGACGCGAGTATCAAAGAAGTGATTTCTCCATATTATATGGGTAGAATCGTTGATTTTGTTTCTTTCATTGAGAAATATCCGTTTAAACCAAGTGTACTTGACCGGGAATGGAAATTCCGTCTGATCGATCCGATCATGGAATGTAATCAAGGAAATTTCCATCTGACAATTTCGAGGGATGGTCATGGACAGGTTATGCGCATCATGGAGCCATGCGAAGATACGATCAATATTCAGACGATGACCACTATGCTGATGGGATACAAACGTCCGGAATATCTTGCAAAGATTGGACGTATTCAGGCAGCAGCGTGGACGATTGACATGCTTGAGGACGCGATCGAGCAGCAGACTCCGTATATATCAGATTATTTTTAAAATGTATGAGGAACTCTTGACAATAGTATACGCACGTGTTATATTACATATAGAACAAAGAGGAGATGGACAGGGGATGCGGTGAAAATAACTGCATCTCCTTTTTAGCAATGTGAACCGGAGGTGGCATTATGGCTAAGAGAGATTATTATGAAGTCCTTGGAGTCGGAAGAGATGCCGATGCCAAGGCGATCAAACGTGCATACAGAAAACTTGCAAAAAAATATCATCCGGATATGAATCCCGGTGATAAGCAGGCAGAACAGAAATTTAAAGAAGTTACAGAAGCTTACAATGTATTAAGTGATACAGAAAAGAAGAAATTATACGATCAGTATGGTTTTGCTGCATTTGAAGAGGGCGGCGGAAATCCATATGGAGCCGGTGGACAGAATGGGGCCGGAGGCGGTTTTCATGGTGGCTTTGGCGGATTTGACTTTGGTCAGGGCGGCAATGGCTATCATGAGTATCATTTTGAAAATGGTAATATGGGTGATATGGGAGATATTTTTGGGGATATCTTTGGAAATATGTTCCATGGTCAGAAAAACAGCGGATACAATCGTCAGAGCAGTGGATTTGGTGGACAGGGCTTTCACAGTGGTTTCGGCGGAAGCGGATTTGGAGGACATACACAGGAAAAAGGCAGTGACCTCAGGTCTGAAGTAAGTATCAGCTTTGAAGATGCAGCATTTGGATGTGATAAAATGATCCGTCTTTCGGATCCGTCAGGAAGTGGTTCCCAGACACTGCAGGTACATGTTCCGGCAGGTATCGAAAATGGCAGGAGCATCCGTCTGAAGGGAAAAGGAAATCCTGGATTTAACGGAGGAGAAGCCGGAGATCTTTTGTTGAAAGTAAATATTCAGCCAAAGCCAGGATACGAACGAAATGGTATGGATGTCTATACAACAACAGAAATTCCATTCACAACAGCTGTTTTTGGCGGAGAGGCAAAAGTCTCTACATTGTACGGTGATGTGATCTGCCGTATTCCGGAAGGTGCTCAGACAGGAAGGAAGATCCGTCTGAGGGGCAAAGGTATTGTTTCGATGAAAAATCCATCTGTTCATGGTGATCAGTATGTGACGATCCGAATTCAGGTACCACAGAACCTCAGTCCGGAAGCAAAAGAAAAGTTAAGAGAATTTCAGCAGATCTGCAGAAATGATGAGCGGAAAAGAAGAGGAAGCGTAGCATAAAGGCGCTTCCTTTTTAAAATTCTTTATAAAACAACTATGAAATTTTTGTAAAACTGTCCATTTTCGGCATTTTGTGCATTGATTATTTGATAGGATAGAGATATCATAGGCTACAGAAAAAACAGAAATCCAATGACAGCAGAGTTTTGCTATGAACAGTAACAGACAGGCTGCAGCCGGAAAGGATGGAAAGGTGATATTTTGAATTATCTGAAGCAATCAAAGCATTTGTGGATCATACCTGCTTATGGAATCTTTTATATGATCTCGTTTATGCTGATGGAGCAGAGCGATGTAAAAATACATATGATTCATTCATTAGCTGATGATAAGATTCCGTTTTGCCCGTATTTTATTATTCCATATGTACTCTGGTACTTTTTCCTGATCGGAACAGTGATTTATTTTGCAGTATCCTGCCCAAGCAAAAAAGAATATTATCAATATCTCGGAACTCTGGGTGCAGGTATGACACTGTTTCTGCTGATTTCCTATGTATATCCGAACGGACAAAATCTGAGACCGGATCTTGGCAGTACCGGAGGCGGTGTGTTTATCAGTGCGATACGTTTTTTGTATAAAATTGATACGCCTACCAATATTTTCCCAAGCATGCATGTATTTAATGCAACAGCAAGTTGTATCGCATTATATCAAAATGAACGGTGCAGGAAAAATAAATTGTTCACGGTAAGTCAGATCATACTTACGATATCGATCGTTTTATCAACGATGTTCCTGAAACAGCACAGTGTGGCAGATGTTATGACTGCACTGATCCTGAATATTCTTTGTTATCAGCTGTTTTACAGAGTGCTTCCTGCAAGAAAGGAACGCCTGGCAGAAGTACTTACCCGCAGAGAAATCTGTACGATTCCGAATCTGCTCAGCACACTTCGACTGTGTCTGGCAGTCGTATTCCTGGGAATCTTTGAGAGATATGGTGCAGGAGAGTACCGTACGGTACTTGTATTGCTCATTTTTGCCGCTGCGGCAACAGATGTTCTGGATGGCAGAATTGCCAGATCTTTTAACAGTATCAGCCGGGTCGGACGTATTTTGGATCCGGTGGCAGATAAGGCTATGCAGGGTGTGATGATCGCGTATCTGATTCCAAGATATCCACTGGCGAAGCTTGTGCTGATCCTGTTTGTGATAAAAGAGTGTTATATGACAGTTGCAGGGTGGAAAGTACTGATGGAGACAAAAGAAACGATTGAGGCACAATGGCATGGTAAGCTGAATACAGCAGTAACTTATGTGGTTGTACTGATCCTGCTGGCAGGACCGAGACTTCCGTATTCTACATCCAATGTACTGATCGGAGCCTGTGCAGTCTGCATGGCAATGTCTCTGGGTATGTATGCAGCGCAGTTTCGCGAAATACTGGAACGTCAGAATGGAAGATATCGTCGGAAAATGCAGGGCGGTTTCAGTGGTAATTAAAAGAAAGATAAATTTAAGGAAGGGGTTTCCGCAGAGGGAGACCACCTTCCTTTTTTGTGTCAGACTGTCTTTATAACAGAATCAATTTCCTGGAGAAGATTCTGCCGTTCTTCCTGAAATTTCAGCTTTTTATTGAAACGAAAATATTCTTCACAGCCAAAATGGCTGATGAAAGATACTGCATTTGTGTTATGGCTGAGATCTGAGATCAGAAACAAAATTTCAGGTCCATCACCAAAAGCCGATTCAGCAAAAGAAAAGCCGAGATGCAGCGCCAGAGAAGTCTGGTTTACAGTATCTTGTCGGATCCTGACATTTTCTTCCAGAGCGTGACGCAGGATCGCGATCACTTCTTCCGGAGCAGAAATACGTTCCTGCTGAGTGCGGGAGAGACTTTGCTCGAGAATTCGGGCGATACGTTCCGTGCGGTCTGTTTCCGTGCGGTCAAGCAGATGATTTTCCAGGCGGATCTTTTGAGAAGTTCGATATTGTTCTGTAAAAGCAGCAAGCGTATTTCCTTCAAGAAGGGAGTCCCTGGCCTGACGGAGTACGCCCTGAAGGGCGACCGCGAACTGGTCTTCTTCCCGGAATTTCAGAAATAAGGTGTTCCATCCATCCAGAAGAAGCCCGGAAACAGTCAGACGTTCATCTGTTGGGGCATGGGCTGCCAGCGTGCAGAGTGATTCTGTAACGGATTCATCAAGGGAGCCGGAGAGGATTTCCGGAATCCGGTAATCCTGACGGTATTTGGCGTAAAGCTGGTAATAAGCACCAAAATCTCTTGCAATCTCTTCATCCTGCAGATACTGACGGATCAGGTTCTCATCCGGAGCAAAATGCATATCTTCATATCCGTATAAAATTGCAGAAAGATCTTCCCAGCCACGTGCAGTGACGAAACAAATGCGGTCCGCCGTATTCTCAATATGGTAAAAATGTTCTCTTTTTAAACTCAGGTAAGAAAGAACAGAAGGATGAAGCCCTTTTGCAGATGCATATTCTTTCCATACATTGAGATCCGGTTCAATATCGATTCGTTTTACGCGGTCCAGAGTGACAATGTCAAATTCTCTGGCAGATTTATTGTATTCAACAGGATTTCCGGCGGCAGCAATGATCCAGCCGGATGGAACCGGATGTGTACCAAATGTTTTATTTTGCAGAAACTGCAGCATAGTGGGAACCAGCGTTTCGGATACACAGTTGATCTCATCGATAAAAAGGATTCCTTCTTTACAGCCGGTTTCTTCCATCTTTTCATAAACAGAAGCAATGATCTCGCTCATAGTGTATTCTGTTACGGAATATTCTCTTCCCTGAAAATCCTTTTTGACAATGACAGGAAGACCGACAGCACTCTGGCGTGTATGATGTGTAATTGTATAAGCGACCAGGCCGATTCCACATTCTCTGGCGGCCTGTTCCATGATCGCTGTTTTGCCGATGCCGGGAGGACCAATCAGTAGAATCGGTCGTTGTCTGACAGATGGCATGAGATAATTGCCATTAGAATCTTTACGCGTATAGACTTGTATGGTTTGGAGAAGTTCCTGTTTTGCTTCTTTGATATTCATAAAACGTGGTATCCTTTCTGCATCTGAGATGATGCAAGATTATGTTTCATCCATATATAACTTATGTGCCCAGACCGGAACTTTCTGATGCAGGGCCTTTTCACGGTAAAAAATAAAAGCAGTCTGATAATCTGTCGGTCTTTCGGGATAAATACCATCTCCGTCTGTGAAGTACAAAAGCCCTTTCAGATTACGGAGAGCTCCGGTGTTACGGAGATTTTGCACATATGCAAAAACAGGGCGGAAATCTGTGCCGCCACGACCGTGGATTGTGATATGCGTCAGATATTTTTTCCAGTCATCTTCGCAGGTAACATGTATAACATCCTGAATAAAGCTGTCACACTGAATGATGTAAAGGTTCATTTTGCGGAAAAAATTTTCATGATCACTGAGAATCCCATAAGTCTCTTCCATAAAACGCCGGACTGTAGCGGCAGAGCAGGAACCGGAAGTATCGATCGCAATGACGAGTTCTTCCATGCGGTTTACTTCCTGGTATTCCAGATGTTCAATGAGTGGCATATTGTCATAATGTTCCAGACCATAGAGATAAGGAATATAGTCAAAACTTTCTGTATCTGTATGAAGTTCCTCACGGTGAATGGCAAAACGTCTGAGAAAACGGCGAAAATCATAGCGGTGTTTTTCCTGCAGACGGATTTCTTCCTGCAGACTCCCCGGGGAAGTGCCTCTGCCGTCAGAACCGTAGAGACCGAAACCTCCGGTACCATAACTGTTGTTCCAGAGATTTCTCATCTGTTCGAGAAGCTTATTGCGGTCAGCCTGTTTCCAGAACTGATGATCATCCATTGCACAGGTTTCCGGTAACTCAGGATTCTGCGAATAAAGTATAGCCGGACGATATTCTTTTTTCTCATGACGGATCAGTCGATATACAGCAAGGTCGCAGGCCCGGTCCCATCGCTGAGCGTCAGAAGGTATCTCCAGGATCAGATGAAGAAAAAGACAGTGATACAGCATGTGCAAAAAAAGCTTTTCCAGAGTATCGGGATCATCCTGAAACGTTTTTATGAGAAAATCCGGACAGAAATAGATGACCCTGCCATCTGTGCCGGCAGAGGATGTTTCTGAGGATTCCTGAAAGGAAAAATTCCAGAGAAGACGACGAAAAAAGGGATATCTGACAGAAAGCTGTTCACGTACAAAATTCCATATTTTTTCATAAAGACCGGAGGTATCCGGAGAAATAGGATGTTTCATAATCTTACTCCTTATCTGTATCAGAAGGTAAAGTCATGGTCATGAAAGCCAAAGTGGTCTTTTTGGAATTCCAGAAAGAAGGAAAGAATTTCTTCCCGGTGGAGCCGGACGGCTTCCTCAATAAATGTGTCGAGTGCGGCTTCTGTGATCGATACAAACTGACAGAGTTTCTGAATACGAAAAAAATCACCCTGACGGATCAGCTCACTTATGGCAGGACGGAAACGAAGGGAAAGATAATGCTGATATTTTTCTTTCCATACAGGATCCTGAACTTCCGTAAAACGTTTTAATGCAATAGCAAGACGCCTAGCTTCCTGACTGGCAGATTCAAATTCTTCTTCGTAGCTGTCCATGAAGAATACTCCTTTCAAAAATGGTGAATAATTATTTAACCGAATCAAGTAAGTTCCCTGCTTCAATTGCGAATATCCGCTTGACCAGATGAAAGTTACTAAAAAGGATTAAATTCAGTGTATCATTTCGGCGGGAGTTGTCAATGGAAAAGAAATAAGGTATAATCACCATAGTTGTAGGACAGTGATATAATTCTAAAGAGAATGATAATGGAGGAAAACATGGAGAACGTATTTATCATGGATCATCCGCTGATCCAGCACAAAATTTCTATGCTTCGTAACAAAAATACAGGAACAAATGAGTTCCGTAAGCTGATCGAAGAAATTGCAGTCCTTATGGGATATGAGGCACTGAGAGATCTTCCACTGGAGGATGTGGAAATTGAAACTCCGATCGAGAAATGCAAATCTCCAATGATCGCCGGAAAGAAGCTGGCAGTTGTGCCGGTACTTCGTGCCGGACTTGGTATGGTAAACGGTATCACAACGCTGGTTCCGTCTGCAAAGATCGGTCATATCGGCCTTTACAGAGATCCGGAGACACATGAACCGCATGAATATTACTGCAAACTTCCGGATCCGATCGAACAGAGACTGATCGTGCTGACAGACCCGATGCTTGCAACCGGCGGTTCTGCGGTAGATGCAGTCAGAATGATCAAGCAGCATGGTGGAAAGAACATTAAATGTATGTTTGTCATTGCAGCACCGGAAGGTCTGGAGCGACTTCACAGAGAACATCCGGATGTGCAGATCTATGTAGGACATCTGGACCGTGAACTGAATGAAAATGCTTATATCTGCCCGGGACTCGGTGATGCAGGTGACCGTATTTTCGGAACGATCTAAGAGACAGCGGAGAAGTAGAAAATAATGACAAAAGAAGAACTGGCACTGGAAGTGATCGCCCGGCTGAAAAAAGAATATCCGGATGCAGGCTGTACACTGGATTATGATCAGGCATGGAAACTGCTTGTGAGTGTCCGGCTTGCAGCGCAATGTACAGATGCAAGAGTTAACATAGTTGTAGAGGAGCTTTATGCGAAGTATCCGGATGTGGCATCGCTGGCAGCTGCAGAGCCGGAGGAGATTGAGGAGATCGTCCGGCCGTGTGGACTTGGCAGAAGCAAAGCCAGGGACATCAGTGCATGTATGAGAATCCTTCATGAACAGTATGATGACAAGATCCCGACAACTTTCGAGGCACTTTTGAAACTTCCCGGCGTAGGACGCAAGAGTGCCAATCTGATCATGGGAGATGTTTTTGGCAAACCGGCAATTGTTACAGATACGCATTGCATCCGGCTTTGTAATCGAATCGGGCTTGTGGATGGAATCAAAGAACCAAAGAAGGTGGAAATGGCCCTGTGGAAGATCATTCCACCGGAAGAAGGAAGTGATTTCTGCCATCGCCTTGTGTACCATGGACGTGAGGTGTGTACAGCAAGAACAAAACCGTATTGTGACAGATGCTGTCTGGAAGACATCTGCGCGAAAAATATATAATGATCTAATCGGCTCCTCAGGATATGAGGAGCTGATTCTTTAAGAAAAGGAGAATTCTGTGATATGAAATATGCAATCATCGGAGCTGGCGGAACCGGCGGAAGTCTTGGCTTTTTTTTGACGAAGGCAGGAAAAGATGTAACACTCATCGCCAGAGGGAAACACCTCGAGGCAATCAGAAAAAATGGTCTGGGCATGGAATGCCTGTGGGATCATAAAAGAGAAATGATTCCGGTAAAAGCATGCACAGTGGAAGAATACAGTGATATACCTGATGTGATCCTGGTCTGTGTAAAAGGTTATTCTATGACGGAAACAATTCCGGTGATCCGGAAACTTGCAGGAAAAGATACAGTAGTCCTTCCAATCCTCAATATTTATGGGACAGGAGGAAAACTTCAGAAAGAATTTCCGGAACTGACAGTGCCGGATGGATGTATCTACGTATCTGCCAATATTCTGGAGCCGGGTGTGATCCTGCGACATGGAAAAATTCTCCGTGTTGTCTTCGGTGCAAGAAAACCGGAAGAAGAGACGGAAAAGATGCGTGAAATTGCAAAAGATATGGCATGTGAAAATATAGAAGTGATTCTCTCTGAAGATATTCGCAGAGATGCTATGGTAAAATTCTCTTACGTATCACCGATCGGAGTAGCCGGACTTTACTGTAATGCGACAGCAACAGATTTTCAGAAAGACGGAGAGGCAAGAGAAATGTTTAAAGCTCTGATCACTGAGATCGTAGCGCTGTCCCATGCGATGGGAATTGAATTTCAGGAGGATCTTGTGGAGCGAAATCTGAAGATTGTGGCACCACTGGCACCGGAGGCAACCACCTCTATGCAGAGAGATGTGTATGCGGGCAAAAAATCAGAAATAGATGGTCTTGTATATGAAATCGTCCGTCTGGGAAAAGAATATGGAGTCCCACTTCCGGAATACGAAAAAGCGGCGGCACGTTTTCATGAACAGGGACTCAAATAAACGAAGGAAGTGATAAAATGCGGAAAATGAAGAGGGTGGAAGATTCCCGCACTGAAAACACCTATCTGATCATGAATAAGCATATCAACAGCTATGGACGTCTGTTTGGTGGTGTCCTCATGCAGTGGATTGATGAAATGGCCGGGATTGTGGCTCACCGCCATGCAGGAACGATCGTCACAACAGCCTGCGTGGACAATCTGAACTTTAAGGCAGGCGCCTATCTTGGAAATACTGTTGTCCTGATCGGAAAGATGACATACGTGGGAAGAACATCCATGGAAGTACGGATCGATACATATGTGGAAGATTCTGACGGTATGCGCAAGATGATCAACCGTGCATATGAAGTTATGGTGGCGCTTGATGAAAACGACAACAAAGTCGAGGTACCGGGGCTGATCGTTGAGACAGAGGCTGAAAAGGCAGAATGGCAGGGTGCGGAAAAACGTTATGCACTCCGAAAGAAAAGAAGGATTGAAGGATTCTGAGAAATTTTCTGATAGGAATGTTACAGGAGAAAACAGATGGCAAAAAGAATTGGCATCATATCTGATACACACGGATTGCTGAGACCGGAAGTGATCAGCATACTTAAGACATGTGACTGCATTTTACATGCAGGAGATGTTGACCGGCCGGAAATCCTTGACCAGCTCCGGTATCTTGGCAGTCTTTATGTCGTGCGTGGAAATAATGACCGTGACTGGGCCGAAAAGCTTTCAGTTACACTGCGATTTAAAATAGAAGGAACGGAATTCTTTATGACACATAATAAAAAAGATGTTGCATGGGATCTGGGAACAGCGCAGGTTGTTATTTTCGGACACAGTCATCATTATTTTGAAAAAATGATCGATGGACGGCTGTGGTTGAATCCGGGAAGCTGTGGAAGAAGCCGGTTTGGTGGGGATGTTACGATGGCTCTTATGGAAATCGACAATGGAAACTGGAATGTCAGAAAAATCAATTTTTCTGCATAAAAACGAACATATATTTGCTTTTGAATGATTTGTCCCGTTTTATCGTACATTAAATATGAGATACTCCCAATATAAGAAACAAATGTTCGGAAAACATGTTCGGTATAAAGGGAGGAAACCACGATGGTCAACACAGCAAATGCAGAAGGAAGAGTTTACAGGGCAGAGAGAAGTCACGGAAAGAAGAATCGCAGGAAATTTTCCAGTATCATGGCGATGGTATTAGGGGCAATCGTTACAATAGAGATCATGATCATGGGTGCGATGGTTTTGAAACTGGATTTTCATTCAGCAGACAGGATTGCCCTGGCACTTGGCTTTATGGTATTATATTCAGGTGTAGTCATAGCATTGGCAGATAAATAAGGGAGAATGTATGCCGAGATCATTTAATCAGAAACTCAAAATTTTATATCTGATGAAGGCATTTGAAGAGAAGACGGACAGAGAACATCCGATATCCGTAGCTGAGATCATAAAATATATGGACAGTTATGGAATCAGTGTGGAGCGTAAGGCTGTCTACGATGATATAGAGACACTGAGGGTGTTCGGAATGAAGATTGAGAATCGAAGAGGACGTCCTTCGGGATATTTCCTTGCGGACAGAAAGTTTGAACTTCCGGAATTGAAGATTCTGATGGACGCAGTGCAGTCATCCAGATTCCTGACACAGAAACAGTCACGGGAACTTCTACGCAAACTGGAAAGTCTGACCAGTGCCAGTGAAGCGAGGAAACTTCAGTATCAGACTTATACAGTACCGGGAGTGAAGTCACCGAATGGTGAAGTTTATAAGAGTATAGAGGGGATTTATGCCGCGATCGCAGATAACTGTCAGATCAGTTTTCAGTATTATGAATGGGATTTTACTAAAAATCTGAAACAGAAACGTGGTGGAGAACAGTATCGGGTGAGTCCGTGGAACCTGATCTGGAAGAACGAAAACTATTATCTGATCGGTCTGGATGAAAAGAGTGGAATTGTTAAGCATTATCGTGTTGACAAGATTAAACATATAAATATCGAGAAGAACAGGCGAAATGGAGAGAGCTTTTTTCAGAAATTTGATATGGAGAAATTTTCAGCCGGTACATTTGGGATGTTTGGAGGAAAAGAAACCTCTGTCCGGATGGAATTTGAGAACCGTTTTGTTGGTGTGGTCCTGGATCGTTTCGGGCAGGATGTTATGCTCATTCCCCGGGACGAAGAGCATTTTTCAATGCAGGTACGGATCAGTGTCAGCCCGAAGTTCTTTGGCTGGCTGGCCAGTCTTGGAACTGGCGCATTGATCGTGTCGCCGGAGAATGTCCGCAGAGAGTACATATCATTTATGAAAAAAACTCTGATGAATTATGGAGAAGAATAGAATATGACCGTTAAATCAAGACTTTTGGAAATTCTGGAGAAAGAGAAGGGTGAGACCCTTTCAGGAGAGAAACTTGCCGAGGAGCTTCACTGTACCAGGGCAGCCATCTGGAAAGCCGTGAAATCTCTGAGGGAAGAAGGATACATGATAGAGGCGGGACCGAATAAAGGCTATATGCTGATGAAAGCGAATGATCGGCTTTCTGTTGAAGCAATACGGCCTTTTTTGTCATTTCCGGACGTTTATATAAAAGTTTACCAGGAAGTGGATTCTACGAACCGTGCGGCGAAGGCGGCAGCAGTAACCGGAGAAGCCGGACATGGGAGCTTTGTTCTGGCAGGATGCCAGACGGAAGGACGCGGTAGACGGGGGCGCAGCTTTTATTCTCCGCAGGATGCGGGAATCTATCTGAGCGTGGTTCTGGAGCCGAAAGGCAGCCTTCAGGAGAGCCTTCTTCTGACAGCAGAAGCTGCAGTAGCTGTTTATAAGGCGGTGAAGAAGGTTACGGGAATTGATCTGGATATTAAATGGGTGAATGACCTTTATCATAATGGAAAGAAAGTATGCGGTATCCTTACAGAAGCAGTTACAGACTTTGAGAGTGGAAATATCGAGTTTGCTGTGGTTGGGATCGGCCTGAATATTTTTGAGGCAGCGGAAGGGTATCCGGAGGCTATTAAGGGAATTGCCGGTGGTATCTATGAAAGCCGGGAGGCCGCAGGGGAACTTGAACGCAGCCGTCTGGCGGCCGAGATTGTGAATGCTCTTTTGGAAGAGACAAAAGAACTTCGTCTTCCACCGGAATATATTGAGCATAATATCGTGCCCGGAAGGGAAATATGTATCTCAGACGGAGACAAAGTCCGCAGTGCAAAAGCACTGGAAATCTGCCCGGATGGAAGACTGAAGGTAAAGGAAGCAGACGGTTCATTGTCGGTTCTGTCCTATGGAGAAGTATCAATTATAATATGAAGTTATATTAAATATAATTGTGAAATGTGCATAATTTTGCATTCCATTTTTAGACAAAATAGGGAGAATGGATATTGACTTTTTTTTGACAAAGAGCGTAAAATAAGTGCAATAAAGACAGACCGGTCATACCAATTTGATGACAATACGGTCGAGAGAAAAGGAGGGAGAAAGACGGGAAATTTATCAGCCACACTGGCAGAAGAGCTGGAAAGCAAGACTGCCTTTACGATACCGGTGTTTGGCGGAGTGCCGATCGCAGAGAGTGTAGTTGTTACATGGGTGATCATGGCAGTGCTGTTAGTACTTTCACTGATACTGGTTCGTAATCTCAGGGTTGAGAATCCAGGCAAGAAACAGCTTCTTCTGGAAACAGGAGTAAGTTTTCTCTTGAATTTCTTTGAAGGAATTCTTGGAGAAGAGGGAAAAAGATATATCCCTTATCTGATGTCTACCGTTATCTATATTGGAATTGCCAATATAGCAGGTGTCTTTGGTTTCACACCACCTACCAAGGATATGAATGTGACCATAGCACTTTCGCTTATGAGTATTATTCTGATCGAGTACTCAGGTTTTCACAAACGAGGACTCAAAGGATTTCTGCATAGTTTTGCAGAGCCGGTTCCGATCATGCTTCCAATCAATATTCTGGAGCTGGCAATCAGGCCGACATCATTGTGTATGCGATTATTCGGTAATGTTTTGGGAAGCTTTGTAGTAATGAAATTGCTTGAATTTATATGTCCGGCAATTCTTCCTATTCCATTCAGCCTGTACTTTGATTTCTTTGACGGATTCATCCAGGCATATGTATTCGTATTCTTAACATCGCTGTTTATCAAGGAAGCAATTGAATAATCAGGATAAACAGATATCAAATTAAGAAAATTCATTATTTTTGTCAAACGAGGAGGAAAAAATTATGTCAACATTAGTAGCAATCGGAGCAGCTATCGCAGTTCTTACAGGTATCGGAGCAGGTATTGGTATCGGCCTCGCAACTTCAAAAGCAGTAGAAGCAATCGCAAGACAGCCTGAAGCAGAGAGTAAGATCAGTAAGAACCTTCTGTTAGGATGTGCACTTGCCGAGGCAACAGCTATCTACGGTTTCGTAATCGGTCTTCTGATCATCATCATGCTGGGCTAATAGAAAAGATATAGACAATGAGAATGAATCAGGATAAGAGAGGCAGGTGGACCAGGTGATAAAGATTGATATCAACCTTGTCTTCATAATCATCAACCTGTTGGTTCTGTATCTTTTGATGAAGAAGTTTTTATTCGGACCGATCATAAATGTGATGGACCAGAGAAAAGCGATGATCGACCAGCAGTTTGCAGAAGCAAAGGAACGACAGGATAATGCAAAAGCACTTCAGGAACAGTATGAGGGTGCTTTAAAATCTGCAAAAGAAGAATCCTACCAGATCATGGAACAGGCCAGAAAAGAAGCAAAAGCTCAGGCAGACCATACAGTAGAAGAGACAACCGCAAAAGTAGATGCCATGCTTGCAAAGGCACAGGAAGACATCCGTATGGAACGCGAGAATGCAATGCGTCAGATGAAAGGCGATGTTGCAGAGCTTGCTATGGAAGCTGCAGCTAAGATCATTGGTAAGAACAGTGGAGCAGATCAGGATTTATCCTTATATGATCAATTTATAGAAGAAGCAGGTGATCCGGATGACAGCGACCGCCGTTAATTATGCAAAAACACTGTACGAGCTTTCTGTTTCGACAGAAGCCGTACAGACAACAAAAGAAATATTCCGTGAGGTTCCGGGGCTGGCAGAGAGCCTTGAGAACCCACTGGTGCCTTTTGAAGCAAAGAGCAGAGTGATCGACAGAGTGATTCCTGATGAGATGAAGAATTTCATTAAGGTTGCCTGCAGACACAGAAACATCGGTCTTCTGAATGAAATCTTTGAAAATTATGAAGAAATCTGCAGAAGACATAAGAACATCCTGCATGCAGTGATGCGTTATGTAACACCGCCGAAGGATGAACAGCTGAAAGGCATCAAAGCATTTTTGTGCCGGGAATTTCAGGCTGAACAGGCCGAAATAGAGATGATAGAAGACAAAAGTCTGATCGGAGGATTTGTCCTCCAGGCAGACGGACGTGAATTTGACTGGAGTATGCGGGGACGTTACCGTATGCTGCAACAGAAACTGACCCGGAGGTGAACACGTTGAGTGCAATCAACCCAGATGAGATTATTTCTATTCTGAAGGAAGAAATAGAAAATTATGATGAGATCAGCCAGAACCAGGAAGTGGGAACGGTTATTTCTGTAGGTGACGGAATTGCAACCGTATACGGAATTGACCATGCCATGTATGGAGAGGTTGTAGTATTTGAAAACGGACTCAAGGGAATGGTTCAGGATATCCGTACAAACAGTATGGGATGTATTCTGTTTGGAAAGGATACCGGAATCAAAGAGGGAACCAAAGTAACCCGTACCGGTAAGCAGGCAGGTATTCCTGTAGGAAACGGTTATGTAGGAAGAATCGTGAATGCCCTTGGAGCTCCAATTGACGGAAAAGGCGAGATCAAAGAGGAAGGCTATCGTCCGGTAGAGAATCCGGCACCTGGAATCATTGACCGTAAATCCGTAACCGTACCGTTGGAAACAGGTATCCTTTCGCTGGATTCTATGTTCCCGATTGGCCGTGGACAGCGAGAATTGATTATCGGTGACAGACAGACCGGTAAAACTTCTCTTGCAATCGACACCATCCTGAACCAGAAGGGAAAGGATGTAATTTGTATTTATGTAGCAATCGGACAGAAAGCATCTACAGTTGCCAAGGTTGTATCCAATCTTGAAAAATATGGTGCGATGGAATACACCACAGTATTTTCATCTACAGCCAGCGACTGTGCACCGCTTCAGTACATTGCACCTTATGCAGGAACTGCACTTGCAGAATTCTTCATGTATCAGGGTAAAGATGTACTGATCGTATATGATGATCTTTCCAAGCATGCAGTAGCATATCGTGCGCTGTCCCTGTTGCTTGAACGTTCTCCGGGACGTGAGGCATATCCTGGTGACGTATTCTATCTGCATTCCAGACTTCTGGAGAGATCCAGCCGTCTGAACGATGAAATGGGAGGCGGTTCCATTACAGCACTTCCGATCATTGAGACACAGGCAGGTGATGTTTCTGCCTACATTCCGACCAACGTAATTTCCATTACAGACGGTCAGATTTTCCTGGAAAGTGATCTTTTCTTCTCTGGTATGAGACCGGCCGTAAACGTTGGACTTTCCGTATCACGAGTTGGTGGTGCTGCCCAGACTAAGGCAATGAAGAAAGCATCCGGAAGTGTTCGTATCGATCTTGCGCAGTACCGCGAGATGGAAGTCTTCACACAGTTCAGTTCTGACCTGGATGATGCGACCAAGGCACAGCTGGCATACGGTGGATGCCTGATGGAACTTCTGAAACAGCCGCTGTGTAATCCACTTGCACTCCATGAGCAGGTAATTACACTGTGGACAGCAACTCACAAAAAGCTGGTTCATGTGGATAAGAAGAATGTGAAAGAGTATCAGAAGAATCTTCTCGCATACTTTGACAACGTTTATCCTGAAATCGGCAAGGAAATCGAGGAGACCAAGGTACTCAGCGATGAACTGGGAGAAAAGATCCTTCAGGTTGCTGATGAGTTTAAAGACCGCGAAGTTACCAAATAATATCTGTAAAATGCAGTCACTGCGGTATGGATGAACATACCAGAGCAGTGAGCGCAGGAGGAATTTATGGCAAATGCAAGAGAAATAAAAAGCAGGATTAACAGTGTCCAGGACACGATGAAGATTACCAATGCCATGTATATGATTTCCTCTTCCAAAATGAAAAAAGCCAAAAAGATACTGTCAGATACAGAACCATATTTCTATAATATGCAGAACTCGATCGCACGTATCCTGCGTCATGTTCCGGATACTCAGCATTCTTTCTTCAGTATCCGTCATCTGATTCCGACGGAGGAACGAAAGATTGCCACGATCGTGGTAACCGGTGACAAAGGAATGGCCGGTGCTTACAACCATAATATGACCAAAATGGCCGAAGATTTTATGGCAAAGACGCCTGGTCACCATAAACTTTATGTCCTCGGTGTTGTAGGAAGACAGTATTTCAGTAAAAAAGATGTGGACATGGACGACAGTTTCCGTTACACGGTACAAAAGCCGACCATGCACAGGGCAAGAATGATCAGTGAGGAAGTTATAAGAAGCTTTCTGGAAAGAGAAGTGGACGAGGTGCATATCATCTATACACAGATGCAGAATGCAGTTGTGATGGAGCCTGTAAATATGCAGCTTCTTCCTTTAAAAAAGACCAGCTTTTCACCGATTGATATACCGGCAGAGGTTCATCAGGAAGAAATAGAAATGTTTCCTTCCGCTGATGGAGTGCTGGATATCATGATTCCGAATTATTTGACCGGTGTGATCTACGGATGTCTTGTTGAGGCATATGCAAGTGAGAACAACGCGAGAATGACAGCAATGCAGTCTTCAACAGACAGTGCAAAGAAGATGCTCCAGGATCTGTCAATCCAGTATAACAGGGCGCGTCAGGCTGCGATCACACAGGAGATTACAGAGGTCTGCAGCGGTGCAAAAGCTCAGAAAAGGAAGTGACGAGGATGAGTAAAGGTAAGATCGTACAGGTCATGGGACCTGTTGTAGACGTTGTTTTTGAAGATGGAGATCTGCCGGATATCAAAGACGCTCTTGAAGTTGAAAACAACGGTAAAAAATGTGTTATGGAAGTTTCTCAGCACCTTGGAAATGATGTGGTTCGATGCATCATGCTGAGTGCCAGCGAGGGACTTCAGAGAGATAGAGAAGTAATTGCTACAGGAAGCGGAATCAAAGTTCCTGTAGGTGACTGTACTCTTGGAAGACTGTTCAATGTCCTCGGAGAGACAGTAGATGGTGGAGAATCCCTTGACAATGAAGAACATTGGGTGATCCACAGAGATCCGCCGAGCTTTGAAGAGCAGAAACCGGCAGTTGAGATCCTGGAGACAGGGATCAAGGTTATTGACCTTCTGGCACCATATGCCAAGGGTGGTAAGATCGGTCTGTTCGGTGGAGCAGGTGTTGGTAAGACAGTCCTGATTCAGGAATTGATCCAGAATATCGCAACAGAACATGGTGGATATTCTATCTTCACAGGTGTTGGAGAACGTTCCCGTGAAGGTAATGACCTTTGGAGCGAAATGAAAGAATCCGGTGTACTTAAGAAGACAGCCTTAGTGTTCGGACAGATGAACGAGCCGCCGGGATCCCGTATGCGTGTTGCGGAAACAGGCCTTACTATGGCTGAGTATTTCCGTGATACTGAGCACAGAGATGTTCTTCTTTTTATTGATAATATTTTCCGTTTTGTACAGGCTGGTTCAGAGGTATCTGCACTTCTTGGACGTATGCCATCCGCAGTAGGTTACCAGCCTACTCTGGCAACAGAAATGGGTGAACTGCAGGAGCGTATCGCATCCACAACCTCCGGATCTGTTACATCTGTACAGGCAGTATATGTACCGGCCGATGACCTGACTGACCCGGCACCGGCAACTACATTTGCACATCTGGATGCAACGACAGTACTTTCCCGTAAGATTGTTGAACAGGGTATTTACCCGGCAGTCGATCCTCTGGAATCCACATCACGTATTCTGGAAGCAGATGTTGTAGGTGAAGAGCACTATGAAGTAGCACGTCGTGTACAGGAAATTCTTCAGAAATACAAAGAGCTGCAGGACATCATTGCAATCCTTGGTATGGAAGAACTCTCTGACGAAGATAAAAATACTGTATTCCGTGCAAGAAAGATCCAGAAATTCCTTTCTCAGCCGTTCCATGTAGCTGAGAACTTCACAGGTATTCCTGGAAAATATGTTCCGCTTAAAGAAACAATCCGTGGATTCAAGATGATCATTGATGGTGAGATGGATGAATATTCGGAAAACGCATTCTTTAACGTAGGAACCATAGACGAAGTAGTTGAAAAAGCAAAAACTCTGGAACAGTAAGGAGTGAGGCTTATGCAGAATACATTCGGTCTTGAGATATACGCTGCAAACAGACAGTTCTTTTCCGGAAGAGCGCAGTCATTGATCATACCGGCGGAAGATGGACAGAAAGAATTTCTTGCTCATCATGCGAATATGATCTGTGCCATTGTTCCGGGAGAGCTTCGTTTTCAGGATGCTGAAGGAAATTGGGAAGTAGTAGCAGTAAGTTCAGGGTTTGTTGAGATGATCAACAATCGTGCAAAGCTGTTCTGCCTGACCGTAGAACGTCCGGATGAAATCGATATACGAAGAGCTGAGGAAGCACGTGACCGTGCCGAGGAGCAGCTCCGCCAGCAGCAGAGTATTGTAGAATATCACAGAAGTCAGGCCGCGCTCGCCAGAGCCATGACACGACTCCGTGTAACAAAAGAATTAAAATGATACCAGGGTTCCAAAGTCATTAATAAAATTAGAAAGAGAATTGCTATTATATAGTGATTCTCTTTTTTGACGAAAAAACGAAAATGACTCCATATATAGCGCATTATGTTAATTGTAAAGAAAATTTGGTTGTGTTATACTCTTTTATACGACATTAAAATCTATAATGCAATTTCAACCGTGCGAAGGAAGAAAATTGGTATTATTGACAGGAACAGTTACTGTGAACGGTAACAGGCAGTATGAAAGGTTAAGTAAGAATGGCAAGTATGAAAGATGTGGCGCAGAGAGCCGGAGTAGGAGTCGGTACTGTGTCGAGAGTTATCAATGACAGCGGATATGTGGCGGCTGATACAAGAAAAAAGATAGAACAGGCAATCGAAGAACTGGGATATACACCAAATGAACTGGCAAGAAATCTTTTTCGTAATCGGACAGGGATTATCGGGGTGCTTGTTCCGGATCTGGATCATCCCTTTTTCTCTGCGTTCGCACGGGAAGTAGAAGTTGCTCTTTATAAACTGGGATACAAAACAATGGTTTGTAATACGGTCGGAAGCAGTAATCGTGAACGTGATTATCTGAATATGCTGGATCGTAATATGGTGGATGGGATCATTACCGGCGCACATACACTGCACAAAACTGAATATACAAACAGAAAACATACGATAGTTGCGCTGGATCAGGATTTTGGACCGGAAATTCCTATAATTGGGTCAGATCATCTGTATGGAGGAAGAGTTGCAGCTGAGATCATGATCAAAAATGGATGTAAGCGGATCGTACAAATAACAGGTATCGCACCGAATGTGGCTGCCAATGACAGACATACAGTATTTGAAGAGTCATTGAAAGCACATGGAATAGAAGTCTTGAATATCAAGATGGAGTGGAATAAGTTTGATCATCAGTCTTACTGGGATGCCGCAAAAGAAGCAATAGAGAAATATCCGGATGCTGACGGAGTGTTTGCAGCTGATCAGCCGGCATTATGTTATATGCATCTTGCGATGCAGGCAGGAAAAAGGGTGCCGGAAGACCTGAAAGTGGTTACTTACGATGGAATGGATGTCAGCAGGCTTTGTTATCCGAAAGTAACAGCAATTTGTCAAAATGTTAAATTTTTGGCAGAATCTTGTGCAAGAACAGTGTTGGATTTGATTGATGGCAAGGAACGCGTTCCACATAGGCAGGTGCTATCGGTGGAGTTACAGCAGGGCCAAAGCACCTATCCAGTGCAAATTACCGGAGAAATCCAGGGAATAAGCATCTAAACAGATATAATCCAGAAGCAGGTAAGAGTATAAATTACTTTTACCTGCTTTTTATATTCTGCTGAGAAATTGTTAAAAAAATATCTTTTAGACATGTGCATAATACACAAAAACAAATGGTATAAATTATAAAAATGCACGGAAATGTGTTCTTGACGGGCTTTTTTAGGAATATCTGTTGACAAAACAGGTGCTAAGTAATATGATGAAATCACGATATGGAACGGATTCCACAGAAACAATTAAAAAGTACTAAGAACGAAAAAATTTTTTTAAAGCATGTGGAACGCGTTCTACAAAATTTCCTTTCGCGCGGTGGAAATAGAGCTTAAAGCTTAAAAGGAGGATAATTAAAATGAAAAAAACCATTAGTTTAGCAATGGCAGCAGCACTTGCAGTTTCAGGAGCAGTGACAACGGTACCGGTATTCGCAGATGATGTAACAAATATCACAATCTGGAGCCCAACAGATACAGAAGAGATCGAAGCATGGTGGGTGGAAAAACTTGATGCCTGGAACGCAGAACACCCGGATATTCAGGTAAGCCGTGAAGCAATCGACCGTTCTGATTCTTACGCTTACGACAACAAGATCGCTACAGCAGTTACTTCCAATGACCTTCCGGATATCTTTTATGTAGATGGACCGCAGGTTTCCTATTATGCAGCTAATGGAATCACAGTTCCGCTTGATGACTATTTCACAGATGATGACAAAGCAGATTTTGTTAATTCTTCAATGACACAGAACACATATGATGGCAAATTATATGCTGTAGGTGCAACAGAATCTTCTGTAGCCTTCTATTACAACAAAGATTACCTCAAAGAATGCGGTGTAGATACAGATGATCTTGATTCCCGTACTCTTGAAAACCCGCTTACATGGTCAGAGGTTGCAGAAATCGCAGAAAAATGTACTACAGATGATTATGTAGGAACACACATCATCATGGACCACGGCGAAGGACTTCCATATGCACTTGAGCCAATGTATCAGTCAGCTGGAAAAGATTACATCAGTGAAGATGGTAAAGAAGCAGACGGATATGTAAACAGTGAAGAAGCAGTGAGTACAACAACATGGCTGGCAGACCTGATCGCAAAAGGATATGCAAACATTGAGCCGATCACAGATGAATTCCTCAACGGTGCATGCGCTACAATGCTTGGTGGATCATGGGATGTAGCTACTCTTGAAAAGAGTGCGGACTTTGACTGGGGCGTAACATATTATCCAGTAAATGATGATACTAAAAAAGCAGTTTCTCCATGTGGTGACTGGTCAGCAGCAATCTCCAAAGACTGTGAGAACGTAGATGCAGCTGGTGAATTCCTGGCATGGCTGATGAACACAGACAACGTTGCAACATATGCAGCAGCAATCGCAAAACCGGCAACACGTGTATCTGCTTATGACACTGATGCTATGGCAGATTATAAAGAAGGACCGCGTGCTCTGTTTAAAGAACAGCTTGAAAACACAGCAGTTCCGCGTCCGAGAACACCTTCCTATGCAACATTCTCCGCTGCATATGCAGAAGCTATGACAAATATCTT
>NZ_CAKRXI010000021.1 GCF_934424005.1 uncultured Blautia sp.
ACAGAGGAAACCACAATAACATCTTTCCGCTCACAGAGAGCCGCTGTTGCAGAAAGACGGAGTTTATCGATTTCATCATTCGTGGAAGCATCTTTTGCTATATAAGTATCCGTAGACGGAACGTATGCCTCCGGCTGGTAATAATCATAATAGGAGACAAAATATTCTACTGCGTTCTCCGGGAAGAATTCCTTCATCTCGCCGTACAGCTGTGCCGCCAGTGTTTTATTGTGCGCTAGTACCAAAGTTGGCTTGTTTAACCGGGCGATAACGTTCGCCATAGTAAATGTCTTACCGGAACCGGTGACACCCAGCAAAGTCTCGAACTGGTTGCCTTCTTTAAAGCCTTTGACCAGTTTTTCGATTGCCTGGGGCTGGTCACCTGTGGGTTTGTATTCGGAATGAAGTTTGAAGATTTGTTGTGAGTTCTGCACAAAAACACCTCCTGGTTTTTATATCAAAAAAATTCGTCTAAATTGTTATGAACCAAACAAACTGAAAGTCATATCAATATGCCTCTATTTGATTATATACGCTTATAAATTATTGGTTCATCATATCCAAAAGTTCTCTTTCCATTAACTTCCATGCTTTCCGATACTTCCAGGAAATTATCAGAAAACTTTTCCCAAAGTTTAAATGTCATTATCGGAGAAAACTGGCTTGTACTGCCTCCCTCCCAGATTCCGTCCTTTTCACGATAAAGTGCCGGAGTAAATTTTTCAGATTTTTCTAGTTTAGCGTAATCAACATTCTTCATAGAATCATATGCAAATGTATTTTTATCTTCTCCTTTTGGAATTTTATAAGAAGAAAGTAAAATTCCCTGTTCTATTTCCGTGATAAGGAAAAGATGTGGGGATGCATGACGTTTCCCATTAATTTCATAGTAACTCTCTTCAACAACAAATATGCCTTTGAAATCTTCAGGAAGATTATTTATTTTGTCATTACAGATTGTATTTACATGTTCAGCATATGGATATGTTTTTCTTTCTTCCTGCATCTTATCAAATTGATCCTTATTATCAAAATGTCCTGTCATCATTCCTACAAAATTTTCAAGTTTCATCATATACTTTACCTCCCGCTATTTTCATATACATCACATTCATACAAATGTTTGTTCTGTACTTTTTCATTATCTCAGACTTCCACCTCAAATGGCAGCCTGTCTATAATATCTTTCTTCATATCCACACCCGGATACACTTCGATCAGTTTCAGACCTTTCGGAGTAAGGCGGAAGACACAACGTTCTGTCACATATAGAACTTTCTGACCGTTTTCAATCGCGCGTTTTGCTGAGAAACTGACGCTGGAGACATTCTCTACGAATTTGGATATCTCGCCTTCTTTGCAAATCGTCACGACGCCTTTTTCCTGGGTGACTTCAAGGCCTTTGGCGTTGAATGTCATACAGAAAACGACTGTCGGAGTTTTGGCCGTGATATTGGCAAAACCGCCAATACCCGCAAATGCTCCTGTACCTCTGTGTGCATTGATATTTCCATATTTGTCAACTTCCAGTGCACCCATAAAACAGACATCCAGTCCACCATTATCATACAGGTCAAACTGGTTTGCCATATCATAAACAGAGGCCGCACCGATCATAGCTCCAAACGCCTCACCCGAAACAGGAAAACCTCCAATTCCGCCGGACTCTACTGTAAGTGTGATCATATCCAGCATTCCACTTTTTCTGGCAAATCTGGAAACTGTCTCCGGTATTCCAATTCCGATATTTACGATATCGTCCACTCGTAGTTCCTTTGCTGCTCTTTTTCCGATGATGTTTGCCGGAATATTGTTTTTTCGCTGTTTCTGAGAAAGATCATTGATTTTCTCATTCCAGGTATGCCATTCTTTATATGGAATCTCAAAGCTTCCGGTAAGTGCCATATACGCTTCGTTACGTGCTTGCGGTTCTGCCACAACGATTGCATCAACCAGACATCCCGGAATAATGGCATTACGCGGACGAGACGGTGTATCTACAAGACGATCCACCTGCACAATGACTTTTCCACGATTTGCCTTAACAGCCTGACAGATTGACAGTGCATCGCCGGACATAAACATATCATCAAAAGTGATATTTCCCTTTCTGTCTGCAGCCGTTCCCTTGATCATGGCTATCGTGATCTTTGGCAATTTATAATAAAGAAATTCATCTCCGTCTACTTCCACATGCTTGACCAGTGAATCATCAATCGAAATACGATTGATTCCAGGTCCTTCTCTTCGTGGATCAACAAAAATATCCAGTCCAACCTTCGATAAAGCTCCCGGAAGTCCCCCCGCCTGTGCACGGATTGCATGAGAAATGCATCCAAGCGGCAGGTTATATGCCTCAAATCTATCTTCCAGTACCAGTTTCTTGGTACTCATCATCGCTCCAAAATGGCCACAGATCAGCTTGTCCACCGCACCTTCACGGATATATCCTTCCGCATTATGTTCGTCATCCCAAACGCCGAAACCGGCGCTGGATACGATCGTCAAGTGCGTCGGCGACTGCATTTTCTGGTATCTTCGATACAATGCCTCATGAAGTTCCGTCGGGTTTTCGATTCCTACAAATGAATTCACGCAGATACAGTCCCCGTCCCTGATCAGGCGAATAGCTTCATCTGCACTCATGATCTCATACATACTGTGTTCTCTCTTTCAAATTTCTCTTTTGTATACAGCTTCATAAAAGCTTCTTTCACCTGTCGAAGCCAATGTCACCTTTTATAAACTAACTACAAAAGTTTTTTGCTCAGTATAGCATATCCATAAATATATATCCATACAAAAAAATTACAGAGCATTTCTAATCCTGCTCTGTAATTTCTGTTTACTCTGTTATTTTTATTATTCTACCTCTTCCGGTTCCATGCTTAAAACATGTTCAGCATTATCAATCACATCATACTTCTGTCTGTACTCATTGAAATATGTGTAATACTCCCAGCTGTCTGTCGGATAGATCTTGGAATCATGGATATGAGGATCCGCATCTGTATCACCGCTCTTTAAGAGTGCGGTCATCGCACTTGCGCTGTGCGCTGCAATACGGCCAAAGCTGTTCAGGATATCGTTAAAAACGGTTCCTTCCTCAAGTCCGCATTCTCCCTTACTGAGACGTTCTACATGGTGCATTTTTAACTCATCACAAAGGTTTGTGATCACAGCCCCTAAAGGCGCAACTCTCTGAGCTGCTTCCTTGTCATCTTTCATAAATGCATTACAGGTGACATTGATTTCCTCGCGAACTGCCTCCATAACGATATTCAGTTCATCCCAGGCTGCCTGAGAAAACTGTGTATGATTATCATGCATTTCATTTGCCATATGTGCAATATAAGAAGCATGGTCACCAATTCTCTCAAAGTCATTGATCGTATGCAGATACAGAGAAACCTGTGTTGTTTGTGCTGTATTCATCTCACGTTTGGTAAGCTGAATCAGATATTCTCCCAGACGGCTCTCATACTTGTCGATCAAATCTTCTTTTCGTTGAACCTTATCGTACTTATCCTGCTGATAATCATTCAGAAGATTCATGGCTCTGTTGACATTCTTGCGAAGTTTTTTGGACATGCCGTTCATCGCACGGTGACACTGAGCAATTGCAAGTGCCGGATAATTAATCAGACGTTCTTCCAGAAGATCGAAGTCTGCCTCATCCTCCAGTTCCTCTGCACTGTTTTTCACAAGCATGCACACCAGTTTTTCAAGCTTCGGAATAAATGGAAACAGAACAACAACTGTAGCTACACGGAACACGGTATTCAGTGCTGCGATTGTTACCGGGGTCATGATCATATCCAAAAATCCGAAATGCACGATAGCATTTGCGGTATAGAAGATGATAGACCACAAAATCAGACCGAATAAGTCATTCATCAGATAGATGAGTGCGGTCCTCTTACCATTCTTATTAGCTCCGATTGCAGAGATCAGAACTGGACAGGCCGCTCCAACACCAATACCAAGGACGATCGGGAATGCACTGGCAAATGTCAGGATTCCTGTTACGGAAAGTGCCTGCAATACACCGACTGTCGCAGATGCGCTCTGCAATACAGCTGTGAAAGCAATACCTACCAGAATACCAGCGATCGGATTGGAAAACATCGTCAACATGTCAATAAAGACCGGGCTTTCTCTCAACGGTGCAACAGCACCACTCATGGTCTGCATACCCGTCATCAGAATTGCGAAACCAAGCATAATGTTTCCGATATTCTTATGTACGGATCTTTTGCAGAACATACGAAGAATAATACCAATGACTGCGACTACTGCTGAAATGGTTGCAGTAGAAAGAATACTTGCAATACCACCGGATCCCTGAATGTAGGACAGACACAGGATCCATCCTGTAATGCTGGTTCCGATGTTTGCTCCCATGATGATACCGATCGCCTGTTTCAGTTTCATCATACCGGAGTTAACAAAACCGATGACCATAACGGTAGTTGCTGAAGAAGACTGGATAACACTGGTAACACAAGTGCCAAGTGCAACTCCCTTCAGCGGAGTATTGGTCATACGGTACAGAAATGCCTCAAGCTTATTACCTGCTACAAGTTTCAGGCCGTCTCCCATCAAAGACATTCCAAACAGAAACAATGCTACTCCTGAGAGCAAAGATAAGATCATTGAAAATACTGCCATTTTTTTCTCCTCTGTGGCCGTTCCGTCAGCTCTGTATTCCTTTCGGAACAGCTCCTTCTGTAAAGTATTTTTTTACATTTTCTTAACTTTGTTTTTTCTTATTTTTAACCTCATACATATCTATTATGCCATATCAATGCCTCGATTACAATATTTGATTCCTTTGTATTAAAAAAAATTATCTCTTTCACTATCCTTATTTATCTGTTCTTCTTTATCTTATAAAAATACCATCTGCACCCATATAAGCACCATCCGGACAGCTTTCTTCCTGCACATTTTTTCTTATTTCAGCTACCGCAGAATAATCTTCTTCCATCAGACAATTCAATAATTTTCTGGAAATTCCAATACATATCTTTCTTTCATCCGGTTCTCTGTAATTTTCTGTAAAATATGGCACTTCCAGTGATACTTCCGCATAGAGATCATGTAATCTGAGGTTGCTGCCTTTATCCAGAAAAAGTTCACAGATTGGTTTATAGTATGCCTTATAAAAATCCTCCTCAGTGAACTTCAACTGTTCCCCTTCTGTATTGCCTTCCGGTTCTCTCAATATTCCGCAGAGATAGCCATGATCATAATAGGTCATGCAGACTGCCGCCGGATCCGGGCGCACCCCATTTACAGTGCCAATTGCCTTCAGCTGGTCAGCACCTTTCTTCAGAGCCTGCTCTCTATAGTTGCTTCCACCTTTTGCTTCCCAGACATTCCAGGCATCAGCATCCGGTCTGTAGCCTATCATCTCTGGGCGCCATTCACTGGCAAAAAAATCAATAAATTCTTTGTGATCCGGTGTCTCAATCAGATTCAGATTTGTCAGGTACTCAGATTCATACAGTCGGCGACTGATCATCTTTGTAAAAAACATTCCCATATAGTAGGAAATCACACTCTTTTCAGAAGAATCCAGATATGCGATCTTCTTTGATTTTTTCAGGCGGTCTCCCTCTGCATCAAGAGCTGTTTCTACAAGAAAAAGTTTGTATAAGAATTCAAAACGTTTCTTCTCCGGAAATGCAGCTGTCAGTCTCTGGATCGGCATTCCACAGGTAACAATCGCATGTAATAATTCTTTGTTTGTAAATTCCAATTCTATCGTATTATTTGTTAATCCACTGTCACGATTGACAGATTCCGTCTCCAGTGACATGGTATAGATCTTATCTTCAGTTAAAATCATTTCTTTTCTCCCTGCATTCTACAAAAAATCTATATTATTATAACATTTTACACTTGCCATACGCAATGGATTTTCACAAAAAGGAAGGACTGATCTCTCATGCGAGATCAGCCCTTGATGTATTCTTATTATTTCATGTATGTCCGCAGCCACTGATATACTTTTGCCTGCCTTGTCTTATATGTACCTACCTGTCCACTGGAATCTGTAGCAAGTGCTCTGTACACATTGATCAGATTAACCGGCTTTGCAGTTTTTCCAAGAACTCTTGTAACAGCTCCGTATCCACCCTGATGACGGATGTTGATAAACATCCCTACAGCCTGTGGATCCGATACACCAAGATTCCGTACTTCTGCTTCATATTCGTCAATCTGCTGATACATCAGCTGGTCCTGACATTTGATTCCAACATCTGTCTGAAGCAGTTTTACAATAACTCTTGCTCTCCAGGAGCTTTTGGGAATTCGATATTTTGTCCAGTCTTCATTACATACAGCTGTCCATACATAATGATTTCCTGTATCGATTTTATTCCACTCATCCTCTCCCATCGTCGCATGAATCAGTTTTAGAAGACGCTGTGCCTCTGTACCATACCACTGACCAGCACCAATTGTGATCGCGTACTCTGTACTGCTGTTTGTAAAAGCCTCTGTGAAATCATCATATTTCTGATTTCCATAAACCTGTCCACCAGTTTCCACCGCATAGAGGATTTTTTTCATGACATCCTTCTGTGCTGCAGTAAACCTGGTATTTGCCGCAACACTGCTGTTTGATGTGTTGTCTGACGGCGTAACCTTTGGTGCCGCTGGCGTTGATGCTATATTACTCAGCTTCACGGCTGACATATATTTTACATTACCGCCTCTTTTATATGGGCGTACTGTATACACATATTTCGTACTTGCATTCAAGCCTGTATCTGTATATGAAGTCAGATTTTTGGCCACATCAGCAACCAGGACCCATTTTCCGGCAGCAGGTCTTCTGTAAATACGGTAACCATCTGCTCTTGAGCTCTTCTTCCATGTCACTTTCATCGTTGAACTGGAAGCTGCCTTGATCGTTGTCTTCACAGTTGCAGGACGTGTAGCGCCTGTTACCATAAGATATCTGCTGTATACATATTTCCCATTTTCCTTGCGTATCGCACGTACTGCATACTGATACGGCTTGCTTGAGGTCAATCTTTTATCAATATAGCTTGTCCTGCTGGCGCTGACTTTCTTTATTCTTCTGAATGCTTTTCTTGTAGATTCTCTTCTGTAGATCACATATCCCTGTGCAATCGGGCATTTCTCCCAGCTGATCTTAAGTGCTGTATTACTGGAAGCTTTTATCTCTGCCTTCACGGTAACTGCACTGATGCTTGAAACAGTGGCACTGTCTGTCGTATCTGCACTTACCGGAATGTCTGTTACAAATAATGCAGCCAGTAGCATAAGAAGTGTCAGGACTCTGGCAAATCCTCTTTTGTACTTGTCTGTGTTATTCATGAAATCATTCCCTTCCTTATACAAAATAGCCTTTATATATTTTAAGAAATAATTGAATAAAAAGCAAGTATTTTTTACATTTTTTTTAAATTTGTTAATTTTATCTTACATAATGATCTATTGCAGCGTTTTTAAAGCCTCCTGCAGCTGGTTATCCTCCTCATGACTGATTTCCGTCTTATTCAACAGTTCTGATGCAAGTTTGACCTCGATATCCGGCTCGATTCCTACTTTATTAATAGAATTTCCTTTTGGTGTATAATAGTTTGAAACAGTAAGTTTCACTGCGCTTCCATCACTAAGCTGTCTCAGCTCCTGCACAACGCCTTTTCCATAAGTTGTTGTTCCGACAATCTTTCCGATTCCATAATCTTGGACCGCACCGGCAAAAATTTCCGAAGCACTGGCACTGCTCTCATTGACAAGAACAGCCAATGGCATATTGAGTTCGTTTTTGCCATCACAAGTCTCTTCTTCCCGATTCCCATCCTTATCCTCCGTATAAACAATCAGTCCTTCCGGAAGAATATCCCGCAATATCTCACATACTGATGTCAGAAGTCCACCTGGATTGTCACGAAGATCTACTACCAGTTTCTGCATTCCTTTCTGTTTTAGATCCGCAAAAGCATCTTTATACTGCTGTGGTGCAACGCCTGTGAACTGCGTGATCTGGATATATCCGGTCTCATCATCCAACATTTCACTGAATACGGCCGGAAGTTCCACATCTGTTACTTCTGCAGTGATCTGAAGAGGTGTCTCCTCATCTTCTCTCTGGACGGTCAGAACAATGTTTTTGTCTTTATTTTCTTTGATCAAGCTGACTACCTCAGAGAGTTCCATATCCGTAACATCAGTATCGTCAATCGCAGTGATCACATCTCCTACGATCAGTCCGGCTTTCTTTCCTGAACCGCCCTCGTAACACTCTGCAATCTGTACGCCACCGTTTTTATTTTTCTGGATAGATACCCCTATTCCTACATAAGAGCCATCCGTTGTTGCGGTCTCCTGCGCATATTCCTCCGCTGTATAATATCTGGAATACACATCTCCCAGACCATAAATCAATCCTGCATAAATTCCTTCTGCCAGTTTATCCTGATCAACATCCCCCAGATATTCCTGATCGATCAGTTTTTCCAGATATTCTACTTTTTCTACGTGCGCTGAATCTGCCAGAACACTCCCACTTTGATTCTGATGTACATAATTTAACCCGCCTGCTGCAAGTGCAGCAGCCAAAACTCCTGTCACAACTCCTGTCACGTATTCTTTATGTTTCATTACAGCTGCCTTTCCTGTTGTATTGTTATTCAAGAATGCCCTCGGCATTCTTGCTGCGAGATGGGAGTCATCTCACATCTGATATAACATAAGCGGCACAGAACTTAAAGTCCCATGCCGCTTTTCTTTTATTTACTTATATGATCCCTGATGGTTATTTCACACCTTGCACTTTCACAATTACACTCTCAGATGTTTTCTTGTTGTCATCAGACTTCCAATGAAACCAATGCCAATTCCAAGAGCAAGTCCGATCGGAAGAAGTATCTGATAGATCTGCCATACCGGAATAAAAGCAACCACACCTGTAAGCACGCTGAATTTATTCAGAATGTACTCAACAACGCTATTATACAGGAAATACAGTGCTATCAGTGGAATCGCTGCACCGATCACCCCAAGGACCATACCTTCAAGAAGGAACGGTGCACGGACAAATGCATCCGTTGCTCCAATGTATTTCATAATTCCAATTTCTTCTTTACGAACAGAAATACCAACAGAAATGGTATTACTGATCAGGAAAATAGAAATGATCAGAAGGAGCGCAATGATCACGATCGATGCATAGGAAACCAGCTTGTTAAAGCTTCCCAGCGTATTTGCTGCCTGTTCAGACTGCTCAACATCTCGCACATGCTCCAACCCCTGAATATAGTTTACTAACTCTGTCTGTTTCTCGATCTGGTTCAGGTATACATGATAGTTTGAAGAATTGACAAGCGGGTTGTCATCCTTAAAGCCTTCTGCCGCATCAGATCCCTGGAAATATTTATCTTTAAAATTCTCCCATGCCTGATCTGCTGATTCAAACTCAACTCGTTCCACTTCTGGACGCGCCTGGATCAGATTACCGACTTCCTGCATCTGTTCTTCAGTCGTTCCCTCATCAAAAAACACAGTGACCGGAACTTCCTGTTCTACTTTCTGTGCAATATTATCTACATTGGTTACCAGTGAATAAAATACACCTACCAGAAAGATACAGGCTGCCATGGTCAGAATGGATGCAATGGAAAACATCCAGTTTCTTTTTATATTTTTGATACCCTGTTTGAGGGTATACCAGATTGTACTAGGCCTCATGATATCCTCCTTCTTTCTCATCGCTGATGATCACGCCGTCATGCATGGTAACCACTCGTTTCTTCATCTGATTAACGATTTCTTTATTATGTGTTACCACAAGTACGGTCGTACCACGCTCATTAATCTGTTCCAGAAGCTTCATGATCTCTTCAGAAGTCTTCGGATCCAGGTTTCCGGTCGGCTCATCGGCCAGGAGGATATCCGGACGATTTACAAGTGCCCTGGCAAGTGCCACTCTCTGCTGCTCACCACCGGAAAGCTCATCCGGGAAGGATTTGTATTTTTCAGCAAGTCCGACTTCCTGAAGCACCTCCGGGACACGTCTGCGGATCACTCGGGTCGGTCTCCCGATAACACGCTGCGCAAATGCAACGTTTTCATATACATTACGGTCTTTCAGAAGACGAAAGTCCTGAAATACCACACCAAGCTTACGACGGTATTTTGCAACTCGACGATGTCTCATCTTCTCCAGACGCTCACCGCTGACTATCATCTGTCCACTAGTACTATCAAGTTCTTTCATAAGAAGTTTGATCAGTGTAGATTTTCCTGATCCACTGCTTCCTACTACAAAAACAAATTCTCCTTTATCCACGTGCAAATTAGCATGGTTCACAGCTGGAAGGCCCTTACCATACGATTTTGTCACATCAATCAGATCGATCATCGTTTCCATAATATCCTCCTCTATCTATATCCGGTCCAAAAGTGCCGTAACTGCCTAAAACAGCCAGATCTCTTTGGACTCCATAAAAAATGCTGCCAGAATCCCGGCAGCATTTCATTGCATCCTGCGGTATAGTTTATTAACATTTCGTAACAATGTTGTAACATATATTATGCCGGAATGCAAGTATTTTTATTGAATTCACAAAATTTTCATATCGACGTGCGATCAATACTCAAGCGTTTCCATATACTTCATATAACGTACGACCATCAGTGCGATCTTGAATGTAATCGCATCTTCAAATACACGAAGATCCAATCCGGTACTCTTCTGTAACTTATCCAGACGATAGACCAGTGTATTTCTGTGAATATATAACTGTCTGGATGTTTCTGAAACATTCAGGCTGTTCTCAAAGAATTTGTCAATAGTAACCAGTGTTTCCTCGTCAAAATCATCTGGAGATTTATTCTCAAAAATTTCTTTGATAAACATTTTGCACAGCGGAATTGGAAGCTGATAGATCAGACGTCCGATTCCAAGGGAACTGTAAGCAATAACATCTTTTTCGCCAAAGAAGATCTTGCCAACATCCAGTGCCATTCTTGCCTCTTTATAGGAACGAGAAACTTCTTTCAGTTCATTTACGATCGTTCCATATGCAATATGAGTCTCTTCATTCTGGTTCAGTCCAAGGGTATCCAAAATTGCGTGGGCAAGCTTATCCATCTCGGCATAACCCTCGCCATCTTCCAGTTCCTTAACAATGATGATGCTCTTTTCATCAACCGCTGTGATAAAGTCTTTGCTCTTGCCGCCAAAGAAACTCTTCACACTCTCCATGGAACTGTGATCTTTTTCCTGCTGCAATTCCAGAATCATAACAACACGGCGAACATCTGCATCAATATGAAGTTTCTTCGCACGATTATAAATATCTACCAGAAGAAGGTTATCAAGAAGGAGATTCTTGATAAAGCTGTCTTTGTCAAATCGTTCTTTATATGCAACGATCAGATTCTGGATCTGAAATGCAGCAAGCTTGCCAACCATATAAGTGTCTTCATCATCACCATGTGCCACAAGTACATATTCCAGCTGGTAATCATCACAGACTTTAAAATACTGGAATCCCTTCACGAGCTGGCTGTCTGCCTGGGATTCCACAAATGCCTGTATATCCCCCGGCTGAATTGAAAAATCTGCAAAAGTTGTTGCAAGGACTTTCCCCTCTGTGTCAATAATGCAGAATTCTGTTCTGGATATTTCCTTTAATCCCTCTAGTGTATTCTGTAGTACCTGATTTGATATCATCTGCTTACATCCCTTCCCGCCTTTTTATGCGTATTTCTCCTTTTTCCCCATAGCTTTCCTTCGTTATGTGTTATTTTAATACAAAATCACCAAAAATGAAAGACCAAAACTTAATTTTTTTGCATTTTTTTGTATAAAATTCCTATTTTTCTATAAAACCTTCCCCATGTACCTCTCGTGCATCCCCAACAATGACAAAAGCATTCTCATCAATTTCATCAATTTTCTCTTTCAAATGTACCAGTTCCTTCTTTCCGACTACGCAGAACAGCATCAGCTTGTCCTCACCGGAATACATCCCTTTTGCAGAAATACCGGTAATTCCACGATCCAGATCTTCCATGACCATTCTGGAAACCTCATCCGGTTTGTCCGTAATAATATAAACAGATTTGGAGAACTTCAAACCTTCAATGATACCATCCGACACTTTTGTAACAAGAAATACTGCAATGATCGCGTAAAGAGCACGTTCCACACCAAACACATACATACCCACAACAACTATCGCACCATCTATAAACTGCATGATCTGTGCAATAGAATAATGTCGCAGATATTTCTGGATGATTGCAGCCAGCATATCTGTTCCGCCAGTCGTTCCACCACCGAGAAATACAAATCCAATTCCAATTCCCTGCAGAAGACCGCCATATAACGCGACAAGGAGAAAATCTTCAGACAGTTTCCAGGCAGGAAGAATGGCAAGCCATATTGTAAGTGAAATATCTCCCAGCAGTGCTTTCCTTACAAAAGCAAAACCTTTTATTTTAGTAGCGAGAAGAAACAATGGAACATTCAGAATCAGGTTTGTTATCCAGAGTGGAATTCCATTTCCATACAAACCTTTTGTCCAGGCTTTTACCAGGATCGCAATACCGGAAAAACCGCCAGTTACCATTCCTGCTGCATCAAAACAGGAAGTGATCGCGGTTCCCATAAGTCCGGTTCCGACAATAATAAGAAGATATTCCAGATACCAGGGTTTTTTTCCAGCAATTTTCATAAGTACTCCTTTCTCTGTTGCTATATCTCTATATCTTAATAAAGTATCCCTTAACCCAAAAGAACGGGATACAGCGATTTGCTGCTTCCCGTTCTTAGTGTGCCCTATTTAGAAGGCATATTTGCAAATTTAATAAAATGATAGCTCTCAACAATCTGGAAATATTTGATAATTCGCGGATACAGCGGTTCAGCTGCCTCACCAAATTCTTCTTTTACCAGCGCCGCGATATCGGTCACCGTACGTTTTCCATCGATCAGAGGCCAGATAAAAGTACCCTGAGCATCCAGATGCACCTTGGTGTACTGCGGTTTGTTGAATACAGTCTGTGCAATCTTGTTGAACCATCCTGTATTTTCCACATCCAGAATCACGCGTCCCTTGATATCCTTGTGCCAGTGAAGCTCTTCTGATCTGACTGGAATTAAATCCAGATAATTAATCTCTATATTTTGTTTTTTGCTTTTTTTATTCTGTTTTCTCATCAGGCTTTTTTCTTTTTCCATAAGGAGAATTTCAGCAGTGTCAGGATCATGATAATCATAAGAACAACACCACCGATGTTGCCAAAGTTAACAACTCCGGATACATCCAGGCTGATACCAGCAACTGCAAGGATAGCAAGTGCAATACCTACCAGACCTTCTCCGGCGATCATACCAGCACAGTACAGTGTACCATCTGTAACCTGATCGTTCTTTGTTTTTTCATCAACGTTCTTTCTGCCATCCATAAACATACGAACAACACCACCAATCATGATGGTTGCGTTCAGATAAATTGGAAGGTAAAGACCGATTGCGAAAGGCATTACCGGAATTCTTAAGATTTCCATACCGATTGCAAGGAATACACCGATAAATACGAGTGCCCATGGAAGGTTTCCACCCATGATACCCTCAACGATCATCTTCATCAGGCCTGCCTGTGGCGCCGGAACTTCTGCTCCGCCGTATCCCCATGCTGCATCCAGAAGATACAGAACACCACCGATTGCAAGACCGGAAGCAACAACACCGATCAGCTCACCGATCTGCTGTGTCTTAGGAGTTGCACCAAGAAGGTATCCTGTCTTAAGGTCCTGAGAAGTATCACCAGCGATAGCTGCGATGATACAGATTACGGAACCGATTGCGATCGCTGCTTTCATACCATCAATTCCAGTCTGTCCACTACTCTTGATCACCATTGTGGAAATCAGAAGTGTAGCGATTGCCATACCGGAAACCGGGTTGTTGGAGCTACCGATCATACCTACCATACGTGAAGATACTGTTGCAAAGAAGAATCCGAAGATTACAATGAGGAGTGCTCCGAGCGGATTAACCGGGATAGCCGGTACTGCCCAGATGATCACTACCATTGCAACGATACCGATCAGAATAAAGTTCATCGGAAGATCTCTCTCAGTTCTTGCAGTTCCTTTTACAGATCCGCCCTTCATACTCTTCATAGAATCACGGAATGTGCTGACAATCAGAGGCAGGGATTTAATCAGGGAAATAATACCGCCAGTAGCGATAGCACCTGCACCAATATACTTAACATATTTGCTCCAGATTGCTGCGGCACCGCCAGCTGCATACAGCTGAGAAATAGTCACACCCGGATCAGCCGGATACAGCCATGTGTCTGGTCCAAACAGACAGATCATCGGGATGATCACGAGCCATCCAACGATAGAACCTACGAACATAAAGGATGCGATACGAGGTCCTACGATATAGCCAACACCGAGAAGTGCCGGATATACTTCCATACCGATTTCACCCTTAAAGGATGTAAATGCAGCAGAAACGTCTGCCGGAATAACCTTCAGACCATCTACTACAAATTTGAAAACTGCTGCAAGTCCCATACCAGAAAATACAGTAGAAGCATTAGATCCACCTTCTTCACCGGCAAGAAGTACGTCTGCGCAGGCAGTTCCTTCCGGATAAAGCAGTGTTGCATGCTCTTTTACGATCAGCGCATTACGAAGCGGTACCATGAAAAGTACACCAAGGATACCACCGCAAAGTGCGATCAATGTGATCTCAACCAGACCTGGTTTTGCACACTTTCCTTCTTCTGCCCATAAAAAAAGAGCAGGCATTGTGAAAATAGCACCTGCTGCAAGTGACTCACCGGCGGAACCGATCGTCTGTACCAGGTTGCTCTCCAGAATGGAGTTTTTCTTCATGATCACACGGATAACACCCATGGAAATAACTGCTGCCGGAATAGATGCAGAAACAGTCATACCGACACGAAGTCCGAGGTATGCGTTTGCAGCACCAAATACGATAGCAAGGATAACACCCATGATCACTGATGTTACCGTCATTTCTGCTGTAACTTTTTCAGCAGGAATATACGGTTTGAACTCTTTGTTGTCGTTCATTGTTTTCCTCTCCCTTGTTTTTTTTTGGTCCATTAACCTCAGACTATTATAACCGACTCCATGTAGATTATCAAGGGTGATTTTATGAATTTTTTATATTTTCATTCGTTTTATTTAACACTTTTTGGAAATGTTGCACATTTTTGTCTATTATCCATCAATTTCCAGCTGTTTTGTCAGATATCGTCCGACAATTTTCGAAAAGTTCGCAATATCTCTGATGTAGGCAAAATCCTTACCAAAAATCTTTTTTTCCGTTGCGAGATCTTTTTCCTCTCCTGCGAATACCCCCAGAACACTGACATCAAGATTACGCAGACGCCGCACTTCTGTTGCTGTATCCGCGATTGCAGCCTTTCCCTGATAAGGCTCCGGATTTTTTGCATTCGGTCGGTTTATGATCACATCATATGGACGTCCATCACTCAAAATGATCATAATCTTCTTTTCTTCTTCTCTTTGAAGGAGATCATATCCGGCAGTTCTTATGGCCAATCCGTCACGATTGTTCGAAGACGTAACATAATTAAAGATGTTATCATTTTCTGACCGCGGATCATCGTATCTGCGAAACCGATGCATGATCGTATAATCCCAGAAGGTACAAAAGCTCATCACCCGATGCGGAATATCAACATTACTCAGTGCCTCGCTGATAATATAAGCCTGCAGTGCCACATCACCCTGCCGCTTCATCTGTGATCCGCTCGCATCGATCAGAACATCCACAACAAAATCCGATATTTCTCCTTTCAGTTCCTGTTGAAACAGTTTTGCATCATTAGTCCGGCCAATCCGCCACAATCTGGAAGGTACGATCATTCCACGATCCGAAAGAACAGTCTGTGTCTCATTTCTGAGTACCAGAGATTTCCGGAGTGTTTCTGTCAAGACAGTAATATTATGTTTCACGATCCTGTGTTTGTCATGATAAAGCCAGATATTTTTGTTTCGCAATCGTTTTGCATACTCGTACTGATAATTGCTTTTTACCGGATTTTTGAGAATTCCCTCCGTAAAGTACAGACTGCAGTCACTGTGAATTCCCCGGCACATCTGATAATTGATCTTCTTCTCTTCTGCTTCACTTAAATAAGACTTTCCATAATTCAATTCCACATATGTGTAAGCTTTCTCCAACATCTCCGGAGTAACTACTTTGACCGAACGCTTCTTTTGACGTTTTTCCTCCATTTCTTCTGTAACTGCAGAATTTTCAAGGCCGGAAACAGAATTTGTCAGCTGCTCTGCATAACTTTCCAGTACCTCTTCATACATTTCCTCTGAAAGAAAATCCTCCCAGGAATATTCCGTAAGATCTTCCATCGTCACTGCAAGCACCTGTTCCAGTGTCCCATGCATACTTTCAAAATCCGGATCCATTAATCGATTATACAGTTCATCGATCACACGGATCAGTTCCAGTGTATCTGTACTGTTACCAGCTCTCTCTATCAACTCCATAAATGGCTGTAATTTTTTCTCCACATGCCATTCTCCGTTGTTCAGTCTTCTGCGGAGCACTGCAACTTTCAATCTTCCCGGAATATCTCTAAGATCCGGTAGTATCTCAAATTCCTGTTCCAGAATATCCTCCATACACTGTCTCTGCATATCACGGATACCCGGCCGTTCTTCACAGATTTTGTCTCCTATAGCCTCTTCAATGCAGATCTGTGCTACAAACGTCAGCTCATTCTCTCCTGCCTGAAGAAATATTTTTTTAACAAGATAAAGCCCGAGCATATCCTTATCATAATATCTGGCAAGAGCCCCCTGCTTGATTCCATCATACAGTGCAATTGCCTTTGATCTGAGAAAAAGTGATACGTCAGGCTTCATATCCAGTTGGTAATCTCCGCTTACTGTCCACAACAGATTACGGATTCTATTCTCCAGTTCCAGACGATAATCATCAATTTCAACTGGTTCTGTATTATTCATATACATCTTCTCTGGTCCATTCCGATGGAATTCTGGTACTTACCACATCTTCTACGATTTCTTTTTCGAATACATCAAACGTTTTGTTAACCACTCCCATCCGGACAGCTTTTGCCGGGGAAAGTCCCACATCCACGATTTTCATTGCCGCAAGAAGTCCTCGAAGATCCAATGCTTTTGTTGAGATTTCACTGTTCAGTGCCTTCAGCTGCAAGTCCAGAAACAATCCAACAAACTGCTCTATCGCGCTTTCTCTGGCATTCGGGAACATCTGATGAAAAATAAATCCCAGCGTTTCTTCCGTCTGTGCCGGCATGTCAATAACCAAAAATCTGGATACAAGTGCTTCATTTAATTCTTTTGTTCCTGCATACCCATAATTCATCGTACCGATAAATCTTGCTGCAGGATGAAGATCAATCTTGTCATATCCCGGAACATCAATGGAACGCCGATAGTCCAGCGTTGCATGAAGAACAGAGACTGCATCATTTTTTGCCATATTGATCTCATCAAGGATTCCAAATCCGCCATATTCTGCACACCGGTAAATGCTTCCCTTTCGAAGCTTTACTTCATTGTCCTCAAAAGTATCCGTACCGATCAGGTCTCCACTGTTTGTATTGACATGAAAAGAAATATTATAAGAAGGCCGGTTAAAAATATATGCCAGATTTTCTGCCAAAATATTTTTGCCGGTTGCTTTTGGTCCGGTCAGAAGCAGATTCTGTCCCTGCAGGATCCCCGCAATGGCCATCTCCAGAATATCTTTTCCATAAAATGGAATTGCAGGTTTGATAATTCTGTTTTTCACCTCATCAGAAACGGGATATACTTCCCGAAACTTTACAATTTTATTTATTAAAGAGGAGGAGACACCCTGCTCCTCCAGAAATTTCAATTCATTCACTTAAATTTCTCCTTTGAAGATCACACTTCAAAAATCAGATCGCCATAAGACGGCATCGGCCACATTTCTTTGTCCACCAGCATTTCCAGTTCATCCACCGGTGTACGAAGTTCTGTCATAGCCTTGCATACTTCATCTTTGCAGTACACTGCACGTTCTCTGCCTTCCGGAATCTCCGGAACCTTTGCCACGACCTTGGACAGTCTGTTCATTGCACTGTTCGTATCCTTCAGAAGTGCCGTACATTTCTCAAGAAGATCCATCTGTACGCTCACATCGATCGGGCCTGCGGCTTTCACTGCATTGATGGAATCTGCCAGAACAGTCGTATATTTGATCACTGCCGGGATGATCTGTTTCGTTGCAATATCGATCATAGTCTTCGCTTCGATATTAACCGCTTTTGCATAAATTTCATACTGAATCTCTGCACGGGATTCCAGTTCAGTCTTTGTAAAGACATGGAACTCCTCAAACAGCTTCTCTGCCTTTGGTGTAGTCAGTGCCGGAATCGCATCTACCATAGACGGCAGATTCGGCAGTCCACGACGTTTTGCTTCTTCTGCCCATTCCGGTGCATAACCATTGCCGTTGAACACGATTCTCTGATGATCAATTGCATATTCTTTGATCAGATCATGCACTGCCATATCAAAATCTTCGGCTGCTTCCAGACGGTCACATGCTTCTTTGAATGCTTCTGCTGCGATCGTATTGAGTACAACATTGCATTCAGAAATAGAATCTCTGGATCCTACCATACGGAATTCAAATTTGTTTCCGGTAAACGCAAACGGTGAAGTACGGTTACGGTCTGTCGCATCTTTCATGAAATCAGGAAGAGTCTTAACACCTGTCTCCAGAAGGCTGCCTTTCTTACTGTGCGTAGCCGTTCCGGTGCTGATCAGCTGATCAAGCACATCTCCGAGCTGTTCTCCAAGGAATACGGAAATAACAGCCGGCGGAGCTTCGTTTCCGCCAAGTCTCTGGTCATTTCCAACATCTGCCGCAGATTCGCGCAGAAGGTCGGCATGTGTATCTACTGCTTTGAGGATACAGGTCAGAACCAGAAGGAACTGTATATTCTCATGCGGTGTCTTCCCCGGATCCAGAAGATTGATTCCGTCATCTGTAGTCAGTGACCAGTTGTTGTGTTTACCGGAGCCATTTACGCCTGCAAATGGTTTCTCATGAAGCAGGCAGCGCATACCATGACGGCTGGCTACTTTCTTCAGGATACGCATCATGATCTGGTTATGATCTGCTGCAATATTTGCCGGTGCATAGATTGGTGCCAGTTCATGCTGTGCCGGTGCAACTTCATTATGCTGTGTCTTTGCTGTCACACCAAGTTTCCAGCATTCTTCATTTACTTCCTTCATATAAGCAGAAATTCTCTGACGGATAGTTCCAAGATAATGATCATCCATCTCCTGACCTTTCGGCGGCATCGCACCAAACAGCGTTCTTCCTGTATATGTAAGATCTTTTCTCTGCAGCCATTTTTCTTTATCTACAAGAAAATATTCCTGTTCAGCACCAACAGACGGTGTTACCTTCTTTGAAGTTGTATTGCCAAAAAGGCGAAGGAGACGTAAAGACTGTGTATTGATTGCTTCCATAGAACGAAGAAGCGGTGTCTTCTGGTCAAGTGCTTCCCCTGTATAAGAACAGAATGCGGTCGGGATACACAGAGTTCCGCCAGCTGCATCATGACGTACAAATGCAGGTGAAGTACAATCCCATGCCGTATAACCTCTTGCCTCAAATGTTGCTCGAAGTCCACCTGACGGGAAAGAAGACGCATCAGACTCTCCCTTGATCAGTTCTTTACCTGAAAAGCTCATCAGTACTTTGCCGTTTTCCTTTGGAGCTGTGATAAAAGCATCATGCTTTTCTGCTGTTACTCCTGTCAGAGGCTGAAACCAGTGGCTGTAATGTGTGGCACCTTTCTCGATTGCCCATTCTTTCATCTCATGAGCAACGACATCTGCTACTTCCAGAGAAAGTTCCTTTCCCTCTTCTATCGTCTTTTTCAGCTCTTTGTATACTTTTTTCGGAAGTCTTTCTTCCATGACAGCGTCATTGAATACATCACATCCGAAAAGTTCGGTTACATTCACGTAGTCTGACATCTTCTATCTCCTTTGGTTTGTGCTTTGCTGTATGTTTCTCAATTTTGATCTTTATGATCATTCTTTGTTTTTGGTACTTTTTAAATAAAGATTCAGTGCTTTATGCCTGTTTTCAATCTCCACATAAGTGTGATCACCACCAAACTCTCCGTCCAGTGTCCACGGCACTTCCTCTTCTGTCTCTATCGTAAGCTTCTTTGACTTGAACGAATAGATCATGTCCGTGTTGTCCTCAGCCATCACCAGTGCAGTCATGATTTCCTGCAGCTGAAGAGGATTCTTCGGATGTCTGATCAGTGTCACCTCAAAAAGCCCATCATTCATATCTACATTTTTGCCAGTAAGATTTTTAAATCCTCCAACAGATCTGGAATTTGTAATCATTCCTACGATAAAATCATCTTCTACCTGAATCTCTTCAGAGGTTACTTTCATATGGTAGGATTTGATATCGAACAGTCGTTTTACCCCTTCCAGAAGGTATGCCACATGTCCAAGAACATTCTTCAGATCCTGGTCTGTTTCATAGGATACATCTGTAAACAGTCCAAAAGCAGCCACATATGCAAACGTCTTGCTGTTAAATCTTCCTATATCACAGTGATACAGTTTTTCTTCCATGATCATCTGAGCAGCCTTCACCATGCTTTTTGGCATAAAGAGACTGTTTGCAAAATCATTGGTACTTCCTGCCGGAATATATCCAATCGGTACATTACTGTTTTTCTCTGTGATTCCGGTAACTACCTCATCCAATGTACCGTCTCCTCCGCTGCACACGATCAGATCAACAAAGTCCGCATATTCTTTTGCTTTTTCATATGCATCTTTCGGTGCCTGTGTTGCGCGGATAATGACCTCATAATCATGACTGCTGAATATATCAACAATATCCAGTAAATGCATCTTAATCCTGCCTTTTCCCGCTTTTGGATTAAACACAAAGAGCATTTTCTTTGCCACGGTCTGATGTCCCCTTTCTTTTGTTTTATTACGCAATTTATATCATACAACAAATTATTGCAAATTCCTAGATGCAAATTTTTCTGTTGCTCACGCCAAAATTTTTTATGGCAGATTTGACGACAAACAAAAAAAATCCTCTGTAAAACAGAGGATAAAGTAGCGAGAGGGGGATTCGAACCCTCGACACCACGGGTATGAACCGTGTGCTCTAGCCAACTGAGCTATCTCGCCATATACAATATAAATGATACAAAATAGCGAGAGGGGGATTCGAACCCTCGACACCACGGGTATGAACCGTGTGCTCTAGCCAACTGAGCTATCTCGCCATATTGAATGGGACCTATAGGGCTCGAACCTATGACCCTCTGCTTGTAAGGCAGATGCTCTCCCAGCTGAGCTAAGATCCCATTTTGTATCTGTCACTTTGACCGACTCTATGTAAGCCGCTCTTGCAACCGACTTCGTTAGTATACTATGTCCCACTCAAAGTGTCAACACTTTTTTTATTTTTTTTATATTTTATTTTGTTTATAAATTTCCGACAATTTTATCTTTGATAATTGCCAGGATCTCTCTGGGAATATACAGAAGAAGTCTCCAGGAACGATATCTGGACGGAACCGGATAAATTTCCCGACAGCCACACTTTCTGCCAATCATTACACCTCGAAACACATGAAAATTATTAGTCACTACCCCAATTGCCGGCTCCGTACTGCCGATCAGCTCCAGACTGTAATCCAGATTTTCTTTGGTATTGGTCGAACGTTCTTCTCGGATCAGACGTCCTCCATCAATCCCATGTTCTGTCAGATATCTGTACATGGCCTCCGCTTCACTGATTCGTTCCCCGTCTCCCTTTCCTCCGGAAAGCACAGCCCTTGTCCCGGGGTTTTCTTCAAGATAGAGCAAAGCCCTTCTGGTTCTTTCCAGAAGGGCTAATGTCATTCTTGTACCATCTACATGCGCGCCAAGTACAATGATATAATCCAGATTCTCTCTGGCTTTCATTATTTACCGCAGCAGTATTTGTATTTCTTACCGCTTCCGCACGGACAAGGATCGTTACGGCCGATTTTATGCGGTTTTACAACTGTACCGGATTTTTTCTGCTCTTTGTAGAGTTCTTTACGTTTTTCTTCTGAGAAGATTTCATCCCACTGTGGAAGCTGATACAGCCAGTCTGCCTTTGCATCAACCATATTCTTGTAAAGAAGTTCTTTGTCAAATGCAAGTGTGACTTTTGTATTCTCATCCATAGTCTCAATCGGGTTCGGGATCTTAAGACTGTCATTGATACCATCCAGGAAACCAACCATAGTCAGGACATCCTGTCCGTATTTTTCTGCCAGTTCCTTAACTGTACCACTTACAACTTCATCCGGATTGGAAAGAAGCTGTTCGTAGATTCCTTTTTCAATATTAAAATAGTTTGCCCAGAATCTCTGAAGCTGATTGCGATCTGCCTGCTGATTGTAAGCAATTTCGCGCCACTGCTCTAAGATTGTTTTATCACTCATTGTTTCATCCTCTTTTCAAAAATTTTGCCTGTGTCCCATTATATCATCTTTTTTCCCAAAACACAAATCCTATTCTTATAATTTTTGTGAAAAATGTGTATATATAAAAAATAAACCGGTCATACTGTAAATGTTCCCTGAAGGATTCTTCAGGAAATATACTGCAAAAGATAATTTCAGGAAAAACTTATATCCTCCCCTTAAAAGGTCTCAGGGCTGACGCAGATACGCGGTTCTGGGACTTTTCTCGTTTTATTTCACACCGAGTTTTTCAAGATCTGCTGTTACCTGTTTAAAATCTTTAAAACAAATGGTATGAATTTCCTGTTCCTGTGCTCCCCTGCAGTTTTCCGGACGATCATCGATGAACACACATTCCTCCGGTTTCAACTGGTATTTATTCAGAATTATCTGATAAATTTCCGCATCTGGTTTCAGCTGGTTAGCATAACAGGAAAAAACCTCTCCATCCATTTCTCTGCGGAATGTCAGTTCCTTTTTCGTGTGATCCAGCATATAACTGCTGTAATTAGACAGGATATATACATGATATCCCTTACTTTTCAGATATTTTACCCAGGTATCCGCATATGGTCTCTTTCGAATAGTCTGTCCGCTGCCTTTGATGACTTTTTCGATATCCTCTGCATCCTGTGGATCCAGTTCCTGAAACTGTTTCAGATAAACTTCTTCCTCATACAGTCCACGATCCCGTTCCTCCCATACCGGGCTCAGAAAAGTCGCATTCGCAATTCGTTCTCTTTTTTCAGGAGCAAATCCAAAACTGTCCAGATAAGACTCCCAGTCATAATCTACCAGGACTTTTCCTACATCAAAGATCACATTCTTTATCTCACCAGCCACCTGCTGATCTTCTTTTTTCTTATTCAAATATTTGAACAACATAAGAAGTACATAACACATCACTGCCACAAACAGTACAGTAAAAAGTGATGCCATAAATTGTTTCTGTGAAAAATCGCCCTTCAGTGCAAAATACATTGGAAGACAAAAGATCACCAGTAGTGCGATCACGCCAATGATCGCAGCATATTTTTTCCAGTTTTTCATACAAACCTCTTTGTCACAGATATTAAGAAATGCGCCGGAGCGAACTCCGGCGCGTCATCATGTCAACTAATTTTTATGAAATTATTTATTTCTGTAAATGATATCGTTTCTTCCTGGTCCATTGGAGATCATTGTGATCGGGAATCCGATATGTTTCTCCACAAACTCAACATACTTACGGCAGTTTTCCGGAAGATCTTCATATCTCTTGATTCCACGGATATCTGTTTTCCATCCCGGAAGTACTTCCAGAACCGGTTTTGCTTTCTCAAGAAGACCTGTTGTCGGGAAATCTGTTGTAACTTTGCCATCGATTTCATAACCTGTGCACACCGGAATTTCATCCAGATAACCAAGTACATCAAGTACTGTAAATGCTACATCTGTCGTTCCCTGCATACGGCAGCCATATTTGGAAGCAACGCAGTCGAACCATCCCATACGTCTCGGGCGGCCAGTTGTTGCACCATACTCTCCACCGTCTCCTCCTCTTCTTCTGAGCTCATCAGCTTCTTCACCAAAGATTTCAGAAACAAAGGCGCCAGCTCCTACTGCACTGGAGTATGCTTTACATACAGTGATGACTTTTTTGATTTCGTATGGCGGTACACCTGCTCCGATTGCACCATAAGCTGCAAGTGTAGAAGAAGATGTAACCATTGGATAAATTCCGTGGTCAGGATCTTTCAGAGAACCAAGCTGGCCTTCAAGAAGGATCTCTTTGCCTTCTTTTAATGCATTCCACAGGAAAAGAGATACATCTCCAACATAAGGAGCAACCATTTCTTTATATTTCATCAGTTCATCAAAGATTTCATTTGGATCAAGAAGCGGTTTGTGATACAGATGCTCAAGAAGAATATTCTTAGTCTCAACAACACGCTCTACTTTTTCTCTCAGGGAATCATCATGGAACAGCTCATTTACCTGGAAACCGATTTTTGCATATTTGTCTGAATAGAACGGTGCAATACCGGATTTGGTAGATCCGAAGGATTTACCACCCAGACGTTCCTCTTCGTACTGGTCAAACAGAATGTGATATGGCATAACGATCTGAGCCCGGTCAGAGATCATGATCTTCGGTGCCGGAACACCTCTTGAAACAACTTCATTGTATTCTTTGAAAAATACCGGAATATTCAGTGCGACACCATTTCCGATAACGCTTGTTGTATGGTTATAAAATACGCCAGATGGAAGTGTGTGCAGTGCAAATTTGCCATAATCGTTGACGATTGTATGTCCTGCATTGGCTCCTCCCTGAAATCTAACGATAATATCAGCTTCCTGTGCGAGCATATCAGTAATTTTACCTTTACCTTCATCTCCCCAGTTTGCTCCAACTACTGCTTTGATCATAACACTTTTTCCTCCTCGTGTTTTATTTGATCTATCATACGTTTATCTCTGCCGTCATCCCCAGCATATCTTTGTGTGCATCCAGAACCGGCTGTACAGTCTTCTCAATAAATGTAACCGTCTGTTCTTTGGCTCTGCCGACATATCTGGACGGCTCCATAGATTTGCGCAGTTCCTCGATCGTCAGATTGAAGGCCGGATCTGCTGCGATTCTCTCAAGAAGATCATTGTCCTTTCCTTCTACTTTAACGGTACGTCCGGCTTCCATGGAAAGTTCACGGATACGTTCATGAAGCTCCTGACGGTCTCCACCTGCTTTTACAGCATCCATCATGATGTTTTCTGTTGCCATAAACGGAAGTTCTGCCATCATATGTTTCTCGATTACTTTCGGATATACAACCAGACCGTCTACTACGTTCAGGCACAGATCCAGGATACCGTCGATTGCAAGGAATCCTTCCGGAATGCTCAGACGTTTGTTCGCGGAGTCATCCAGAGTTCTCTCAAACCACTGTGTAGCGGATGTGATTGCCGGATTCAGTGCATCAACCATCACATATCTGGAAAGAGATGCGATACGCTCACTTCTCATCGGATTACGTTTGTATGCCATCGCAGAGGAACCGATCTGTGATTTTTCAAATGGTTCTTCTACTTCTTTCAGATGCTGCAGAAGACGGATGTCATTGGACATTTTGTGTGCACTTGCTGCGATTCCTGCAAGAATATTCAGGACTCTTGTATCTACCTTACGGGAATAAGTCTGGCCGGATACCGGATAGCAGCTCTTGAATCCCATCTTTTCAGCAATCATCGGATCGATCTTATCGATTGTCTCCTGATCACCCTCAAACAGCTCAAGGAAGCTTGCCTGTGTTCCTGTAGTTCCTTTGGAGCCAAGGAGTTTCAGTGTGCTCATCACATATTCCAGATCCTCCAGGTCCATCAGGAATTCCTGCGTCCAGAGAGTTGCACGTTTACCAACTGTTGTCGGCTGTGCAGGCTGGAAATGTGTGAATGCAAGCGTTGGCTGCTCTTTGTATTTATCTGCAAATTTGGACAGTTCTGCAATTACGTTCACCAGTTTCTTCTGAACCAGTTTCAAAGCCTCTGCCATAACGATGATATCTGTGTTATCACCTACATAGCAGGATGTTGCACCAAGATGAATGATACCTTTGGCCTTTGGGCACTGCACACCATATGCATACACGTGTGACATAACATCATGACGAACCTGACGTTCTCTTTCTTTTGCCACGTCATAGTTGATATCATCCTTATGAGCCTTCAGTTCATCAATCTGCTCCTGAGTGATATTCAGGCCAAGCTCTTTTTCTGTTTCAGCCAGAGCGATCCATAATCTTCTCCAGGTGCGAAATTTCATATCCGGAGAAAAAATGTACTGCATTTCCTTGCTGGCATAACGCTCTGAAAGGGGACTTACGTATCTGTCTGTACTCATGTATTTACTCCTATCATCTCACTCGATTAACCGCAGGGGTAACTGCGGTTGCTCGGATTTCCTATCATTACGCAGAAATTATATAACATCGCATCATTAAAAGCAATCCCTTTATTCCTCTCCCTGATGAAATTTGCCAAGGAATTCTTTGATTCGCGCATTATTTGAAGAAAATACTTCCTGCGGAGTACCTTCTACAGCAATTACACCTTTATCCATAAAAATAACTCTGTCAGAAATATCCCGGGCAAAATTCATTTCATGTGTCACGATCACCATCGTGATATGGATATCCGCCAGTGAACGGATTACTCTCAAAACTTCTCCGGTAAGTTCCGGATCAAGTGCGGAAGTCGGCTCATCAAAGAACAGGATTTTCGGATTCAGCGCAAGGGCTCTTGCTATCGCAACTCGCTGACACTGGCCGCCTGACAACTGATACGGATAAGCATCTTCTTTATCAGACAATCCCATCTTTGCCAGAAGATCTCTCGCTTCTCTGTAAACCTCATCTTTATTTCTCTTCTGCACATGTATCGGTGCATCGGTAATATTTTTCATGACTGTATAATGCGGAAACAGATTAAAGTTCTGAAAAACCAGGCCAAAACAGGACTGAATCTCTTTCAATTTTGTTTTATTCGGCAGACAGACTTTACCATTTTCGGTCCAGACCGTTTTATTTCCCATATAGCTTACTTCACCGTCATCAATCAATGTCAGCAGTGTCGCACAGCGAAGAAGCGTGGATTTACCGGAGCCTGAGGAACCGATGATTGAAACGACCTCTCCTTCATTTACATGGATCGACACATCCTTCAGTACCTGAAGACCGTCGAACTCTTTTTTGATATGATTCATTTCCAGAAGACTTGTACTCAAAGCATTTCCTCCTAACGATAGTAATTCAGTTTCTTTTCAAACCATTCCATAACCCAGGCAACTACAAAGTTAAAGATATAGTAGAACACCCCGGCGATCACAAACGGAACAACCGTCGTCTGCGCAGCTGCGATCTGTTTTGCCAGCGCAAACATCTCAATATAAGATACCGAATAAACAAGGGAGGTATCTTTGACAAGTGTAATGACTTCATTTGTCACAGAAGGAAGCACGATCTTTACAACCTGTGGTAATACGATTTTGAAAAATGTCTGGCTTTTATTGTATCCCAGAAGTTGTGCTGCCTCATACTGTCCTACCGGAATCGACTCAATTCCGGAACGATAGATTTCTGCAAAATATGCGGCATAATTCAGCGAACATCCCAGAATGATCGCGGTAAATTTATAATTGCCGATATTCATTCCCCACAGATAGAACGGTCCAAAATACCACAGCAGCAGCTGCAGCATCAGCGGTGTTCCTCGCATAATGGAAATATAAGCCTTAACGATCCAGCTTAATGGCTTGAACCTGCTCACACGTCCAAAATATACAACCATGCCAAGTGGCAGGGAAAATAACAGGGTCAGAAAAAAGATCAGCAGCGTCTGCCCAAACCCCGTGGTAAGCTGTTGTAACATTACCTGAAAACTCATGTACTCTCCTCCATAAACCTACAAGAGGGATGCCACCCGGAAACCCGGGAAGCATCCCATTCTGTATTCGTATTTTATATATTGCTTATTTTTCTTCTGTTTTATCTGCTTCTGCATCATCTGCCGCATCTTTGGAATCCTCTGCCGATGCATCATCAGAAGCTTTCAGTGTTACCATATCTGCGATTTCATACTTCTCAGCAAGTTCTGCAACCGTTCCATCATCTGCAAGTTTCTGAAGGTCTGCATTCACGATATCACAGAGTTCTGTATTACCCTTTTTAAATCCGATCGCATACTGTTCTGTATTCAGAGTCTCATCAAGGATCTTGAATCCCTCTCCTCTGGAATTCAGCTGATATTTGGCAACTCCGACATCGATTGCCAGTGCATCCAGTGCCCCTGCCTGCAGTTCTGTGAACGCAGTATTGTAATCTGCAAATTCATTCAGCGCTCCAAAGGTATCTGCCAGTTCTTTCTGTCCGCCTTCTTCCTCACTCTGAAGAAGATCCAGGGCTGCGGAAGCCGCCTGCACACCAACAGTCTTACCGGCAAGATCTGTAAGCTTCTCGATTCCGGAATCATCCGCAACAACGATTACCTGGCTGTTATCTACATACGGCTCTGAGAAAGTATAATCATCTTCTCTTCCGTTCATAGTAAATCCATTCCAGATACAGTCAATAGATCCGGAATTCAGTTCCATATCCTTGGAATCCCAGTTGATTGGTTTTTTCTCCAGCTCCCAACCTTCCAGATCACACACAGCCTGTGCCAGTTCCAGGTCAAATCCTGTGTATTCACCATTCTCATCCATATATCCATATGGTGGATATTCCGCATCAAATCCAACGATCAGAGTCTTATCTTCTATTCCTGCCTGCACACTTACTGCAGATACCATTCCCAGTGCCATTACTGCTGTCATAACTACTGCAACTGCTTTTTTCTTCATCTCTCTATCTCCCTTGATATAATATTTTCTTTTTAGTACGTAGCCACTCTACCACGTGAAAGTATTGATATCGTAACATACCCATTCTGACCTGTCAAGTGAATTTTGCATTGCAGCTTTCATATAACATACCAACTCTCTAATCTTACAGCTGGTCTTTATGATGCAGTACTGTCACACTGCACGGTGGCAGATACAGATTCAGCGATCCGGCCTGGCACAGAATCTGTTTCTGGTGATCTGTATACCCTTCCTGAGAAGATTGCACCAGCCTTGTAAATACCGATTCTTCCAGTCTGCTGATTCCTGCCGGCCAGACTTCAATCATAACATCTCTGCCTTCATCCCGGTTGTTCAGTACGATGATCATCTGCTCCGTATGAGAGAATCTCGCATAACAGAGGCCCTGATAATCATTCCATAGGAATTTCAGAGAACCGCTTCTGAGCATTTTGTATTTCTTATGAATCGCGATCATGGTCTTGTAGAAATTCAGAAGTTCCATGTCTTCATGACCCCACGGATAAGTTCTCCGGTTATCCGGATCTGTAAATCCGCAGACACCTGCCTCATCCCCATAATACAATGTAGGAGCGCCCGGCCATGTCATTTGTATTGCAATCGCTTCACGCATGATCGCCGTATTGATATTTTCAGACGCCGCCTGTGCTCCGGCATAGGAAACACGTCCAACCCTGCGATTTGTTCTGGTAAGGAATCTGGAATGATCATGATTTGACAATTCATTCATCGCAGTGTGAAGAGATGACATATGCAAAGAGCGCATATGCGTCTTCATTGCTCCGATAAACGCATCACTGTTTCCATAAAGATCCTCTCTGTATTCATCACTGTGTTTTTCCATTCCGGTCAGAAACCACGTCACAGGCTCCATGAATGCATCATAGTTCATGACAGAATCCCACTCATCTCCCTGCAGCCATCCTTCCGGACTTCCATAATGTTCTGCAAGAATCAGTGCTTCCGGATTCGCTTCCTTGACAGCTTTGCGGAAATCTTTCCAGAACTGATGATTAAACTCATTGCTGTGTCCCAGATCCGCTGCCACATCCAGTCTCCATCCGTCCACATTATACGGTGCAGATACCCACTTCTGTGCCACTTTCAGGACATAATCATATAATTCTCCTGAACCTTCATAATTCAATTTCGGAAGTGTATCATGCGTCCACCATCCATCATAAGTCGGATTATAAGGCCAGCGATTCTGATCATGAAAATCAAAGAAATAGCGATACGGACTGTCTGCAGATATATAAGCTCCCGGTGCATAGCCTTCCTGTCCTTCATATATTCTTTCTCTGTCCATCCATTTATTAAAAGAGCCACAATGGTTGAACACTCCATCCAGAATAATCTTCATGCCACGTTTATGCAGCTCTTCCACAAGTTCCGCAAACAGTTGGTTACTTGCTTCCAGATTACGTTTGTCTGTCACCCTGCGAATATATTTGGACGCATGTGAATTATCCCTGTCACCAGGAGCCAGCAGTCCATCACAATCTTCAACAATTTTTCCATAATGCGGGTCTACATAATCGTAATCCTGGCAATCATATTTATGGTTACTTGGTGAAACAAAAATTGGATTCAGATACAACACTTCAACGCCCAGTTCTTCAAAATAATCCAGTTTGTCAATAATGCCCTGCAGGTCTCCTCCATAGAATTCCCTTACTCCCATAACTGCCGGAGTCTTGGACCAATCTGTCACTTTTTCACTGTGTTCACCAATATATGCATATTCGTCACTTTCCACATCGTTGGACGGGTCGCCATTGCGGAATCGATCCACAAAAATCTGATACATCACAGCACCCTTTGCCCAGTCAGGTGTATGATAATTTGGATAGATTTCAAACTGTGCCCATTCCTGCGGCTCAGAACAGACTCCCTGCTCCGTGTAATAGCATGTAGCCCATCCATACTGAATTTCAAAATGATACCGAAAAATCTCTTCCGGCATCACAATCTTTGTTCCGTAATAATCAAAACCTTTTGTGGTTTTGTATACTTTCATTTTATATTTCTGATCTCCGGATACGAGATATACCGTATCCACATTATTCTTCTGGGTTCTGAAGCTGATCATTACCTTTTCGCCGCTCTTTGGCTCCGTTGGATTTCTGTAATATCTTGTTCCGTCACTGAAAAGAGCCTCCTTGTTGAATACTGGTCTCATATTCAGAATATACTGCATTTTTCTTGCAATATCTTCGTTTTCCTGCTTCATTGTCAATCTTCCTTGTCTGTATTATTTATATTGTGCCGGAAATGTAATCTGCATTTCTAAATTTCTTTGTTTGCAGTTTACTTTGGCATTGGAAATGTGATCTGCATTTCCCGGTTTGTTTGCAGTCTATTTTTGTGTTAAAGATACTGCTTTTTCATATGCGGATGCGGCCTGGTCGTTAAATAACACCCACTCAACCAGATCAAAACTCTCTGGATTTTCCTGCAGAAATCTATAAACAGTATCTACTGCAATCTTCGCAGCTCGCTTCACCGGAAAACAATACACTCCTGTAGAAACAGATGGGAATGCAATTGTTCTGATTCCATTCTCCATAGCAAGCTTCATTGAATTATAATAGCAGCTTGCAAGAAGCTTATCTTCATCATTATTTCCACCATACCATATCGGTCCGACTGTGTGGATCACATAATCACATGGCAGATTATAAGCCCTGGTAATCTTTGCTTCTCCAGTTTCACACCCATGAAGTGTCCTGCATTCTGCAAGAAGTTCCGGACCTGCGGCACGATGGATTGCACCATCAACACCGCCACCACCAAGAAGGGAATTATTAGCAGCATTTACAATTGCCTGTACATCCGTGATTTTTGTTATATCACCTTTGACTGTTTTAATCGAATACATAAACTTCGCAATACCTCTCTGTTACAATTTATTTTTCATATGGAAGCGTGCTCTGCCATCCGGTATGTTTTTGTTTTAATTTGAACGTAATAGGATCTGGAATTTCTTCCTTCTCGGCTATATTATACTCACATATTTGATTAATGATATCATGAATCTTTTCTGACGTAAAGCAGTTCTGGAACCGGAAGTGTATCCTATTTTCTCGTTCGATGCTGCTGTTTTTAGACAGTAAAAAAGACAGCGGGATAAGCTGTCTTTTTTGGAGAAGGTATTTCTTCTTATGGGGTGTAGCAAAAACTATATAATGTATTGGGGGGTTTTTACGGTTATTATAGTACCATGAACCCCGCCAAAAGTGTGCACAAACTTCACAAAATTTGCAATTAGTTTTTGTACACTTTGTATAGGCTAATCTTGAGGTGTTTCTTCTTCTGATGTAAAAAGTGCCTCAAACTCATCTCTCTGGATCTTTTCCTTCTCTAAAAGAAGTGCTGCACACTTATGAAGGACATCCATATGTTCAGAAATAATCTTCTTTGCATCGGCATGACATTGGTCGATGATCGCATGAACTTCTTTGTCGATCTCGTTGGCGACTTCTTCGCTGTAGCTTCTTGTATGAGCCAGATCACGACCAATGAAGACCTCGTCCCCCTCATCGCCATAAGCGATCAGTCCAAGCTTCTCGGACATACCATACTGCATTACCATTGCACGGGCAGTGCCGGTTGCACGTTTAATATCGTTGGAAGCACCTGTAGTGATGTCGCCGAAGATGATTTCTTCTGCTACGCGACCACCAAGAAGTGTTGTGATATCTTGAAGCATCTTGCCTTTTGTATTAAACATCTCATCATTTTCAGGAAGCGGCATGGTATATCCTGCGGCTCCCATTCCGGTAGGAATGATGGAAATTGTATATACAGGATCCATATCCGGAAGCACATGGAAAAGGATCGCATGTCCTGCCTCATGATATGCTGTGATCTTCTTCTCTTTTTCAGAGATAACTTTGCTTCGTTTTTCTGCACCGATGCCAACTTTAATGAACGCATGCTTGATATCCATCTGTGTAAGATAACTTCGAGCTGATTTTGCAGCCATGATCGCAGCCTCATTCAGTAGGTTCTCAAGATCAGCGCCTGTAAAGCCGGCTGTTGTCTGCGCAATCTGTGCAAGATCCACATCCTCGCCGAGCGGTTTATCTTTGGCATGTACGCGAAGGATTTCTTCTCTTCCTTTGACGTCCGGACGGCCAACTGCAACCTTACGGTCAAAACGTCCAGGGCGAAGAATCGCCGGATCAAGGATATCCACACGGTTGGTAGCTGCCATTACGATGATTCCTTCATTCACACCAAAACCGTCCATCTCAACAAGAAGCTGGTTCAGTGTCTGCTCTCTCTCATCGTGGCCACCACCCATACCAGTTCCACGCTGTCGTGCAACTGCATCGATCTCATCAATAAAGATAATACATGGTGCATGCTTCTTACCCTCTTCAAACAGGTCACGTACACGAGATGCACCTACACCAACAAACATCTCCACAAAATCAGATCCTGAAATAGAGAAAAACGGAACTCCCGCTTCTCCTGCAACTGCTTTTGCAAGAAGTGTCTTACCTGTTCCAGGAGGTCCCACAAGGATCACACCTTTTGGGATTCTGGCTCCGACATTTGTATATTTCTGTGGAGCTTTCAAAAAATCCACAACCTCAACCAGATCTTCTTTTTCTTCCTGAAGACCTGCCACATTCTGAAATGTAACTTTTTTGTCATCCGGCAGCATCATTCGGGCACGGCTCTTTCCAAAATTCATCATTTTGGCATTACCTCCGCCTCCTGACATCTGACGGTTCATCATAAGAAACAGGAAAATCACCAGTGCACCTGTAATAAGTACCGGAAAAAGCGTTGTCATGAATACACTTTCCTGCGGAACATCTGCCACTTCCGGATGAATGTTGTAACTTTCCAGAAGTTTCTGTGCATCTTTAACATCTGTTACATATACTTTTTTCTGTCCTTCACCTTCGATATCCACAACAACGGAACCGGTAGGCACTTCCCTGTTCTGGTAGATTTTTGCAGAAGAAATCTTACCATCCTCTGCTGCCTGTTTCATACTTTCCATTGAGTAACTGCTCTGTGATGTTACCTGATTGTTCAGATAAAAGTATCCGGCAACCAACATCACGATCAATACAAAATACAGGCCAATTCTGCCTGACTGTTTATTCACCTGCTGCTGTCTCCTTTCAATCCTGGTCTTCTAATTCAACCACCCCGATAAACGGAAGATTTCTGTATTTCTGTGCGTAATCCAGACCATATCCTACTACAAATTCATCCGGAATATTAAAACAGCAGTAGTCTACTTTTACGTCTTTTACCCTGCGTTCCGGTTTGTCCAGCAGTGTACACAGACGGATGCTGTTTGGATTTCTTCCCTTCAGGATTTCGATCAGGTAGCTGAGAGTTCTTCCTGAGTCAATGATATCCTCCACGATCAGAACATCTTTGCCGATCAGCGGCTGATCCAGATCTTTTACGATTTTTACAACGCCACTGGATTTTGTATCATCCCCATAGCTGGATACTGACATAAAATCAAGTGATACCGGAACAGTAATTCTCTTTGCCAGTTCACAGGTAAAGAATACGCCACCTTTCAGAACGCAGATAAGATGGATTTCCTTTCCGGCATAATCCCTGCTGATCTGGGCTGCGATCTGCTTAATTCTTGCATCCACTTCTTCTTCACTCAGTAAGACTTTGATTTTTTCACTCATTGTACGTTTCCTCCTTGGTATGTGATCTCCAATACCCTTCCTGTTTCGGAAGTGATTTTGTAACGCTCATTGATTCTTCCGCCTACGATCCACAAAATTTCATTTCCATCGGCAACCAGTGGAATTTTCCCTCTCAGTTCACCCGGAATTTTATCATCGATCATACAGCGTGTCAGCTTCTTATGCCCGCCGCTCTGGCTGACTACCATATAGTCGCCGCTTCTGCGCGTACGGACAGACAGTTCGCAATTTATTCTATCACAATCAAACCATTTCGTATACTTTTTTTCCAAAATCTTCTCACCATTATATGAAAAAATTTTTGCAGCAAAGCATCCCTGCTTCCATTTCGTTTCTCCCGGAACAACAAGATTTTGGATTTTCAGTTCTTCTGTTTCACTATCCGACTCTGAGATCATATTTTTCTTTCGGATCTGCACTCCCTCATAAACTCTGGACGCCTCCAGTTCATATGGCAGATCTGCTTTTCGTCCATTCTGCATACCATACAGATCCCGGATCTGTTTTATATGGCCAGAGGTAAGGTCACTCTGATGTCCGGCTGTAACTTCTAATATCTCCCTGATCACATATGTCTGGATAATTGTTTCTTTTTTGAAAAACTCATGATCCAGAACATATCTGTCTTTTGCTTTCCTGTATCCTTCTGCCATTTCTCCTGCCAGCTTCGTAAAATAGGCTTCTGCCTGTCCGAATATTTCTGACGCTTCTGCCATATGTGAAACTGCTCTTGGATTTACTTCCTGCTCAATGAGCGGCAGAATGTGACGTCGTATACGGTTTCTCGTATAATCATCTTCCAGATTACTGCTGTCCAGAACTGTCTGAATGCCGTTCTCCTCTACATAATTGACGATTTCATTCCGTTCTAAACACAAAAGAGGCCGAATAATTTCTCCGTTCAGCGGCTTCAATGAACAGAGCCCCCTGATTCCAGTTCCCCTGGCCAGGTGATGCAGCATAGTTTCCGCCATATCATTTTGGTTATGTGCAAGCGCCACACGTGCCTGTTCCGGTATCGCCACTGCATTTCCTTTCTCTTTTTCAAAAGCGATTCGACGCACTTTGCGTCCGGCTTCTTCAGTTCCCATCTTCCAGCTGAGAGCCAGGGCGGGAACATCATAATTGTATACTGCACACGGAATCTTCCATTCACTGCATATTTTCTCCACCATCTGCTGGTCCCGCAGAGCTTCTTTTCCACGGATTCCGTGATTTACATGTACTACACGGAGACGATAGCCAAATTCATCTCTGAGTTCATTCAATATATGCAGCATTGTCATCGAATCCGGACCGCCAGAAACACCAAGGATAATCTCTGCACAGTTTTGCAGCATTCCTGTTTCAGTCATAAATATTTTTACTTTCTGCAATGTATTTTTATGCATCTTCTTTTCTCCTGTGTGTTTATTTTCTTACCACATTCGCTACAAGGACCGTCATATCATCTCTCGCATGATAATCGCTGTACCCGAGTGCCCGTTCCAAAATTCCCCGGCTGATCTCTCTGGGTGTTTCGTCCTGAATATCCATAATGATCTCTTTCATTGTCTCTTCCTCACATTCGACAGGCAGCGCATCCATCACGCCATCGGTCATCATGATCAGATAATCTCCATGATACAATTTTCTGGATGCCGTGTCAAAATCAATCCTCTGTACCAGTCCCGCCGCAAGGCTTTCTGATGAAATAGCCTCCACCCAGTGATCACGTTTGATAAATGTCGAAGCTGCACCTGCTTTTAGAAATTCACAGATTCCCGTATAGAGATCTACTGCGCAGATATCTACCGTAGAGAACATTCCTTCCCTGCCTTTCAGAACAAGCGCAGAATTTACCATACGTGCTGCTGTCTCCTGAGAAAAGCCGGAATCCAGAAACTGTTCCAGTAGTTCCACTACAATCTCACTTTCTCTGCATGCGTCCATACCCGATCCCATTCCATCAGACAGACACATCACAAATCTTCCACCGTCTTCCTGTCTGCAGATATAATTATCCCCCGATACTTTTTCATTTTCTCTTGTAAGTCTGGATACTCCGTATAACATCTGATAACTGACATCTTCCACAAAATGAATCGTATGAAATTCCCCATTTACAATACACCGGCTTCCCTGCACAGACGTCATATTACTTTCACATAACTCTGAGAGCATCTGTGCGACCTCTGTTACAGAAACACACTGTCCGCTCCTGGCACGCAGAGTAAGAAAAATCTGTCTGCGGCCTTCAACCTTGTCCATCACCCACGCAGCTTTCAAAATCACATGTTTTCTTCGCAGATTCTTTTTCAGTTCTTCCTGAAATTCCGGTTCCGCTGCTGAAATATCATACAGATCATTTGCTACCGTCTCCATAATGGCAGCTGTCTCCGTCAGCTGCTGAGCCACCGCCAGCCGGCTTTCGATCATACGATTCATCCATATAAGATTCTGTTTTTCCTGTCGAAACTGTTCGCGCACTTCTTCCAGATATTGCAATGATTTTCCGCATACGCTCCCCCATTGCATACGAAGTTTCTCAATTTCTCCTTCATCATCTTTTTCAAGAGCACGTACCAGGGCTTCTCCTCCCTGATACATTGTTTCTGCCTGACTTCCCCAGCAGATTTCCCGATGATAACAGTTACTGCACAGGCGGTCATTCGCATCCGTCAGAATATGCTCAATCTGCCCGCTGCTCAGGTATTCCTTTTTGTACGGCATTCCATAAAATGTATCTGCAAGTTTCTGAAAAGCTGCCGCATAGCGTTCCACTTTTTCTTTCTGAGGATGATCTTCTCCAATCGGAAAGATTTCTTCTTTTTTCGACATTCTCCCCGTCAAAATAGTTTTTGCCATGTCCCGCAATATCAGCAGTACACTGATCACGAGCATGGCAATTATCCATTCCTGCATATATCCCCCTCCCCTGATACTTCCCGGTAAGTATTACGATACTTTCACTAGAAAAATATTATAAGAGGGTTCTTTTAAAATATCTGTCAAATAAAGGAGATTGTTCCAGAAAACTTTTCTGCAAAATCTCCTTTATTTCTCTTCTTCAAATACGATCTCATTTCCTTTGACAAGACCAAGCTTATCTCTGGCAACTTCGGCTATATATTCATCCGTCTGCATGTACTCTTTCTGTTCATCTATTTCCTGTGTACGTTCCTGTTCATCTGCAATAGAATCTTCGAGCGCTGATGCCTTTGCATCGTATACAGCAATCCTCGCCTTAAGTGTACGGCTCTGATAAGTCAGTCCACCCAGCAGAAGCAGAACAACAATAGCAATTGCTGCCATTCCAAGGTAGTTATTCGCTATTCTTTTTTTATTTTTTTTCTGTTTTGACTTTTTCAAAGTGTCTGCTCCTTCTATTACACCGTAAACGTCTTTTCGTATGTCTATACGATGAAATTTTACATCTTTTTACCAGAAATAGCAACCTATTTAACACAAAATTTGCAAAAATTCCACCAAAAGCAACACCTGCCAGCATAAAAAAACGAAGTCTGCCATAATTACACTGATATAAAGCAGCAAAAAGCAACAAACCAGCCAATAACCAGTACAAAATATCCACTGTACTGTTCCATATTCTGTCGCAGGACAGACGTCTTTTCAGCATATCGGTCAGCCTGTAAACAACAAGCATCCCTACTCCTGTTTCGAAAGCGCGAAAAAAAAGCAGTATTTCCAATCTGATATAACTGCTCATCTTACCGGAACATCCTTTTCAGCAAAGGTTCTTCTTTTTTCTGCGCATTCTTCGTCAGATAAGAAACACTGTTCACTTTTCCTTCTATCTCAGCCTCTCCCTTTTCGAGGTCAAGGCTTTTTACATGAAGCTGCTCTCCTTTGATCTGCACTTTCCCGTCCTCAGTCTGAAGCAATATCTCATTTTCATTAAACGAATGAATGTCCTGAACACCTGTCAGTTTTCCATATTTACGCTCTTTTAGCGTCAGACTGTTCACTTTGCCTGTCTTTTTCTCTTCCAAGCCCACAGCTCCCATCCTGCATTTACTGTTAATCTATGTGAGAGTCCTGTCCAATAGACACAAAAAACGATCAAAGATAGCGAAAAAGATTTTCCGCGTCTTCTTTTCGAACCGTTTCTTTGATATCCAGTACCTCAACCTTTACATTTTTGCTTCCAAACTGGATTTCAATCGTATCACCGGCTTTTACCTGCGCGGATGCCTTGGCCGGACGATCATTGACCAGTACTCTTCCTGCATCGCAGGCTTCGTTTGCAACTGTTCTTCTTTTGATCAGACGAGAAATCTTTAAATATTTGTCCAGTCTCATATTATCAAATACCTCCTGAAATAAACAAAAGGGGGAACTCACCGTTCCCCCTGAAAACACAATTTAAGATTATGCGTTTACCATATCTTTCAGAGCTTTACCAGCTTTAAATTTCGGAGCTTTGGAAGCTGCGATCTTCATTGTTTCACCAGTCTGAGGATTTCTTCCTTCTCTAGCTGCTCTTTCGCTAACTTCAAATGTACCGAATCCAACTAACTGGATTTTTCCACCTTTTTTTAATTCGTCTGCTACAACATCAGTGAAAGATTTTAATACAGCCTCTACATCTTTTTTAGAAAGGTTTGTTTCTTTCGCCATTGCTGCTACTAATTCTGTTTTATTCATGGTGTTCCTCCTCTAAATAACCTCATTCTTATTTATTGCGTAATGCTTTCTTGGCATATGCACGCTATTTACTATATATAAACCTTTTATGTCAAATTGTCAAGGCTTTTCAGCTTTTTCAGGCTCTTCTTCTGTCGCTTTTTCCAATTGTTTCAACTCTTCCCACGAAAGCCCGGCCAGTTGTTTATCCTCCGGTGAAAAAATCTTCGGATGCCGGAATTTCATTTTGGATGAAACGCCTCGAATCACATCCTCAACAGTGAAAAATCCCTCTTCTTCCGCGATCACACTATGAAGCGCCACCTGAAACAGCACATCTCCCAGTTCCTCACAAAGATTTGTGCTGTCATTCTCTTTTGAAAGGCGGTCGATTCCTTCCAGTACCTCATTGCTTTCTTCCAGCAGATATTTTTTCAGGCTTTCATGCGTCTGCACACTGTCCCAAGGACAATTTTTGCGTATTTTCCCGACAATTTCCATAAAATCATCAAATTCTCGCATATGCCAGTTTACATCATGGAATCAACCATATCCAGAACAGCTTTGCCCATGACTGCTGATTTTTCATCTGCATCTGCCAGGGATGTACCTTTTACTCCGTAGTAGAACTTAACTTTTGGTTCTGTACCAGACGGACGAACACATACCCAGGCATCATTTGTCAGTTCATAATACAGAACATTGGAATTCGGAAGTCCTGTCGGTGTAACTTCGCCTGTTTCCAGATTTTTGATCGTGTCTGCTTTGTAATCTCTTACGGCAACCACTTTGTGTCCTGCAAATTCTGCCGGCGGATTCTGGCGAAGTGAATTCATAATATCCTGAATCTTCTGCAGACCTTCAATGCCTTTCATAGTTACAGCTTTGATATCATCTTTGTAATATCCAAACTGTTCATACATCTCGATCATTGCATCCCACAGAGTCTTACCCTGCGTCTTATAATATGCTGCTGCTTCGCAAAGTGCCATTGTCGCAACGATTGCATCCTTATCTCGTGCATATGTACCGATCAGGCAGCCATAGCTCTCTTCAAATCCAAAGAGATAAGATCCTTTTCCGCTCTTTTCAAATCCAAGGATCTGCTGTCCGATAAACTTAAATCCTGTAAGAACCTCGATCAGTTTTACACCATAACCCCTGGCGATTGCATCTGCAAGGTTGGTAGTAACGATCGTCTTGATCAGTGCTCCGTCCTCCGGAAGGCTTCCGTTTACGGCTTTGCGCTGGCTGATCTCATAGTTTGCAAGAAGGCATCCGGACATGTTTCCTGTCAGGTCATGATATTCTCCGTTTTTGTCTTTGACACGAACACCAAGACGGTCTGCATCCGGGTCTGTTGCAAGAACAAGATCTGCATCTACTTCTTTTGCAAGCTTCAGACCAAGTTCAAAAGCTTCTGCGGCTTCCGGATTCGGATAACTTACTGTTGGGAAATCTCCATCCGGCAGTTCCTGTTCTTTGACAACATAAACGTTCTCAAATCCAAGTTCTTTGAGGATTCTTCTTGCAGGAATGTTACCAGTTCCATGAAGTGGTGTGTACACGATCTTCAGGTTCTTTCCTTCTGCCTGGATAGCATCCATATGAATAACCTGTTTCTTCAGTTCTGCCATGTATGCATCGTCCACTTCTTTGCCGATCACCTCAAAAAGGCCTGCTTTTTCTGCTTCAGCCTTGTCCATAGTCTTAACGGTATTCCAATCGGAAATTGCCTTAACTTCTCCCATGATTCCGCTGTCATGTGGCGGTGTGATCTGTGCACCGTCCTCCCAGTATACTTTGTATCCATTGTATTCCGGTGGATTATGGCTTGCAGTTACATTGATACCGGCAACACATCCCAGATGACGTACCGCGAAAGAAAGCTCCGGTGTAGGTCTTAATGTCTCAAAGATATACGCTTTAATTCCGTTTGCTGCAAGACAAAGAGCTGCTTCCTGTGCAAATTCCGGTGACATATGACGGGAATCATATGCGATTGCAACGCCCTGGGATTTCTTATCTACTTTTGCAATATAGTTTGCAAGGCCCTGTGTTGCTCTTCTGACAACATAGATGTTCATACGATTGGTTCCGGCTCCGATGATTCCACGAAGACCAGCTGTACCAAACTCCAGATCCATATAAAAACGTTCTTTTATCTCATTTTCGTCACCTGCAATATTTTTCAATTCCTCTTTTGTTGCTTCGTCGAAGTATGGGTTTGCAATCCACTGCTCATAAACCTCTTTGTAATCCATACTAAAATACCTCCCTGTACAATGTATTTTCGACAGTTTCATTGCTGTCTTTGATAGTTCTATATTATACACCTCTTCAGAAGAAAAAGGAAGTACAATATCGTTTCCACGCCTCTCTCTGTCGTATCAGATTCTGCAGTTTTTCTGTATTTTTCACAGAAATCCATGTTTTGCGATGCGTATAATAATAATTTGCAAGTTTCCAGTATTTTTCAGGATAACTGAATCGAATCTTAAGATTTGTCCATTCTTCTCTGCTCACGGGTTTTATCTCATGATATACTTTCAGCATTTCTTTTCCAAAGCGAACATCCCAGTTGTATTTCTCGAGAATTTTTCTCATGAAGCGATACAGATCAGCCATCTGCGTGTCAAATCCCCAGTGTTCAAAGTTTGTAACTGCAGTTCCATTTTTTAAGATCAAAACATTATGCTGGTTATATTCTCCGTGGCAGACTTCACCCTCCGTTTCTGCTTTCCGGCGAAGTTCCTGATAACCAGACTCTCTTAATGCTGCATACGCCTCTTCTCCGTCTCTCAGGAAATCTTCTACTGTTGCCAGATATATTTTTTCAAAAGGACTGGATGGCCCCCGTTTTCTGATAAAACTGCGGATTTTTTTTAATTCCTGATTATGCCGCAGATATCCATTTTCCAACGACGGTTCTACATAATATTCTACAGTCGGCATATGCATGCGCTGATGCAGTTCTGCCATGGCGCGAATACTTTTGAAAATGTCTTCTTTGGAACGTGTATCGCATTCTCTGCCCTCATACCAGTACTGCATTGTATATGGAATGCCATCACGGTCGCGGCTGACCAGGTTTTCTTCCTGATTTGGAATATAGCAGTCCACCTTGCCGCCCTGACTCTGGATCTGCAGAAGCAATTCCTGTTGTTTCTGTAGTTTTTTTTCTGTTCCTTTGAATTCTTTTACAATGACAAGTCCTTTTTCTGTATGGCACAGAAGTCCGCCACGTGTCCGGGCTGTAGATTCGGCGGTGAGGCCATACTGCTCCAGTGTGCTGAGTCCATAATCATACAAATAAAAATCCCCCTCTTGATTTTATACCTTCTATCTTATGTAGGGGGAATCCAGAAAATGTATGGGGAAGTAATAGATTCTGTTATGAAAAAATAGTTATCTTTAAATTACGGAAGGGATGAAAATCGACACTGAATTTGCTAAGGCTTCGTCGCCTGGAAGTACTAGGCCATAACCTGCCTGTTAAAAGCATCACACCCAAATGTATAACTCGCGATGCTCAGACAATGCATTTGGGTGTGATAACACAGTCAGAACATGACCAAGGACTTCCGAAAGCTCCTGCAGAAAACGCAAATTCAGCGCCGATTTTCTCCTCTTCCTGCGAATTTAAAATACCTAACATCTATATCTAAGTCAGAATCTTTCCTGCCTATACATTTTCTATGCACTGCCGTGATTCCCTGCTCGCGCCTGCGGTGCTATTTGTTTTTAGTGTCATACGCACGGTCCAGTCCTTGCCCTTCCCGGGCGGGATTTATAAAAAATATAATACGTAATAAACGACAGTACATTCGTATATCAGTCCCGCTATTCCAACATAGAAAAAAAAGACCATACAATTTGTATATCAGGATTTTCAACTTTCTGCAGGAATGTCGAGTTTTCTTAGATATGTTCTGGCTGCCTTATGAATAAAAATTGCTCTGTCTGAGCCTTCAGGCAAGTTTGCAATTTTTATGAATGCTTTTCGCAGTCAGGTTATATCTTAGATAACTCCCATTCCGAAGCCTGTTGAAAATCCGATATACAAATGTATGGTCCATTAATTAATATTCTCTTTCCTTGCAGGAATTTCGACATACAAATGTACTGTCTAAATTTTTAATATTTTTCTTTATTTATAAATTCCATTAACTTCTCTTTTGTATTATCGGAAGGTTCTTCGAGCACATGTTCCAGCATCTCCTTCAACACCTCTCCGAGTTCCGGTCCTGGCTTATATCCGGCCTGGATCAAATCTCTTCCTGTCACGGCAAGTGTCTTTAACGAAACGCATTGTTTCTCCTCTACCACCTTATGATAACACTCTGCCACCCCTTTCAGTCGGGCAGATTTTTCCTCTCGGCGATACTCACTCTGGGCAAGCATATCCGCCTCCTGTACTTCGAGATACATCGGAAACAGATCTTCTCCGATCCGGTTCACCGCACGTCTTACCGAACGCATTTCCGGCATCGGGCGGTCGTCATGATATTTGATCAGTCTGGAGACTTTACTGATCGTATCGTTGTCAAATTTCAGCCGGCGAAGAATGCTTTTGGCCATTTTTTCACCTTCCGGTGCATGCATCTTGAAATGATCACGCCCATTTTCATCGGTCTTTCGCATCACTGGCTTCGCAATATCATGAAGTAGCATCGTCAGCCGAAGGACTTTGTCCGGCCGCACCAGAAGCAGACTGTGAAGAATATGTTCTCCTACTGTATAACAGTGATGCGGAGTATTCTGTTCAGTCTCCATACATGCATCAAACTCCGGTAGAAATTCTCTGGTAATTCCGGTTTCATAAGCCACTCGGAGATAATCCGGATGTGGTGACACCAGAAGCTTCACCAGCTCTGTCTGGATTCGCTCTGCACTGACACATTTCAGATTCGGTGCCAGTGCCTGAATACCAGCCTTCGTTTTTTCTTCAATTGTAAATCCCAACTGTGCGGAAAAGCGCACTGCACGCAGGATCCGAAGTGCATCTTCATGAAAACGCTCCATCGGATCACCGACACAGCGTACGATTTTATGCTCCATATCTTCCATTCCATGAAAAAGATCTACAAGACCTCTTTCCGGATGATATGCCATTGCATTGATCGTAAAATCTCTTCGTTTCAGATCTTCTTCCAGACTCGAAGTAAACATGACCTGCTTTGGATGGCGTCCATCTTCGTAATCTCCATCCACACGATACGTCGTTACTTCATAGCCTTCTTTATCCATTAATACGGTCACTGTTCCATGCTGCAATCCGGTATCCACCGTGCGCTGGAACAGTTCCTTCACCTGCTGCGGAGAAGCAGATGTGGTGATATCCCAGTCGTTGGGGTTGCGTCCCAGAATAGAATCTCTGACGCATCCACCGACAACATAAGCCTCATAACCGTTTTCCTCTAAAATGTGCAGTATTTTTTCCGCATTGGAAGGAATCGTTAATTTCATATTAGTATGCTCTTCCCCAGTAAACCATCTTCTTAGCCGGTTTTCCGCAGCATACGCAGACATCGCTCAAGTGTTCCTGTTCAAACGGCATGCATCTGGATGTTGCCTGAACATCTTCTTTGATCTTGTCTTCGCATTCACGGTTTCCGCACCACATAGCTTTTACAAAGCCAGGTTTGTTGTTGATGGTATCTTTGAATTCTTCATAATTCGTTGCAACATATGTGTGTGCATCACGATGTGCACGTGCGCGCTCCAGCATATCTTTCTGCATGGTATCCAGAACTTCCTGTACTTTGGCAGCAAGCTCTTCGAAAGAAACCACATATTTTTCTCTTGTATCACGACGACAGATAACAGCCTGTCCGTTCTCGATATCTTTCGGGCCACATTCGATACGAACCGGAATTCCTCTCATTTCCTGCTCAGCAAATTTGAATCCCGGGCTTCTGTCTGTGTCATCAACTTTAACACGGATGCCAGCTGCTTTGAGTGCTGCAAACAGTTCATCTGCCTTTTCCAGAACACCCTCTTTACGCTGCTGAATCGGAATGATAACAGCCTGTGTCGGAGCAATTCTCGGAGGCAGAACAAGTCCGCTGTTATCACCATGAACCATGATGATCGCACCGATCATACGTGTTGTCATACCCCAGGATGTCTGATGCACATATTTCAGTGTGTTATCTTTGTCTGTGTACTGGATGCCGAATGCTTTTGCAAATCCGTCACCAAAGTTATGGCTGGTACCGGACTGAAGTGCTTTTCCATCGTGCATCAGAGACTCAATTGTGTAAGTTGCTACTGCACCTGCAAATTTTTCTTTGTCTGTTTTCTGACCTTTGATTACCGGAATTGCCAGAACTTCTTCGCAGAAATCAGCATACAAATTCAGCATCTGGATCGTTCTTTCTTCTGCTTCTTCTGCTGTTGCATGAGCAGTATGTCCCTCCTGCCACAGGAATTCTCTGGAACGAAGGAACGGACGGGTTGTCTTTTCCCAACGTACTACAGAACACCACTGATTATAGACCTTCGGCAGATCTCTATGGGACTGGATGTCTTTCTGATAAAAATCGCAGAACAGAGTCTCAGAAGTCGGACGAACGCAGAGACGCTCCTGCAGTTCATTCAGTCCACCATGTGTTACCCACGCTACTTCCGGTGCAAATCCTTCTACGTGATCTTTTTCTTTCTGCAGAAGAGATTCCGGAATAAACATCGGCATGTACACATTCTGTACACCTGTTTCTTTGAATCTGCGGTCCAGTTCATGCTGGATATTTTCCCAGATCGCATAACCTGCCGGTTTGATTGCCATGCATCCTTTTACACTTGTGTAGCCGCACAGTTCCGCTTTTTTGACAACGTCTGTATACCACTGTGCAAAATCGTCTTCCATGGAAGTGATCGCTTCAACTAATTTCTTTGCCATAGTTCTTTTCTCCTTTTTAATATGATGATGCCGGAATCAAAAAACTCCGACCAGATACATGCCGGGATAAAAAGCATCAAAAAAAGCCCTTCAGATCCCGGTAAAGGGACCGAAGGACTTCGGCGGTACCACCCTAATTAACAATCCCATATGGAATCGTTCTCTCTAGATCCTTTAACGCAGGAAACACGCCATGCTTCAATCACATGGAGCTCAGAGGCCGGTTCCATGATTCACGCACAGAATCCTCACACCATATGGATTCCTCTCTGAGATTGCTCCTCATGTACTATTCTCTTCATCGCTCATAAACTTATTAAAATAAGCCGGATAACTCTTAATTCATCCGAACTTATCTTATTTTAAATAAAAATAATCCGAGTGTCAACCCCAAAGTAAACGCCCTGGAATCATTTTTTCACCATTTTTACACAGAAAGTTTGATTTCCCTTCCTGTCCGATTATATTTGTAATATCTTACCCCCGCCGCATCCAGCATCCTTTTGGATGCAATGACAGACGGTGTGTGCTCGTATTTGTCACAGTCATACACAACCGTTTTGATCCCTGCCTGGATGATCGCCTTGGCACATTCATTGCACGGAAAAAGCGAAACATAGAGCTTTGCACCTTCCAGACTTCCACCCCGGTAATTCAGGATCGCATTCAGTTCGCTGTGCGTCACATACAGATATTTCGTATCCAGCGGATCCCCTTCCCGTGCCCACGGAAATTCATCATCTGAGCAGCCCTTTGGAAATCCATTATAACCCATGGAAAGAATCTTGTTATCATTGCTGACAATACAGGCACCCACCTGTGAATTCGGATCCTTGGAACGCATTCCGGAGAGCATTGCCACTCCCATAAAATACTCGTCCCAGGAAATATAATCCTCACGTTTTTTGATATGTACAGCCACCGTAAAAACCTCCCCTGTTTTTAGATTTCCGGATAAGCGTCTGTGATATCTGTATCCTCTTCGATCTGTTTGATTCTGCGGATATGACGTTCTTCCTCTGAGAACGGTGTATTCAGGAATGTATCCACGATCTTGACTGCCAGTCCAGGTCCGACTACTCTGCCGCCCATTGCAAGAATATTGGCATTGTTATGAAGTCTTGTTGCCTCTGCACTGAAGCAGTCGGAACAAAGAGCTGCACGAATACCTTTGAATTTATTTGCTGTGATAGAAATACCGATGCCTGTTCCACAGATCAGAATACCTTTTTCACAGTCACCATTCTGAATCGCAATGGCTACTCTTTTGGCATAGATCGGATAATCCGTAGAATCTGTACTGTCACATCCGAAGTCTTTATATTCGATATTATTCTCCTCTAAATATTTAATAATTTCCTGTTTCAGTTCATAACCGCCATGGTCACATCCTAATGCTATCATTTCTTTTCCTCCTGTGCATTTATGATTTTATGTCCTGCCGCCTTTAGAAGACGGTTCATAATAGCCTGCCCCATTTTCGGCGTATAAAACGCCTCCGAATAGATCACATCCACTCTGTCATCATCAAAATCTCTCAGGACTTCATACAGATGATGTGCGATTGTCTCTTCTTCTTCTCTGCTTCCGATACTTAACACATCAGCATGTGCATACCGTTCTTTCGTCTCATCCGTTGCAATGACTCCAACTTTCATACCTTTGGCCGCTGCCTCTTCTGTCAGACGATTGATGCAGCTGACAACCTCTTCTTCCGCACCCTCTACGATGGAAAGATCCGCTTTCGGCGCATAATGACGATATTTCATTCCCGGTGCTTTCGGATGTACACTGCTGTCTGTAATCAGAAGTCCCTTATCCATCCGTACGTCTCCGAGTGTCTCCTGAAGCATTTCCAGTGAAATATATCCCGGACGCAGAACGACCGGAACATCTTCTGTAAAATCAACGATCGTTGACTCCAGGCCGATGCCAACCTGGCCGCCATCGATGATCATATCAATGGCATCTCCAAGATCTTCTTCCACATGCTCTGCCATAGTCGGGCTAGGTCTGCCCGACGTATTGGCACTCGGTGCTGCCACAAAACCGCCGCCGGCTTTGATCAGCTCCTGTGCTATTTTGTCACTTGGAAAACGAACTGCCACACTGTCCAGACCACCGGTAGTCTCCCGTGGCACGATATCCGCTTTCGGGAGAATCATGGTAAGCGGCCCCGGCCAGTATTTCTCAGCAAGGATCTTTGCTCCCTCAGGTATCTCTGTCGTAATCTTCTCTAACTGCTCCAGCTCTGCGATGTGTACGATCAGCGGATTATCTGACGGTCTTCCTTTCGCTGCGTATATTTTCATGGAAGCCTGCGGATCCAGTGCATTTCCACCAAGTCCATATACTGTCTCAGTAGGAAACGCGACCAATCCACCCGCCTTCAAAATGTCTCCTGCCTTTTTTATGGCATCCATATCCAGGTTCTCACCCGTCATAGCCACAACTTCAGCTCTCATAATAATAAGTCCTCTCCTTGAATTATATTGACTACAAACTCCCAATAATGCTAGTATATTATAGACTAAATCCCAGAATTATACAATAGAAAAACTCCCCGGATACCGGAGAGTTCCAAATACAATGCCTTAGGATCATTTTATATGATGTCGAGTCAAAGCCCCCGACTATGATACTTGTTCACTGACGAATATAAATTCCCTGGGATTCGATAAAATCATCCAGTTCCTGGAGACCATCCTGTGCCCAGGTATCTGACATCTGGAATTCTTCCGGGAAGAACATTTCCGTTGCAATCCGGATTCCGGTCTCCGTCTTAAAGATTTTCTTCACACTCTTTTTAATCGATTCCGTCTCCAGGTGATCTTCAAAATAATTCACCAGAAAATCAGCCTCCACAAGAATCTGATAATCCATTCCATCAACATCCGTGTATGTATGATGGTGTCCGACAAGATAGGATACCCTTTCGATCACATCCTGCTCAAACCCAAGACTCTTCAGCATTTTCTCTGCCTCTGCCGGACCTTCCTGCTCCTGGAGTTTACCGTCACATCTGCCAAATTTAGCCTCCGCCGGACGGATTCCAATATCATGTACATAAGCTGCCGCTTCCAGAATATAGAGCAGCTTCTCATCCAGATGCTCTTCCTCCCCGATCAGCTTAGCAAAGCTGTGCACCTTTATAAAGTGCTGGATTCTCGCCGGATCATCTCTGTAAAACTCAATCATCCTGCTGCAAAGATTATTTAATCTACTCATAAAAATTCCTCCTGTCCGACTGTGATGTCTTTTAATAATTACCCCAATACCACCCTGCAATTCTTTTTGTAACAGGCAATTCCATATTTAACAATATTACGCATGCATGTCTCTTACTTCTGCATCTGTGAAGCCAAAATATTCATCGAACCTGACATCTGTGAGTGTCAGAACCTTTAAATTATTTAAGCCTGTAGAAAAAGGTTCCACAAAACCATTAATATGTAAAATTAATGATATCATGAAACCATTTTTCCGTAAAGCAATTGTTTATTCCACTGTCACGCTCTTGGCGAGATTTCGCGGCTTATCTACATCCAGTCCTTTTGCCACGCTCACGTAATATCCAAGCAGTTGCAGCGGTACCACTGCCAGGCTTCCTGCAAAGTACTCGTCGATTCGCGGCACATACACAGCAAAATCCACGGTCTCTTCAATCTCATATTTCCCATAAGTTGTCAGACCCAGCAGATATGCGCCACGGCTTCGGCACTCAACCATATTGCTCATGGTCTTCTCATACAGTTTACTCTGCGTCAGCACACCGATCACCAATGTTCCCGGCTCGATCAGACTGATCGTTCCATGCTTCAGTTCTCCCGCAGCATATGCCTCTGAATGGATATAGGAGATCTCCTTTAATTTAAGACTGCCCTCCAGGGAAACCGCATAATCAATTCCCCTTCCGACAAAGAACACATCATGCGCACCGGCATATTTAGCCGCAAACCACTGCAGTCTCTCTTTGTCTTCCAGTATCTTATTGATCTTCGGAGCGATCGTGAGCAGTTCTGAAATATAATATGCATACTGCTCTTCCGTGATCTTGCCTCTTACAAAAGCAAACTCCACCGCAATACAGTACATTGCTGCAAGCTGCGCACTATAGGCTTTTGTTGTTGCCACTGAAATCTCCGGACCTGCAAGTGTGTAGAACACCTTGTCCGCTTCACGTGCAATACTGCTTCCGACCACATTCACGATTGCCAGAGTTGTCATTCCCGTTTCTTTTGCAAGACGAAGCGCCGCCAGCGTATCTGCTGTCTCGCCGGACTGGCTGATCACAATAACAAGCGCATTCTGATTCAATGCCATCGGTCTGTAACGGAATTCCGACGCCAGTTCCACTCTTACCGGAATCCTCGCCATATCCTCCAGGACATATTGTGCGGCCATACCTACATGCCATGCTGATCCACAGGCCACAATATAGATCTGCTCAAAACTCAGGATTTCTTCCTTCGTTAATTCCAGCCCTGAAAAGTCAATGGCTCCATCTTTAATAACAGAATTCAGAGTATCCTGAATAGCCTTAGGCTGCTCATGGATCTCTTTCATCATAAAATGCTCAAAGCCTGCCTTCTCAGCCGCTTCCGCATCCCATTTGATCTGAGTCGTCTGTTTCTCGATTTCTTCACCATTAAGATTGTAGAAATGCGCCTCGCCCGGTGTCAGTCTGGCAAACTCCAGATTTCCAATATAATAAACCTGTCTGGTGTATTTGAGGATTGCCGGCACATCCGAAGCCACATAAGTCTCCCCGTCTGCAATACCAATGATCATTGGACTGTCTTTTCGAGCCACCCAGATCTCACCCGGATAATCCCTGAACATCAGCTCCAGCGCATAAGAACCACGGACACGCACCATTGTCTTTGCGATTGCATCCACCGGACCAAGATTATACTTTCTGTAATAATAATCCACCAGCTTGATCACAACTTCCGTATCTGTCTCACTATAAAAAGTATAGCCATGCTTTAACAGCTTATCTTTCAACTCCGCATAATTCTCAATGATTCCATTATGTACTCCGACTACTTCGGATTCCACTTCGCCGGAACCAGAACGCGTACAATTACCAGAAACATGCGGATGTGCATTGATCTGGCTTGGCTCACCATGCGTTGCCCAGCGTGTATGCCCAATTCCACAGGTACCACGAAGAGCCCTTCCCTCATCCGTTTTTTCAGCCAGATTTCCAAGACGTCCCTTTGCCTTTACAACCTCCGCCAGCTTATCACCATCACGAACAGCAATTCCTGATGAGTCATATCCTCTGTATTCCAGCTTTGACAGCCCGCTCAAAAGAATCGGTGCTGCCTGCTGCACACCGCTAAAACCTACAATTCCACACATAAATTTCTTAACTCCTTTGTTTCTATAAATTATTTATTGTCATATTACACGAACATTTGTCGAACACTTTTTGTTGCGAACTACAACTGCTTATGCTATCTTATATCCATAGCACATATCTGGATATCTGTGATATTTCTTTTAATATTCCCAACTAAAGAGAACGATACTTAAACTATAAGAAAGGACCGTTTATTTGGAAAACACCAACAATTCTGAGAAAAAGAACGACACCAAAGTCTTCGATGACGTCTTTCGCACCGCTCTGGAAAAGATCCCACAGCTCATCTTTCCTCTCATTAACGAAATCTACGGAATTTCATATCCTATGGACACCACCATTGATCAATACCGTAATGAATTTTACACCCTGCAGGGCATGAAGATCACGGATTCCAATCTCAAGATCACGGATGCACGTTACCATTTCGAGCTTCAAAGTACCAGCGATTCACATATGCATATCCGCATGCTGGAATACGATACTGCTGTCGGTATAGATAACCTTGTCAAAGCAGACAAGAACTTACATATGTATTATCCACGCTCCTGCGTCCTGTACCTTCGCGGCACTTACAGCCGCACATCTCATGAAATAACCATCCATTATCCTGATGGGAGCAGCATACTGTATAAGCCATTTGTCTTGCATATTCAGAATTATTCTCTTGAAGAAATGTTCCAAAAACACTTGATTTTGTTTCTGCCATTCTATATCATAAGATATGAACACGACAAACTTTTACTAAACGATAACCCCAGTCGGCTTCAGGCTCTACTGGACGAATTTTCCGATCTCATACAGACTCTTTATTATGAGCCAATGGTTGCGGAAAACAAAGAATACTTTTGTTATATGGTCAATATGATTCAAAGGGTCATAAACCACATTTTCAAGGATCATGAACCAATTAGAAAAAGACTGGAGGATGTTATTATGCGTGGTAATCTATTAAAACTTGAAACAGATGTAATTATTGAAAATGCAACAAATGAGGGTCGTGCCGAAGAACGAGAAAACGGTATTCGGATTATGATCTCAGCTCTAAAACCTTACGCTACACATGAACAAATTACCAAACAGCTTATACAAAGTTATAACCTCTCCTTAAATCAGGCTGAGGACTACATTCGTAAATACACCCAGAATTAAGTCATGCAGGGGCATTGCCCCTGCATTCTTCATTTTTACACCGGTTCTCCAAATGTATCCGGATGTTCTGGATCGAAGATCTCATTACAGGTCATAACTGTTACAAGATCCTCTGTGTCACTCAGATTGATAATGTTATGAGTCCATCCCGGAATCATATAGATTGCCTCAATCTTATCTCCGGAGACCTCAAACGAAACCTTCTCACCTGTATTGATGTTTCTCTCTTCGATCAGTCCATGTCCATGGACTACAATAAACTGTTCCCATTTGCTGTTGTGCCAGTGCTGTCCCTTAGTAATTCCTGGCTTGGAAATATTAATAGACACCTGTCCACAATCCTGTGTATGAACAAGTTGTGTAAAAGAACCCCTGTCATCACAATTCATCTTCATGGCATATTTAAATTTGTCTGCCGGAAGATAAGAAAGATACAGAGAAAACAGCTTCTTAGCAAAACTGCCTTCCGGCATCTTTGGCATCATCAGACTAACTGGTTGCTCTTTGAACTGCTGCAAAAGATCCACGATCTCACCTAACGTTACTTTATGCGTCACCGGAACACAGCAGTATCTTCCATCCTCTTTGAGTACTGTTTCCGTTCCATCAAAGTCACAATACTGCTCTTTACTTTCCAGAAGGTCAAACATTCCCTCTACTAAGTCATCAATATAAAGAAGCTCCAGCTCTGTAGATCTGTCATTTACTGTAAAAGGCTCATCGTTTGCAACAGCCCAACAGAAAGTAGATACAGCTGAATTATACTTCGGTCTGGAGTGGCCCATCAGGTTCGGAAAACGATAAACCGCTACTTTCACCCATGTTTCTTTTGCATAGTCAAAGAACAGTTCTTCACCATCCTTTTTTGACTGTCCGTATTCAGAATTCCCAAATCTTCCTGCCAGTGTAGCCTGAATAGAAGATGAAAGCATGATCGGTGCTTTGTTATCGTATTTCTTAAGGTTATCCAGAAGCTGTGAAGCAAAACAAAAGTTTCCCTTCATAAAGTCTTTCGGATTTTCCGGACGGTTTACACCTGCCAGGTTAAAAACAAAATCAGCTTTCTTACAGTATTCATCCAGTTCTTCTGCAGTAGAATCCAGATCGTATTCATAAATCTCATCCACCTTGATCCCCGGCCTCGTTCTGTTCTTGCCATCTCTGATATTCTTTAAGTTATTTACAAGGGCAGTTCCAACCATACCCTTTGCACCCGTAACTAAAATATTCATACGTTTCCCCTAATTCTGGTCTTTTCTCCAAACCATCTTGTTGACTACATTAACATAACCCTGAATAATACGAACAACCTTCATGGATACAGTTTCGTCCACATAATCCGGGCAAGGTTTTCCAAGAACTCCATCCTGTTTCATTTTGATTGCCATGTCAGTAGCATTTAAAAGTTCTTTTGTTGTAATACCGGCTAAAATAAAATCTCCTGCTTCTAATGCTTCCGGTCGTTCAGTGGATGTACGAATACATACTGCCGCGATCGGATGACCGATGGAAAGATAGAAAGAAGATTCCTCCGGCAAAGTTCCGGAATCAGAAACAATTGCCAGTGCGTTCATCTGCAGTTTGTTATAATCATTAAAACCAAGTGGCTCATTTACACGTACACGCGGATCAAGCTTAAATCCACTCTTTTCCAGTCTGTTCTTGGAACGTGGATGACAGGAATACAGAATCGGCATATCATACTTCTCTGCCAGTGCATTGATTGCTGTGAACAGGCTTAAGAAGTTCTTTTTGGAATCAATGTTTTCCTCACGGTGGGCGGAAAGGAGTATGTATTTATCCTTCTCAAGACCGAGTCTTTCGAGTACATCACTCTTCTGGATCTTCTCAAGGTTCATGCGAAGAACCTCAGCCATTGGAGAACCTGTCTGATATGTTCTCTCCTTTGGAAGCCCTGTATCAGCAAGATATTTACGTGCAAACTCAGAATAACACAGGTTTACATCAGAAATAACATCTACGATACGGCGGTTTGTTTCTTCCGGAAGGCATTCGTCTTTACATCTGTTTCCTGCTTCCATGTGAAACAGTGGAATATGAAGTCTCTTTGCTGAAATTGCAGAAAGACAGGAATTGGTATCTCCTAATACAAGATAACCATCCGGCTGCAGTTCAGAAAGAATCTCAAAAGATCTTCCAAGGATATTACCACATGTTACTCCAAGATTATCTCCAACAACAGATACCAGGATATCCGGACCAAATTCTCCAAATGTATTTTTCAACTCAAAATCTTCCCAGAAAACAGTAGAAAGATTACGATCCCAGTTCTGATTGTAATATACAACACAACAATCGAAATATTCTCTACATCTTTTGATAACCGCAGCAAGACGGATAATCTCCGGACGCGTTCCGCAGCCAATCATTACCTTTGTACGGCCATCATTTTTCCATTTAAAATCGTACATTAGTTTTCCTCCGCAAGTCTTTCCTGAATATATGGAAGCTTCGCAATTGTAGCTTTAGTCTCTTCAAGATTCAGTCTTCTGGTATTGTTGCTGTTGAACTCTGTAAGAGTGTTTCTCTTATCATCGCCCTCTTTGAAGTACTTATCATAATTCAGGCCTCTGTTATCTGCCGGAACTCTGTAGAAATCTCCCATATCGATTGCCTTGGCACATTCCTCATTTGTGAGCAGTGTCTCATACATCTTCTCACCATGACGGATACCGATTACTTTGATTTCTTCCTTCTTACCACCAAACAATTCACAAACAGCTTCTGCCTGAGTCTGGATTGTACAAGCAGGCGCCTTCATGATAAGAAGATCTCCATTTTCACCATGTTCAAAAGCAAAAAGTACCAGGTCAACTGCCTCATCAAGACTCATGATAAAACGTGTCATGGACGGTTCTGTAACTGTAATAGAATTGCCCGCTTTAATCTGATCGATCCACAGCGGAATAACAGATCCACGAGAACACATAACATTACCATAACGAGTACAGCAGATCTTTGTCTTTCCGGACATACGGCTCTTTGCTACTGCAACTTTTTCTTCAACTGCTTTAGTAATACCCATTGCATTAATCGGATATGCAGCCTTATCTGTAGAAAGGCAGATAACAGATTCTACACCTTCCTCGATTGCTGCAGTCAGAACGTTTTCTGTACCAATTACATTAGTACGAACTGCTTCCATTGGGAAGAACTCACAGGACGGAACCTGCTTTAACGCTGCTGCATGGAAAATGTAATCCACACCGTGCATTGCACCTCTAACAGATTCTAAACTACGAACATCTCCAATGTAAAACTTGATCTTGTCAGCCACCTCAGGCATCTTCGCCTGGTATTCATGACGCATATCATCCTGCTTCTTCTCATCACGTGAAAAGATACGGATTTCTCCGATATCTGTTTTTAAAAAACGATTTAAAACTGCATTTCCGAAAGATCCTGTACCTCCGGTAATCATGAGTGTTTTATTTGTAAACAATGACATTTTTTTCCTCCCTTAGTTTAATAGCATCACCTTTACATTGTGTTCTTTATAACTTATCTTTAATGAATCAAATTAAAACAAATCAAACTTTTTCAATTATTATTTCAATTTTACTTAAAACCGCTTCTGCAATTTTAATTGCCATTTCCGCATTATCTGCCTGTGTAATTATATGACCAAGTCTATCATTACTAGACTTTAAGTCATGACAGATATCTCCCTCTTTACAATAAACTTTTAATTCAACTAAACCTTCAGCATCATATAAATCATCATTAAAGTTTATTTTTTTTATTTTTCCCTCTGTTCCTCTAATAAATCTGATAGCACTACCTTTATTCAACTTTTTCTCTACTACAATATATTTATGGTTAATATCCCTTACAGCCAGTAAGGAATTATCCATCTTGTTGCTTAAGCTGTT